>JAUWFS010000021.1:0-25385 GCA_030606805.1 Deltaproteobacteria bacterium
TAGACTTTCAGATAATTCATTTCACAAGGCCAGAAGGAGGAAGGCGTATTAGTTATACGTCGACGACTGATAACACAGTGAAATTATTTATCTGAAAGTCTATAATTGAGCGTAAACAAAATGAAGAAACATTTATGCCGCAAAGCGTCATGAAATAGGTTTTTACGAAATAATCAGTATTGACTTAATACTAATATGCCTTATTTTAGAAAAATAGTCAAAGCCCGGAGTAGAAGTTTTATCAAAAAGACTTCGGCATCCTTCATTCACCAGTTTACACTTTTTTCGAAAAAGCGTGTATTATCGAATTGAATGCCGATGTCGAAACTGGAAATTTAAAAATAGGTAACGCATCTACATCTTAGTATTTTTTCCAATTTCTATTTTCACTGCCAAAATACAAGATCAACAAAGTGTAAACTACTTTTGACTTGTCGTAAAGGATGCCAAGACTTCTACCCATTTTTTCGATCTGTGCGGTTAGCAATTAGCATTGAAAAGGAGTGGAAATGAGAGATTTTAGAGAACTTAATCAACAGATCAATGAGGTAAAGAGGATGTTGAACAGTTTTATCCAACAGCTAACAGCTAATGGCTAAATGCTAACCGCACAGGTTGCATTTTTTTTATAGGAGAATATAATTATGAAAATCGCAAAAAATTTATTTGTAGCTATCGAGTATTGTCTAAGTCTTGACTCAGAAGAAGAGGTCGATCGTTCTCGAACAGGTAATCCGCTTAACTTTATTACCGGTACCGGCCAGATAATTTCAGGGCTTGAAAAAGAGATCATGGGAATGGAAGCAGGCGATAGCGCCAATATAACAGTAGAACCGGATGATGCTTATGGCCCGGCAAGAGAAGATCTGGTGCATGAAATTCCTCGTAGCCAGTTCCCTGCTGATGCAGATATCAAGCCAGGTGTAAAACTTCAAGCGCAAAGCCCTAACGGTCCTATAATGATTGTCATAAAAACAGTTGAAAATGATACTGTAACCGTTGACCTTAACCATCCGCTGGCTGGTCAGCGTCTTCATTTTGATGTCAAGATTGTCGAAGTCCGAGAGCCCAGTGCTCAAGAATTATCAACCGAGGCTGGAGGCTGTAACTGCGGTACTGAAAGTCCGGACAACTGCGGGCCTGGCTGTAGCTGTGGTTAAAAGTGAGGTTAATCAGACTGGATCTTCTTAAACAATATTGGAGCCAGAGAGGACGTTAGAATAGCCAGCAATATGATGCTGGAGTGAATCTGATTATTAATCAAATCGAGTTTGAGCCCGATGGAAGCTGCAGCAATAATCAGACTCAGGCGTGCCGAAAGGAGTATCCCGCTCGAAAAGCATTCTCCCCATGTCAACCCATTAAAACGGAAAAGGAGAGAGGGGATTATCTTGATTATCCAGGCCACCAGAAAAAGGCCGGCTGCATTTAAAAATATTTGCCACTCCAAAAGAACTCGAAGATCAAAATTCATTCCTACATGTATAAAAAAGATAGGAATAAGAAATCCATAACCAAAGCCCATGAGTTTTTCTTCCAGCACACCGCGATATCGGAAAATTAAGGAAAAGAGCGCTCCACCCAGGAAGGCTCCCAGAACAGGTTCTATTCCCAGAATGCCTGAAAAACCAACAAAGACGAAAAGTAATGCCAGGCTTGCCCTTACTCCTGTTTCTACCGGATCCTCCCTCTTAATAAGTCGGACAAATCTTTCCGGATACCACCAGGCCAAGCGTTTGAGAAGATATAGAACTAAAGCTGCAAAGACAAAGATAAGCCCAGGCTTGAGCATCTCCCAGCAAAAACCGTGTTGATAAAAAAGAGAATAAATAGCAATACCAAATAAAGTTAAAAAATCAGCTATTATAGCAGCAAGGATGATGTTTTGGCCTATTAGCGATTTGGAAAGCCCTGTCTCCCTTAATGTAGGTATTGCCAATCCCAGAGAGGTGGTTGACAAAATAAGCGTCATATAAAAACCGAATCCCATAAGTGTGGAAAACAAATAAGCCAGAAAAACTGTGCAGAAAAAAATAAATAGAGCGAAGACCACCTGCTTTCGCCCTTGCTTTTCCAGATACTCAAAGTCAATCTCAAATCCTGATAGAAACATAAGTAAAAGGAACCCAAAGTGCGCTAAAAATGAAAGCCATTCGCCGGACATGATAAGACCCAGTCCACTTTTTCCGATAGCTATCCCAAAAAGCATTTCTCCCACAATTGATGGAATTTTCAGGTAACGGGACAGGATTGGTACGATAAAAACAGCAAGGGAAATGATAATTAGGCTGGAAGCCTGATTGATTTCCATAGGAATCCTTATTTTTCAAACAGGCTCTATGATGTTACGATCAGTATAGAGCTTTTAGCTTTATGAATAATGTGCTCACCAACATTTGGTTTGAGAATTGACATTCCTTTGGTGGAGCTGCCCATAACAATGAGATCAAAATCCTCAGCAGTGTTTGCGATCTCTTTTATCGGGTTTCCCTCAAGCAATATTTCTTCGATAGGAAAATGGTGCATCTCACCTATATGCCGTACATGACGCAAGGCAGTTTGAGCCCATTTTACCGAGTCTTTATTGGCCATAAATACCGGATCAGAAACACTGGCCGTTGCCACCCTGGCTTCGGCAATTCGGCCGATGTCAACAGCTACTTCCGCAGCCAGTTCCGCAGCTCTGGTTGCATTAGCAGGCACCAGGATGCTTTTATAGGGGAATCGCTTTTTCCCTACCAGAAGCGGACAATTAATGCGATGCGCAAGATTAACTACTTTGCTTGTACCCATAAGTTTTTCGAGTATACCAATTTTATAAAGATTAGTAACGACACAACCAATATTTTCATGACGGGTCATTTCAATAATAGTTTCTTCCAACTCATTTTCTTTTTCAATCCTTTTTATGTCAAATTCTACTTTTCCCTCTGCCAGTTGAACAATTTTTTGTATGATGGCCTCGTGTTCTATAGATACTACCCCTGATGAAACAAGAAAAATGATCTTTGATGCCTTGAAATCCTTGGTCAGATAGACAGCCTCTTCTACAGATGTTTCTATGTCTTGTTTATCCCGCACAGGAACCAGGATGTTTTTCCCGTATTCTAAAGGAAATTTAGGGACATCGAGAGTGAAGAGCTTGGAGACCGTTTTGAAAAGGCTGCTATGGCCCACTATGGTAATTAGATCATCCTTTTGGATTGTGGTATCTCCACGAGGAATAAGTATTTCTCCTTTCCGGTATATTGCTCCAACCAGCCAATCTTTAGGACGAATGTCCCGTAGCGATTTGCCCACAGCCGGGGAATTGCGAAGCGCTTTGATCTCCAATACTTCACCTCGCCCTTCTCCTATGCTGTTTATCAACATCATTGGACTTTCCAGAAATATTTCTATTTGGTGAGCTACTATATAGGAGCCGCATATGACCCGGACACCGAGTTCTCGAAATTTTTGAAGATTATCTGAGTCATTTATCATACTTATTATGTTCTTGATTTTGTGCTTCTGAGCAAGAATGCAGGCCTCGAGGTTAATCTCATCACGGTTGGTGACTGCCACAAAAAAATCGGTTTTGTCAATCCCTGCTTTTTGCAAGACAATGTTACTCGATGCATCACCAAGAATCAGCTTCTTTACCGGCTTCATCTTTTTGAAATATGAAAAATGTTTGTCCGATTTATCGACAAGCGTGACATCCCAGAATTTGCCAAGTCTGCGCAAAAGTTCGCGTGAGGTTTTACCTGCTCCTATAATCAATACTCTCATCTAAAAAATAACCCTTCATACTGTAGACTTTCAGATAATTCATTTCACAAGGCTAGAAGGAAAAATCTGAGTAAGTCGTGCTAAGTTGTACGTCGTCGAAGATTTTGACTGATAACGCAGTGAAATTATTTATCTGAAAGTCTATACGCGCTATCCTCCGATGGCATACATAGGACGGAGACACTCTCCACCATCCGGTATCATGACGTGGTGTTGCCTTGGTTTCCTGGCGATAGCTTCCCGAAACAGTTCCTTCAAATCTTGCCGGGTGCATTTATTTCTAAGAGACGTCTTGACGTCCACCTCATTGTCGGCAAAAAGGCAGGGGCGAAGTTTGCCGTCGGCTGTGAGTCTCATGCGGTTGCAACTAGGGCAGAAGTGGTGGCTGAGAGCGCTGATAAAACCAATTTCGCCTTTTGCTGATTCAAATCGATATCTTTCGGCAGGCCCGTCGTGGGTTGCACGCTGAATTTTGTGAAGGGGACCAATGGCCTCGAGTTTGGATTTGATTTCATCTGAAGAGATATATTTTTCATGCTTCCACTTGCTGTCGTGCCCGATTGACATGTACTCGATGAACCGAACCTGATAAGGCTTTTTCACAGACAACTCGGCAAGTTGATGGAATTCATCATCATTTACACCTCTGATAGCCACCACATTGATTTTTATGGGCGAAAAGCCAACCGCCTCAGCTTCCTGAAGCCCTTCCCAGACCTCATCAAAACAATTATATCCCGTGATTTTGGCATATTTCAAGCGGTTAAGTGTGTCAAGGCTGATATTGATGCGATGAACGCCTGCATCAAAAATTTCTTTGGCTCTTTGCTTTAAGAGCACACCATTTGTGGTGATGCTGACATCCTCGAGCTCAGGTATCCGGCACACGGATGCAACGAACCGGACAAAATTTCTACGGGCCAGGGGTTCGCCGCCTGTCAGACGCACTTTCCTTATTCCGCATTCAGTGCCGGCTATAATGACATCCAGGATCTCTTCGTAGCTCAAGATCTCAGCATGATCAAGCAGCTTCAGATCTTTTACCGGAAGGCAGTAGATGCAACGAAGGTTGCATCGGTCTGTGACAGAGACCCTCAGGTAGGAAATCCTGCGATTATAGTGGTCTATGTTTGGAGCCATAGTGGATGTCCGCTTTGAAGTCCCTGGTTTTGGGCCAGCATATCGAGGTGCAATGTCGCGACCTGTTCTAAAAAAGGGTACACAGGACGTTTTATTTCCCTGGTATCAACTGTTTTTATGTACCTTTTGCACTTATCACACACATTCACCCGATACTCCTCTTCTTCGCTAAAAAAATAGTGCAATGTTTTTTGATCCTTATTTTCGCAGAACGGACAATATATTCTTTGGCTATGCCACTCGTGGTCGCAAAAGCTGCAAAAGAGAAAGCGCTCTCCTTCACCGCGGAGTATGGATATGGCTGGAGGACTGCCGCAAACAGGACAATACCCTTTTCCCCATAGTGTGTTCTTATCTATATAAGTGGCTAATTGTCCAGCACAAAGAGAAAGAGATGGTCTTATACTCCCATGTGCCATAAAAAGGAGAACTTCCTTGTCAATTTCCAGGTTTTTTGCCGTTTCATCAAAATAGATGTCATCTTCGCTCAAAGTTTTTGACAACAGGTCTGAGGCATCAACCGTGCCCCTGTCCAGGGCGTCCATAAGCTTCACGCCGGCGTGAGCCGGAACTTTGTTCGCTTCACCGGCAAGTCTGCAAATCTCTCTCAGCAGAGCCTCGGATGCTTTTATATCTACTCTAAAGTCTTTTCTTGCGATCAGAGGAAACCCCTCTTTTCGCTTGACTGAAAGGAGGTCTTCGGGGATCTTTATTGGTTGCAGGTGAATGTGTTTTTTTGAGGCTTCCTGGGCCAAAAAAAGCTTTTCATAAAAAGCGAGAAGATCTTTATAGGCAGGTCTTAGAGCTTTAATAGCACTTACAGCCTTTTTGATTTGCTCGGCAGTTTCATTTTTAGCCATTATTGTTACCCACTATCCCCACTCTTCCATTCTGTATTTTTTCTATTAACGGTTCACGGTTAACAGTTAACGGTTGATCAAAACGTATCAGCCAAAGGCTGACAAGAAGCCAGAGATTCAGTCCTGCCAGCGGCAGGCAAGTGTGAGAACTAAAGTTTATATTTCATGTGAGGTTACGGTGTTTTCCGACTTTATCGCTCTCTAACCGTGAACCGTGAACCGACAACTGTGAACGGTTACTTTTTCTGTTCACAAACCGGCTGTTAAACGAGTCAGTGGTCTTAAAAGCTTATTTAAAGCCACTTTTCTCGATATGTCAAAGGCCGAATTTGAAGCCACCGCAAATGAGTGATAGAGCATCGGATCTTCTGTGACCAGATATATAACGCGAACATCATCCGGATCCAGGAGTTTTGCCTTTGGGTGGATCTTTTTGACCGTGGCCAAACGCCTTCTTGCCAAAACGAGCATTTCCTCACGGTCGCCAAAGTTCATGGCACCCGTGGGACAGGTCTTCACACAGGCAGGCAAAAGTCCGTTTCGGACACGATCGTTACACATGTCGCACTTGGCTAAGGTGCCATCCTTGGCCACCCGAGGAACGTTATATGGACACGCCTCTATAACTTCTTGAGTGTCTATATCCTTGCTGTTAGCCGTAAACAGAACCGCACCGGTTGCCGGATCTCTGAAAATGGCCCCGGGGTCCTCAGCCGCCATCTCACAGGGCGGCTCCAGGCAATGGCGGCACTGATCAGGGAAGAAAAGCCACTTTAGCTTTCCGTCAATAACCGTCTCGTTGAACCTCACCAACTTGTAAGTCACAAAGGAGAGATCCGCCGGGTTCTGGTAGGTTCCACGGTTTACAGTTTTCTCGGCAGGCAGATCGTGCCACTGCTTGCAGGCAACTTGACAACCTTTGCAGGCCATACAGAGCGACGTGTCTATGAAAAATGATTTACCAGACATTCAGAGCACCTCCTTTTTATATATACCTCGAAAGGCCAAAACTTGCGATTTTTCGCCGGCACTGAACACCAATAGCTGCGTTGCTCAGGCAGATGGTAGGGGCACGATGCATCGTGCCCTTACTATTACGCGTCTTCGCGCCTTGCTCTTGATGCTCATTGCTCACCGAAAAAACCGCAATTTATGACCTTCCGAGGTATAGTTTGGTTATGTTGACCATAAAGGCTTTGGATTCAGGGATTCTCGTATTGGGATCACCAGTTGACGGAGTAAGCAGATTTGCGCTCTCCTCTGAACCGCTTTCAGGCCATCTCCAGCCAAAATGCCATGGAATGCCGACCTCGTGTACAATCTTTCCTGCTATCTTGAAAGGTTTAAAACGCTTGGTAACAAGAGCAGTACATTCAAGTGAACCACGTGCAGATGCTACCTTTACCCGTTCTCCGTTCTTGAAGCCCTTTTCTTTGGCAAGCTCTTCGCTCATTTCAACAAAAACCTGAGGTTGAAGTTCGAGCAGCCACGGCTGTGGACGTGTCATGAGGCCTGACTGCCAGTGTTCTGAAACACGATATGTTGTACCCACAATAGAAAATTTCGGGCTGTTCGATGCCACTGAATCAGCATCTGTTGTGTAAACAGGCGCTGCCGGATTCATACGCTGTTTACTCATCAAGTTGTTTCCAAGCGGTGATTCAAGAGGCTCGTAATGTTCCGGGAATGGACCATCTGCACGGCCGGGACCGAATAGCTGCCCATGACCGTGCTTTCTCATGATAAATGGTTGTTTTGCATCCTTTCTCTTTGTCCCGTCAGGATTTTCGAGAGGATACCAGCCACCGTCCGGGACGTCTCCGATCCACTTCTTTGACACATACTTGCCGTCCTTAACATCACCAGCGAACCTGATAACCCAGTCTTTTTTGTCCCACGGCTGTCCTTTGAGGTCAACAGAAGCGCGGTTGTAAATAATCCTCCTGTTTACAGGCCAGCACCATGCAAACTCAGGATACAGGCCGATATTGTTCGGAGCATCTTTTTTGCTGCGTCTGGCTGCCATGTTGCCGTTTTCCGTGTAGCTGTTGCAGTAAAGCCAGTTTGCAGATGAGGTTGAACCATCAGCCTGCAGATAAGCAAAACTTGGCACAAGAGTTCCCTTTTTGAAGGATTTATCCTTAACCGTAACATCTTTCAGGAAGTAGCCGTTAATCTCTTTGGCTGCCTTGTGTGGATCATACAGGCCGTCCGTCATATAATCCCATTTCAGGTTAAGTATGGGCTCAGGGAAAACCCCGCCTTCTTTATAAACCTCTTTAATTTTGTTGCCGAGTTCCATTATGATATTACCGTCGGAAAGGCTGTTCCCAAGCGGTTTCGGCCCTTGATAGCGCCACTGCATCCATCTGCCGCTGTTGGTAATGCTGCCTTCTTTTTCAACAGATACACATGCGGGAAGCATAAAGACTTCGGTTTTTATGGTAGAAGGATTCATACCCGGGCTCTTCCAGAATGAACCGGTTTCATTGTCAAAAAGGTTGACATTGACCATCCAGTCAAGTTTTGCCATTGCTTTGCGTGTTTTATTGGAATTAGCGCCACTACAGGCCGGATTTTGGCCCCAGGCAAAAAAACCCTTGACAGCACCCTTGTACATTTTATCAAAGAGGGTCAACCATGAATAATCAGTCCCATCGTCCACCTTTGGCAGCAAGTCATACCCGAAATCGTTTGCTTTAGTAGCCTTTTCACCGAAGAATGATTTTAAGAGACTGACTGAATATTTTGGATAATTCCGCCACCAGTTTGCGGAAAGCGGATCATTGCTTTTTGGAGTCCATTTTTTGTTGTAGGCATCAAGGGACACATTCGATGCCCTTGGAGTCTTAAGATATCCAGGCCAGATATGCCAGAGCAGGCAGTGATCCGTGGAACCCTGCACGTTTGACTCGCCTCGCAGTGCATTAACACCACCGCCTGCAACTCCCATGTTGCCAAGAAGAAGCTGTATCATCGCCATTGTCCGGATATTCTGGACTCCAACAGTATGCTGAGTCCAGCCCATGGCATACATAATTGTACCGGCTTTTCCCCTAGTGCCGGTAGCGGCATATGTCTTGTAAATTTCAACAAGATCCGCTTCCGGGGTGCCGGTAATCGAGGAAACCAGCATGGTATTATACCTGCTGAAATGATTCTCCAAGAGCTGAAAAACGCAGCGGCTGTTGTTTAAAGAAATATCCATCTTCGGTACACCATTTGCGTCCATATCAAAAGCCCACTTGCTCTTGTCATATTTCCTGTTTTTTGCATCATAGCCGGAAAACAGACCATCTTTAAATTTAAAATCTTCTCCAACTATAAACCCGGCATTGGTATAGTTGACCACATACTCTTTATTATAAAGTTTGTTGTCCAGTATGTACTTGATCATACCTCCAAGAAAGGCGATATCCGTGCCTGAACGCAGAGAAGTATAGAAATCTGCTCTTGAGGATGTTCTGGTAAACCTTGGGTCAACATTAATAACTTTTGCCCCATTTCTTTGCGCTTCTGTAACATACTTGAATGATATGGGATGGTTCTCCGCAGCATTACTGCCCATAATCAGTATGCAGTCACTGTTTCTAAGATCAATCCAGTGATTAGTCATTGCGCCACGTCCGAACGACTCTGCCAGAGCCGCAACAGTTGCGCTATGTCAGATACGGGCCTGATGTTCAACATATACAAGACCGAGGGCACGCATTAATGCTTGATATGTCCAGCACTCTTCGTTGTCCATTGCTGAACTTCCAACTGAGGCAATGGCTGTCGTCCGGTTTACCACCTGTCCTTTGGCATTTTTGCGTTCAAACGATGCATCTCTTGTTGCTTTAACCCTTTTGGCAATTTCCGTTAGCGCCCAGTCCCACGATACCTGCTTCCACTCATTAGTGTAAGGCGCCCGGTACATGGGCTCAAGGAGACGATTTTCATTTTCGATCAATCCGGAAAGTCCGGCTCCTTTGCTGCACAGAGTCCCGCGATTTATCACATGATCCGGATCACCCTCGATGTTGATGACACGACCATCGCCTTTTTTGCTGGTATGTACAATCGCCCCGCATCCCACTGCACAATAAGGACAAATCGTGGTGGTTTCTTTGGCATAATTAGTCTTTAGCATTTGGGCGTGTGCCCTGACCGGCGAAAGGTCAAAGCCCAAACCGCTGGTAGCAAGCCCAGCCGCAGCCACGCCGGAAATTTGGATAAATTTTCTGCGTGTTACCTTCATATGCATATCTACCTCCTTTCTATAGACTTTCAGATAAATAATTTCACTGCGTTATCAGTCGTCGACGTATAACTAATACGCCTTCCTCCTTCTAGCCTTGTGAAATTATTTATCTGAAAGTCTATATTTGTCCCAGTTGCCGAAGCGAATTCAAAGCTTGCCCTATATTTCCTTAACCTCCACTTTGACCATCCGATCATTTTGGCGGATTGCGTTTACGACTTCCTGCCCCGCAACTACTTTTCCGAACACCGTATGATTGCCGTTCAAGTGTGGCTGCGGCGAATGCGTGATGAAGAACTGGCTTCCGTTTGTGTTTGGCCCAGCGTTTGCCATCGAGATCACACATGTCTCGTGCTTCAGCGGATTTCCTTCTACTTCGTCTTCAAACTGATACCCTGGGCCTCCACTTCCGGTACCCGTCGGATCTCCGCCCTGGATCATAAAATCGCTGATCACCCGGTGAAACGATACCCCATCATAGAAACCTTCCCTTGCCAGGAAGACAAAGTTGTTGACCGTTTTGGGTGCGTATTGGGGATAGAGCTCAAGTTCTATGTTTCCCTTGTCGGTTTCTACGACTGCCTGGTAATTTTTTTCCGGGTCGATCTGCATTTCCGGTGGAGTAGCCCACTTTTTTATCGCCATGATATTTTTCCTTTCTTGTATATTGAGTTTATTCTACATTTTTACCAAATGCTTCCGACACATAATAAGTTTACTTTTTCCAGATGGGGAGTGGGCAAGCGAAACGTGTGAAAAAATTTTGGTAAACGGAGCCAGTCCGCTACTAACAAATTCTCTGGCGTCAGCAGATCCCATGGCCGCCATCCGGAGGTTAAAAAGGAACTTAATAAGGGGACGTTTAGGCACCTCATGTTCCATGATTAAAACTACTCCGGCAAATCGGATGACCCGCTTCATTTCACGCAAAGCGTTTTGTCGAGTCTGCCCTTTTAATTCATACAGTGCATGGGAGCAGGTAATCAGATCAAAGCTTTCATCTGCAAACGGCAACGATATCGCATCTCCTTCAATCAATATCACCTTTTGAGCACCTGGCTTCTTCCTGGTTTTAAGCAACATCCCGCGGGAAAAATCGTATCCAACGGTAAGACTTGCCGGATAGTTATCAGCAAACGCCAAAATGACAGATCCTGTGCCACAGCAAATATCCAGAATATAAGGATTAGGTGTTTCACCGAGTTCAGCCATTTCCACCAGTACATCTCGTGTATCTTTTTCATCCCGGCGAGAATGCATTTGGATAAACTTGTCGTACACATGAGAGAATATATCGTAATATTTTCGTCTTCCGGTTCTTAGATCCGACATCCTTTTCTCGCAAGTTATGATTCTAAAGTTTGAGCCCACGAAAAGCCAAAGCATAATCACCAGCAATAACAAATCCAACTTTATGAACGTTGAATACCTTGATTCACCATAAAAAAAGTAAAAAAACCTCGTTGACCCTGTAAAATCAGGGTGATAGATTGATTTTACCAAACAAAAACTATCATCAACGAAGTGTAAGTATTATGGCACAAGGCATTCTTCCTTTCAAGTATGAATCTGAAAAAAACACAACAGGCATGACAGCTCTGGCATGTTTGCCGGTATATCTGGATTTTGGTCATTTCTCTCCCTTGACATCCTCCATTTTTAATAGTAAAATAAAAAATTATATCGTCCTGTTCCTGAGTCACTGACGTAATGTTTTATAAAACCTAAGTTGAGTGTTTTTTGCGAAGAAATGTGCCGAGATCTTGATGCAGTGAGATTTGCGAAAAGCGTAGGCATACCAATGGATATATCGAGACTTTTCGCAAGTCCTTGATGCGCAAAAGATTGGTGCAGATCGAGTAAAAAATCGCTCAATTTAGTTAAAAAGGAGAGGGGGGGCGGAGCGACTAACCTAATTTGCTATCTTAGCCCTGGATCTCCCAAAAGCAAATACTTATTACTTTATGATTATCTTGGTCTTGCAAGGAATTTGCATCGTCCTGTTCGTTTTTGGCGTTCTATTTAGTATGTTAGAACTCAGGACACGGCTTGATCGCAGCTTTTTGTGTTTCGGCATTGTGATAATGCTTTTAGCCGCATTTTCAGCGATTGATCTGTGGAGACCGCATCAAGTCTGGTGGATCGGCCTCCAACATATACTCTATTTATTCATCGTTCCATGCATGGTCTGGTATTTAATGATTTTAACGAAATCGAAAAATATCTTGATTATTAAAGGACTTCTGTTTATAGGGCTTATTTTTTCTTTTCTGGTTTTCGGCGGATTCATGTTTGTTCAAGAGGATGGCTTTGTCGGCACAAAGGCGTTATATCAGGTGACCGTAGCTCCATATATTATTCTATCAATAATATACATAAATTATCTGATTGTACATAAATTGAGGCATCTTAGCGCTTCGGAAAGAAAAAGCCTCTTTTTCCATTTGATAGGATTTCTGCTTCTTTCTATATGCGGTATCCTGGATCTCTTGACACTCTTCAGAACGGATTTGGCTCTGAATCTGCCCAGCCATACCATTTTTGGCGTTATTGGACTTTCCGCCATATTAAGCTACTCGTTCGCTGATCGTCTCATCTTAATTATCAATGAAAGAGAGAATTCCCTTGCAAAGCTTCAGATGGCCTACAAAGAACTCGAAGAGGCCCGCTCTCTCAGTGAGCTCGGCAAGTCCTCAGCCATCATCAATCATGAGGTGAGGAACTATGCGACGGTGATCCTGGGGTTTGCAGAGCTTCTCAAGTATAATACCGCCCTGAACGACGGACTCAGGCCTATAGTTGAAAAAATCATAATGTCGATAAACCGTCTGACTGAGTTTAGCAATGAGATGCTTGATTTTTCTAAAGCGAAGATCCTCAAGGAAAAAAAGCCTCTGAACATATGCGAGCTGATCCGGCACTGCGTTCACGACTATTTTCCAAATAGGATCGACTCTTTCGCCTTTATCAATATGGATCAGGATACGACCGTGTATGGGGACCGGAAGAAACTAGAGCAGGTTTTTCTCAATATGTTTAGAAACTCCTTTGAAGCGCAGGCAACCCGCGTGGTGGTGAAAATCATTGATGCCCCTTTTGTCAAACTGATTGCTATTGAGGATGACGGAGTTGGCTGCAATTTCGAGAATCTCAAAAATATCTTCAATGCCTTCTATACAAGCCAAAAAAAGACGGGCACTGGACTTGGCTTGTCAATTGCTCGATCCATTATTGAGGGACATGGCGGGCACATAAACGTAGCGTCAAAAAATTTCCTTCCGCATAATGAACACGGACTGATTTTCAGCATTACCTTTCCAGCCTATCAGGAGGCGGAGCAAGAAATCGACTTTAAGGATAGCAGCACTGTGCTGATCAAAAAAAATATCGATTATCTGGAAGCCGTTGTTAAAACATTTAGAAATGTCCGCATTATGCCAAATATTATTCAGGACATTTCAGATTTCAGACCAGAGCAGTTATCTTCCTCAAACGTGACTATCATAGGTAATCCCGACACAATCAGAGAGATCAATGAACGATATTCCGACTGCTGCTGTTTTTCGGTTGCAAGCAGTGAAGGCAGCGGGCTTTATGTCGAGGGAAACCGTGATGGTCTTTATAACGGTATTTTCTGTGAGGAGTTTGTTGTCTCACACATGGGAATGGCCAATAGTTAGGACACTCCTCCAGCCATCTATTTGCATCAACACCGCGGTCGAAAATGAGCTAAAACTCATAGCTTACATGTCCTCCAACTATAGACTTTCAGATAATTAATTTTACATATTTTTAATAACGAACTGATTTAATTCGGCACCAAAATTATGCTGCTCCCTCAGTCCCCGCTTTCATACTTGAAGGATACCTTGACCTTTGCGCGGTAAGCGAGGATCTTTCCGTCCGCCAATTGCATATCCAGTTCGACTACCTCAGCAATGCGAAGATTACGTAATGACTCCGAGGCCCTCTCCACAGCCGCAGCCGCAGCTTTTTCCCATGACTCGGTGCTTGTTCCAACCAACTCGATTATCTTGTATACACTTTCCGCCATTTTACTCTCCTTTCGCCCACACACTCGATGAGTTTAGCAGGCACTATGGTTAATAATATACAAACTCTGTTAGTGGCGCAAGAAAGCTTTACATAGTCTGCACCATTATAATTAAAAGCAATACCACTTGCAACTGCTGGATTGGGCACAAGAAACATTCCGATCACTGCAAAAATCATTATTACCAGCATTACTCAATTAGATCAAGAAGTTCCTGCGGTTTTTTTATCAGGGTCTTTGCTCCATTTTTCTGCAACTCTTTCTTTGTTCTGAAACCCCACAGCACACCAACTGGATGCATGCATGCTGCGAGGGCTGTCTTCATGTCTATATCTGAATCTCCAACATAAAGTATATGCGGTGGGTCGATATTTAATTGCTTTGCTATTTGCAGCGCGCTTGTGGGATCGGGTTTTGGAGGAATATCGTTTTGAAGGCCCATAACAATATTGAATTTCCAGCGGGGAAGAAGTTCATCCACGCACTGTTTTGTGAATGCATGCAGTTTATTGGACAGCACGGCAATCTTTATTTTCCTTGATACCAGTTCATCAAGCATTGCGGCAATACCCGCATAGGGCTTTGTTTTTACATTCCAGTTGCGGGCATATTCTTCTCTAAATTCTTTGACATAATCATCAATTGTATCTGGATTTTTTTCAGGCAGGGCTCGGGTCATTAGCTCGCTTATGCCTGACCCGACAAATATTTTGTAATCATCAGGTTTATGGGTGGGAAGGTCATGGTTTGAAAGAACACCGTTCGCCGAGTCTGCAATATCCTCAAGCGAATTAAGGAGAGTGCCGTCCAGATCGAAAATTACAGCTTTATAATTCATTTTAGTCTTTTGAAAAAAAATTGACAGGATAACAGGATAGACAAACAAAGTTAACTCTTATTATAGCTATCCAGTAAATCATAAAATATAATTACAACATAAAAAAGGTGCATATCAGATGGAAAAAAGTATAAGGATTTAAATTTGGATTAACAGGAAAAGTATCGATAATTTAGATCCTGAATATCCTGTAAATCCTGGTTTGTCAAAAACATACTATTAAATTATTACTGAATAGCAAGCTTAAGTAACCCCACAATCAAATCCATATTTTCCAGTACCTTCCTCAATAAGGAACGTGGACGAAATAACTTCCACAAGTAGGCGCATAGATTTGGGTCAAATTTGTTCGATCTCAAATCACAAAAGTTGATGGAATAGCGGGCTATTTTGATATTTTTTTGATTTGAGATCGGGCAAAGGTGGCCTGAAGCTGTGATGCATAGTTGGGGAAGTTATTTCGTCCACGTTCCTAATCTTATACAACTTTTTCTTTTGGTCTTTGCTTTCTCAGTTTCCGAATGAAAGGGTATACACTAAATCCGCTTGCGTCGGAGACTTGATACTACCGTGATTGGGATGTGCTTTTCACTCATCAACGTCACTTAAAAATTTGTCAATAACATTTTTCGAATACCAGCGGCCTCTTTGAACCATTTGTTCAACAATTGGCCGTATTTTGCTTATGATTTTTTTATTTTTTGCTACTTTTAATATGGAAAGCGTTCTAACCACTGGTAAACTAAAATGTTTGGCTATTTGATAACCAGCATTTTCGTCTATGATGACGACGTCAGCATTCATCTGTTTTGCCAACGCAATTGTTTCCGCCTCGCCTTTATCAATATCTTTTCTGAGGAAAACAATGACTTCTTCATTCTGAACTGAAACAATTTCAACCCATTTTAAATCGCTAAAATGTGATCCCGGCTTGTCAAGTGATCTCAATTCCATATCAACAGCTTGGGGTATAAATATGTGGTGAAAGAGTTCCTTCAGAACAAACTCGTACCCAACTGAAGAAAGGGATATAATTGGCGTAGCATTGGATATGACAATATTGCTCATCTTATAACTTTCTCTAACTCTGCTGCGTCTCTTTTGATTTCTTCAAGTTCTTCATCCGTGTATTGAAAAACAGGTTCATCATTAAAACGTAAATAATCAATAAACTCAAACCTGCTCATCCCCGCCAGATCTGCTGCTTTTCCCAATGAGAGAGAGCGTTTTTTATAATAACGAATAGCTGCCTGTCGTCTGATATCTTCGGCAGCCTCATCAGGTGATTTATGAAGATTTAATAACACTTCATGAGGTACTTCTATTTTTACTTCATATGGTTGCATAGTGTTGTCTCCTAATTAACGACCGTTGGTCTTTTAAAGAATTTCCGAAGATGTGGAAACTCCTGTTGAATGAGACGCGAACTGGAACTGCGGAAGTCCCCGACGTCCATAAATAAGTAAATAGTGTCTCATATCAAAGGAGGGGCATCAGGGGCGCTGGTTCCAACAGTTGGAAAACTCAACGAGCTTTTGAATGCAGTTTGCCCAAATAGTGAGCTTGTAATAAGTGAAAGTCTATTGTGATTTACTAATTGGAATTGGTGTCTCATCCGGTATAAGCGCTCCTATTTCTTCGGATCTTGATCCCGGTCCAGAAGGTATTCTATAGATTTTACTTCCTGAATCCCTCAATTTCTCAATTCCTCAACGCTTTTTCTATCACCGAGGTTCGACTGGGTCAACTATAAAGTCTGACCGCCTATACCCTCTCCGGGGGAACAAAACAGGGACGTTATTGGGTTGCAACTATAGTTATTTACAATGCTGCGCTGAGCGGGGAAGATTCTTGACAATAACTTTAATATTATAATAAATTAAGATGAATGTAGCCATGAATCCCCCCCACAAGGGTATGGGCTGTACAGCAGAATTCCAGACGTTCCGCTCTAAAGGATTTGTTGTTGGGCATATAGGTGACAGCCGAACATACCGTTATCAAGGCAAGAAACTGAAGCGGCCAAACACTCGGGTGGGAAGGATAATATTACAATTGTTCTCTCTGAAGTAGAATGAGCCCTGTTTATATTCTGTAAAACTTCAAAGTGGAATTTATCCATGCGATACGGACGATATGAAATTATAAAAGAATTAGGCAAAGGCGGAATGGGTGTGGTTTACCAGGCCCACGACCCTCAGATCGACCGGCCTGTTGCTTTAAAGGTGTTGCGGGAGGACCGAGTAGTCAGTGAAGATTTTGTATCAAGGTTCTTTAAAGAAGCAAAATTCATCGGTCGACTTTCTCATCCCAACATCGTCACAGTATATGATGTAGGGCGAGACCATGGAACCATTTACATAGCCATGGAATATCTTCAGGGGCAACCTTTTAATGAAGTGATTCGTAGTGGAAAATTAAGTGTCGAGAAAATCATTGATATTGCTTTACAGGTTGCAAATGCCCTTGGCTATGCTCATGAAAAGGGAATTGTTCACAGGGATATTAAACCATCAAACATTATTTTGACTGATGAAGGTAATGTCAAACTTACCGATTTCGGGATTGCCCGCGCAGAAGATTCAAATGCAGCTCAACAAACCCAGGCAGGGGTAATTTTGGGGACACCTTTTTACATGTCACCGGAGCAGGTGATGGGGAAAAGGGTCGACGGGCGTTCCGATCTGTTTTCCCTCGGAGTGATCCTTTATGAATTGATTGTGGGTCGTAAACCGTTTGAGGGAGATCATTTTACTGCCATCTTCAGGGCCATTACAGATGATATCCCCGTGGCTCCATTAAAAATTGACGCTTCCATCCCCCAGTCTCTCTCTGATCTAATCATGAAAGCCCTGTCTAAAAATCCGAATGAACGCTTTCAAACCAGTAAGGAGATGGGCGATGCCCTTAAAACCTGTCTTCAGGTAAAAGAATCTCTTTTATTGCCCGGAAAACCGATAAGCCCCAAAAAAAAGCCTGTGGTATCTGTTTTAATTATGGGTCTAATGGCAGCAGTTATTCTTGGAGGGACAATCTATTTTTTTGGAGCATATAATAATAAAAAGCAGGCGTCATCCTTATCGACCCGTATCGAGGCTAACAAACCTGTAGATGCAATTCTAATGGTGACCAGTTCACCTTCCGGGGCTCAAGTTTTTTTAGACGATTCATTTAAAGGGAACACCCCCATAAACCTTGAAATTCCAATTGGGAAATACGAAGTTCGAGTCAGTCTTCCGGATTATCTTGGGTGGGAGGCACAGCTTCAGATTAGCGAACCCGGCGAAACTCCGCTGCATGTGCGTTTGATATCTATTGAATAAAAATAATTCAGCCGGACGGTAGGGGCTCGGTCAAAAATTAAGCTAAAATATTGACAAACTGACATTAAAAGGAGATAAAATACGTGTCTAATAGATTGTCGATTGAGTTTATTTGCAGATAGAAGTTCCTCAGCCCTATAAAAAGGCTCTGGCCTTCAACAATGGGGGGTTTTAAAGATGAAAAAAAAATTATTCAGCAAGAGTTTAATTTTTGTGTTGATTTGGGTTGGGCTAACATCTTCGTCATGGGCCGGCCAGGTAGTGACTGAAAGCTTAAAATTGTGGGCAAAACAGGCCATAGAGCAAGAACAGGCCCTCAAGACTATCAGCACGCCTGATACCGTGGCGGTGCTTTATTTCAACAATAAGACAGGATGGTCGAAATTAGATCTCCTTCAGAAAGGCCTCACCCTGATGCTAATGACCGACCTTTCCAATGTAAAAAAGTTTAAAGTCGTAGAAAGGACGAGGGTCCATGCCCTCGTAAAAGAATTAGGCTTAGGGGATCTTGGACTGGTTGAACCTGGAACTGCCCCCCGAGTGGGAAGATTACTGGGAGTTGAGTATCTGGTTGGAGGGGATATTCTCAAACGTAAGATCAATGAATTTCAGCTAAAATCCGATCTCTTGAAGGTGTCTGCTAAAAAAATAGCCGGCCAGTCCACATCTGAAGGTAAGCTTCTTGAAGAATTGTTTCAAATGGAAAAAGATCTTCTCTTTGAAATCATCAAACTGTTAAAAATCGAACTTTCAGTTGAGGAAAAGGAATTGTTGAAAAAACCGCTTTCAATCAGTATCGAGGCCCTCCTCAACTTTTTCAAAGGGATTTACAATAGTGATAGGGAAAATTATAGAGAAGCAGCCATTCTTTATGAAAAGGCATTAAAAGAAGATCCAGGCCTTGGGATAGCAAGAGATGCCTTGCAGGAGCTACAGGAACTGGGTTTAATACCAAAAAAGAAAAAACGTTTATTGTTAAGATCACTGAGAAACAGGACTTCATTAACAGATCAACTCACTCCTGAAGAGCCTATCAAGAGGGCAAAAACTCTCAAAGACGTAATAAAAAGACAAAGCTTGAATGATAGTGGCAAGAATGAAACGTCGGACGCCCTCGACGATGAAACGTCGGACTACCCCGACGAATATAATGGTACTACATTGGAATGAGGCTAAGGCAAGGTGAATAGGTTGCAATAACGCATTTTGTCAATGATGTAAAATATTGAATACGGTTTTGAGGAAAGAACTTTCTGAGAAAATTACAGTGTAACCCAATTTGGAAAGGATAGAAGCTATGAAAAAACTCATAATAGCCATATCTATTGTCTTTATTTTTTTTAGCAGTGGCATTAGTCACGCAGTCGATTTAAAGATCCAAACCGGTACCAACTTTGACTGGTGGGAAAGTGATAAAGACGACCAGGGTTACCAAATTTACGTCCCTGTACAGATCGAGACTGAATATAAGGATTTCTCCTTTCTGATACTAACTGCATTTACACACACAAACTCTGACCTGACAGGGATAAAAGATCATTCCTTGTCTTGTGTTGTCGATACAAAAGTCAACTTTTCTTACGAAATACTGGATAAATTCCCTGTCGATATACTCCTTGGTGTCGATTTTAACATACCCACAGGCCGAACTGATTTGGATAATGATGATCTGATGCTTTTTATGAACCCTGATCTGGTTTCAATAACCAGTCTTGGAGAAGGTTATAACATTAACCCGACCCTTACCCTGGCTAAAGAATGGGAAAACTGGGCAGCCGGCGTCGGTTTGGGATACTTATGGCGAGGCAAATATGATTTCAGCCAAGAGACAAGGGATTATAATCCAGGTAATCTTTTTAATCTCGCCGGAGAGGTTGCCTATACTTTTTTACCAGACTGGCAAGCCAGGCTTTTTGGTGAGTACGTCTATTTTGACAAAGACGAGGTGCGTAACGTGGACTTTTACCAGGAAGGTGAGTTTCTGCTCATAGGCCTCGGATTTAATCACTATCGAACAAAATGGGATGCGTCCTTTATCGTTAAAGGCATATTCAGGGGCAAGAGTAAATTCCAGGAAGGTGCCTCGGCCCAGGACCTTCGCACAGAAAATAGAAACAGCTCCGGTGATGAATGGTCCACCCACCTTTCCTGTAATTATTACTTAAATAAGAAGACAACTTTAAAGTCTCTAATTCAGTTTCTCCGGGTTAACGAGAACGATTATTCTTCTGATTCTTCTTTGTTTATCGGGAAAAAACAAATGGCTTCTCTCGCATTCGGGATAACCAGAATCTTTGGTCCGCGCCTTGAAGGCGAGTTAAATTTAACAGGTCGTATTTTGGACGATGATAAGAACTGGTATTATGATGACCGCACTTACAAAGGTTTTTCCATAGGTGTTAAGTTGAAAGGTAAATTTTAGGAGCCTGGCTATAGACTTTTAGATAATTCATTTCACAAGGCTGGAAGGAAAAATCTGAGTAAGTCGTGCTGGTGTGTACGTCGTCGAGGATTTTGACTGATAACGCAGTGAAATTATTTATCTGAAAGTCTATAAAACAGTTGCGCTGCCGTCTCTTTTGCTGCGTCCATCCATCCGGGCAGGTCGGTAGATGAAACGGTTTTTTGAGCAGCTTTTCTAATTCTGCCGGTTTCCACTTCCACCAACCGCAGATCAAGACGCATTTGTTCTTCAATGACCTGATAACCCCCGAATACCATCAGTTGAGCCCCCACCAGCTTGCCTATCCTTAATCGGGTGGTTTCATCCACCAGTGATGTTGTTCCCAGATTCAGCTCTTCGAGAACAAGGAGTAAACGTTCCCTTGCAACGACTGTATAGATATCTGTTTCCTTGAATGTTTCAATAACTTTGGTCGAGAGAAGTTCTCCTATGTCAGGTCGGACAACGTCTGAAGGACTCAGGTCCTCTAAATCCCAAATGGCAACGGTGACAACCCTTTTATACAAGCCTGATTCGGTTGCACAGGCAGCAACAAAAACTATGAATATGACAAAAACACACACAAGACTTTTACCGAACAAAATTGTTTCCTCCCAGTAAAAAGTTCCAAATTAGTTAGCTATGTGAAGATTTGTGAAAAAGCCGTTAGCCATTAGCCATTAGCGGTTAGCTCTTAGCTAAAGGCTAACTGCTAAAAAACTTCGATTTGAGAATAGCATCCAACTGACTGTAATTTCAGGCATTTTGAGGTTTTATTCAGGCACTAACTATGTCTTCAATTTTTTCCCTTACCTTGTCATCACTTTTAAGCGGCCGTTCCTGTTTGAGAATGCGGGCATAACACAGATCCGGCTCAACTCGTACTATCTCAATCTGTGCAATGGATTTTGGCGAACTGCGGAGCAACTTTCCCTTATATTTGATAGGCTTTTGTTCTTCCAAGACTTCAAATTTGGTGCCCAAAACCACCCCCTGTTTTGAACCGAGATTAATCATAACCTGGTCTTCAGTTGCCTGAACCACATATCCTTGCAACGGGTATTTTAGTATAATCGTCTTGAGGATCTCTCGATTAAGCTGATTCAATTCTTTTTTCAAAGATGCCCCTGAACTCAACTGTTTGGTGACAACCTTGGGGATTGCCGAGGTTTCGGTATCTATAAGTCTCAGGCTAAGGAGAGTACTATCGGGTAGATAATAAAGAGATCCTGTGCCGATGACTTTCGCTGCCAGTACTTTACCAAGCTTCAAGGCTGTTTTTGGATCTGCCAAATCCGAGGAGCCAAGATTCAATTCTTCCAAAAGCCGTTCTATAATGACCCGTTCGACTACCTGTAACCTGCCGGAGGCATTGAGCTGGTCGGCAAGCCGTGTGGTTATGACAGTAGAAAAACCATCTCTTTCCGCCAAGCCACCCCTTTCCTGAAAATCGACAAATGACAAAATCATTGGCCGTGATGTCCAGGTGTCTTCGGTCTTATGCCAAAATTTTTTCTGACTGCGGTATCGGGCTGCCAATTCCTTGACCAATTTATCTATTCGTTTTTTTTGCGCAGTGTTTTTTTGGAGGGCAAGCATCTGCTGGGCCTTGTTGGCCAACACAGCAGCAAAGGTATCTTTTTTGTCAAGAATCAAGGCTTGGCGGTAAGCCTCTAAGGCTTTGTCCCATTTCCCCTGTTTTTCATACGTAATCCCCCTATTTGACATCGCTTCAATGTAATAAGGATCTATATCAACAGCTTGATCATAAAGCTCTCGAGCTTTTTGGTACTTTCCTAAGCTGGCATGAAACCGACCGTATTGATTATACGCTACAGCTTTCTGGTATGACTCGGCCGACTTTTTTTGAACTGCCTTTCGGTATTCTGCCTCGGCTTCTTTTTTCTTGCCTTGACCATAAAAAATATCTCCTTTGAGTACATGGACGTAAGCTCTGTCAGGGGCTTTTCGCTCTACCTCTCTCGCTAATGCAAAGGTTTTTTCGGCTTGTCCTTTTTTTGCATAAACAGCAGTTAGTCCTTCCTTCCCCAATACTTCTCCTTTCCCCTTTATTTTGGATAGATCACTGAAGGTTTGCTCAGCTTCGCTCAGGTTTCCTTCTTGCAAAGCCGCATACCCTTTGATTGTTTTGGCTTTCAGGTTTTGGGGATTTTTATTTTCAATATTTTGGATAATGGCTTTTGCTAACATTATTTGATTTCGCTGTAATTCCCTTTCAGCCAGTCTCAATAGCATGACTTCGGTGGTCTTTCCTCCTCCCTGGAAATAGTCGAGCACCTTAACATTAGGGCCAATAATGCATACGGTTGGAAGAATCAACCGGGCCTGATAAATCTCGCTTACATGAGTTTTGTCTATAAGGATTGGAAAAGACAGGTTGGTCATGTTCACAAAGTTGTCCACTTTTTCCTTAGATGAACGAGTAATACCCCATACGATAAAATCAGCATCTTTGTATTGCTTAGCCAGTTTATTGAGACTCAATAATCCTTGCTGACTCGGCCTTGATTCCACGTCAAAAAAATAGAGTATGATCATAGGATGATCTTTCATTTGGAATAAATCATAGGTTTTGCCCTTAAAGTCTTTCAAGGAGAAGATAGGAGCTATTTGGCCGGAGGCTATCTGAGCATGGCAGAAACCTGTCCCAACCATTATTACCGCCATCAACATTACAACCGAAATAGCCGATTTTGAAACAAGTCTCATTTTAAATCCTCCATATGTTCAGGGTTTTCTATAGACTTTCAGATAAATAATTTCACTGCGTTATCAGTCAAAATCCTCGACGACGTACACGCGCCTACTTGGGGAAGTTAATTCGTACACGTTTCTTAGGTTTTCTTATTGTCACGGCTGTACATCTTTTATAAATGCCATTAGCGTTTCAAAGGGGATGAGGAACCCGACCGTTTCTGTGTTACGGTACCTCCCCTTTACAACCCCGACCAGGCGCCCGTTGTTATCAAAAACAGGACTGCCGCTGCTTCCGTGATAAACCGGCATATTCACCTGCCACAATACCTGATTCCCCACTCGTCTAGGTGGACCGTCAATGATTCCGGGATAAAACGTTTTTGACAAGACCAAGGGGCATACCGCGGCATAAAGCCTTTCCCCCATTTGCAACATATTTCTACCTTTTGTCAGCGGTACAGCGTTTTCCAGTCTAACCCCCACATCAATTAAGGCGAGGTCCATATGGTGATCAATTTTGACCACACGTCCTGGCAGCTCTTTACGATCATACAGAACAACGGTAATGGTCTGGAGCGGTTTTAAATCATGGGCGGTACAGATAATCAGGCCCCTGTCATCAATAATAAAGCCTGAAAACTGTATATCCCTGCCGTCGGTATCTGCATAAATGCATACCACGGTATCAATTTGCTGTAAAACGCGGTCAGGTAAAGGCTGATGGGAAGATTTGGTTTTTGTTTCACCGGAAGGTTCCTTGATGTAACTTGAAATATGTTTCCACAGGTGATCGGCTCGCCTGTTGTAAGATTGTCCGTTGACGGTACACCTGGCATTGATCCAGGTTGACAGTGAAGAGTGGTGCCATAAGACGATTTGCCATTTTTCATATTCTTTTTCGGCACATATCTCAAGCTCTCCTCTCTCAATCGGCTCTAGGCAAACCTGAAAGCCGCTTTGCCGAAACCAGTCTTCCACAACATCTTTAAGTTCAATTATCGGCAGGTCGTATAACCTGCTTTCCCCCTGCGCGGCGGCAAAAACAGGAAAATAAAACCACAGGCATGAAACAAGAAAGACCAGCGCAATTTTTATCTGTTTGCAAATCATTCTTCCATGGTGAAAACAGTGGGATGCTTAAAAATGAAAGGTAAATGTGGCCCAAATAATAATAAAGGTCACGGCATTAACCGTAACCCCATGTTTTTTTGAATGCTGAATATAATCTTTAATTTTTAGCCATCTCACCCATTGTATTATATCGGGTCTTGATAAAAATTGGAAATTGAGCACTATTATTTGAATTTCCAGTAGGGGACCGGTCCTAATCCCCGTCATATTCCTGGTAAATAATATGCCCGCAGGACTTGCAATATGAGGCATTCTCGTCATGGAAGCGAAGGCCACACCCCGGGCAAATGACCTCTTTTTTTGTGGCAACGTGTATCCATTCCTTTGCGATACACACTGGCAGCCGAAACCCATCTTGGTGAAAGGCGCATGGCACACATACGTGGCCTCATTTGCTTTCCTTTCTAAAAATGGTTCCAACAACCTACCTTAGTGGAATGATTATCAATTTATGCTTGCTTTTTTCTAATAATACAAAGCCGGTATAAGTCTAAAGGGTTTGCAATATGAAGACTTTCAGACAATATTTCTTTATACTTTTCAAAGTCTTCTGATGTACATCTTTTTTTGTTATAAATTCGATGGAGCTTATCTATAAATTCACATGTAAAAAAATAGTCTGCTATTTCATCATTGTTTGGATATTCCTTTAAATAATTCCAATAGGCTTTTCGAAGTCTGGCAGACTGATACAATGTTGATCTTTTTTCTGTCTTATAGTAAACTTGCCTCGAATCTTGGTTGAACAAATTAATGTTAATTTTAGTTTCCTTTTTACAGTCCAAAACATTATTAATTTTTCCAAGCGCTTTAAAATATCTTTCTTTATCATTAATTCCAACCTCGGTACCTGAAAAATGATAC
>JAUWFS010000155.1:0-8403 GCA_030606805.1 Deltaproteobacteria bacterium
AAACCCAGGAAGTTCATTACAATCCTAAAGACGGTTCATGGGGGCCTGATTTGAGCAGAAGGCAAAGGCACGTCTCTATTGCCGTATTTTACAATGTGTGGAAATATATTTCAGATACAAATGACAAGAAGTTCCTGGAAGATTACGGCGCAGAAATTATGCTTCAAATTGCCCGTTTCTGGGCGAGTATAGCAAAATATGACAAAAGAACGAACAGATATCATATTTCAGGAGTAATGGGGCCTGATGAATTTCATGAAAAACTTCCTGATTCTAAAGAAGATGGACTAAAGGACAACGCATATACGAATCTTATGGCAGTATGGCTTCTTGGAAAAGCTGTTGAACTAATAGAAGGGCTTGGACAAAAAACACTCAAAAGGCTGGCCCAAAAGACAGGTTTTAAAAACAGCGAGATAGAAAAATGGAAAGAAATTTCAAATAAGATGAATATCGTCTTATCAGATAAAAATATAATCAGCCAGTTTGACGGATATATGGACTTGAAAGAATTTGACTGGAATCATTATCGTGAAAAATACGGTGATATACACCGATTGGATCGAATTTTGAAGTCCGAAGGAAATTCACCGGACATTTATAAGGTATCAAAACAAGCTGACACCCTTATGATGTTTTATGTGCTTTCACCCGATGAAATCGGCCGGATATTCAGACAACTGGGATACAAGGTTCATGATGCTGTTGAATTTTTAAAAGTCAACTATGATTACTATGAAAAGAGAACAAGTCACGGATCTACACTCAGCAAAGTAGTGCACGCCGTGATTTCAAGTTATATCCATGCGTCAGATACACCATGGAAATGGTTCATGGAAGCGTTGAAAAGCGACATATTTGATACGCAGGGAGGCACTACGATCGAAGGAATACATTGCGGCGTAATGGCGGGCACACTCGACGTTATTATGAGATATTTTGCGGGAATAGATCTCTGCGGCGAAATTCCTGAGATAAATCCACACATGCCTGAGCACTGGAGCAATCTTGCTTTTAGAATATGCCATAAGAAAAAATGGTATCATTTTGAATTCACGAAAAAAACAATAAAAGTTACACTTGAAGGCAAAGGAAATAATCAGGTTTTATTAAACATACTGGGGAAAAAGATAAAACTTACACCCGGCAAAACCAGACTGGTTAAACATGGATAAAAACTCAGATATCAACAAATACATCTCAAAAGTAGTTTACACTTTGTTGATCTTGTATTTTGGCAGTGAAATTTGAAACTGTAAACTGGTGAATGAAGAATGCCCCCAGATTAATTCATTTTTTCATTTTTTTATTAAGATAACTCTGTTTAACACCTATTGCTTTTGCTGTTTTAGAAAAATTATTCTTATTCTGTAAAAGTTTTCTGTGAATAAATGCTTTTTCAAAAGCTCTTTTAGCATCCTTTAAGTAATCTATTAAAAAAAATTGTTCTTCGAAAGACCTTGTCATTTCCATACTTTCCGGCTTATAAGCGTTTGGGATATCAGATGCCTCTATAATATCGCCTTCCACCATTATTGCCATCCTTTCAACAAGATTCTTCAACTCTCTGACATTTCCGGGCCATGAATAAGCGCGTATTACTTCAATTGCTTCTGCTGTCATGGTTTTTTTTGTACTTCGATTCTGTCTGGCACATTCATCAAGAAATGTTTCAATAAGTAAAGGAATATCTTTAGAACGCTCCCTTAAAGGCGGTACTTCAACAGGTATCACATTCAGCCTGTAATAAAGATCTTCTCTGAAATTACCCTTTTCAATCTCTTCCTCAAGGTCCTTGTTGCTGGCGGCTATTACTCTTACATTAACGCTTAATATTCTGCCGCCTCCAACTCGCTGAAATTGCTGCTCCTGTAGAACACGAAGAATTTTAGCCTGAGTTTTCAAGCTCATATCACCTATTTCATCCAGAAATATAGTGCCGTTGTTAGCTAATTCAAATTTGCCTTTTTTCTTTGAAGTTGCTCCTGGAAAAGCGTTTTTCTCATGGCCAAACAGCTCACTCTCTATTAATTCCTCAGGAATTGCCGCACAATTTACAGCTATAAGAGGCTGATCAACCCTTGAACTCAACTGATGCATAGTACGGGCTACCAGTTCCTTTCCTGTGCCATTTTCGCCCGTTATTAATATCCAGGTATCAGTAGGGGCTACAAGCTGTATCTGCTTTTTCAGTGCTATGGTCGGCGGACTATTTCCGGTTATTGAATGTTTTTCAATCGTCTTTTTGCGCAGATACCTGTTCTCTTCTTCAAGTCGTCTGAAATTAAGTGCATTGTTAATTGTAACAATAATGTTATCTATGGAAAGCGGCTTTTCTATCAAGTCGTATGCTCCAAGCTTTGTTGCTTTTACGGCTGTTTCTATTGTCCCGTGACCGGTTATAATTATAACCGGAATAGTTGGATAATTTTTCTTTATCTCTTTTAAGGTTTCAATACCATCAATACCCGGCATCCATATATCAAGCAGAACAAGATCAGGAGATTTTTCTTCAACTATCTTTAATCCCTCATATCCATTTGTGGCCGTTTCAACCTCAAACCCTTCATCAGCAAGCAGGCCGCCTAAAGATTGAAGTATGGAAGGCTCGTCATCAACAATTAAAATAGATGGAAACATTTGGTATAGCTCCTTAGTGATAATTTTCGGAAGCACCCTTTGGTGCGGACTTTTGAAGTGCCTAAAGTATGTTAAAGTGCCCTAAAGTGCCTAAAGTTATGGTACGCCTTCGGCGTGCTAATTGATAATAGAAAGTTGCCGAAGTTACTCCTCTTTTGCGCATTGACGACTGAAGGAATCTATATAAAATGGCAGAATTCCTTAACTTTAGGCATTTTAGGCACTTTAGCTCACTTTAGGCACTTTTTATGCGGACTCTTGAGCTGGCAGTTCAATTACAAATTTAGCTCCTTTGGGCTGGTTGTCTTGCACCCGTATCCTTCCATTATGATCGGAAATTATCGTGCTGACAATTGTTAGCCCTAAACCCATTCCAGCCTTTTTTGTCGAAAAATAAGGTTCAAACAGACGTGTTTTATCTTCATCAGGGATACCTGCCCCATCATCAGCAACCTCTATTTGCACCATCTTTAATATAGGGTCATGAGTCAAAGTTATAATAATATTGCCTTGTTTCTTAATTGCAACTATTGCATTGTCAACCAGATTAATCATAGCTTGCTTTATTTGCTGACGATCAAGATTAATACGCGGGATCTTATCTGAAATTATAACTTTGAAATTAATATGCCGATGACCTTCTTTGTAAAGTGCTACAGACTCTTCGACTATTGGCGGCAATTCACAGGGTTCAGGATTCGCCGTTGGGAATCTTGCAAAAGCAGAAAATTCATTTACAAGATTTCCAATCATATCAACATGGTCAATTATCATCTGAGTACATTCCTCAAAAACCGGTTCATTTATCTTTTCTGAATATTTCCGTTTAAGTCTTTGGGCCGAAAGCCTTATCGGAGTTAAAGGGTTTTTTACTTCATGGGCAATCCTGCGAGCTACTTCACGCCACGCTATCATTCGCTGCGCTTTCTCCAGGTCAGTCAAATCATCAAAGACCATAACTATACCCATATGGTTTCCGGAATCATCTTTGAGTTCATTAACATGTATCATAAAACTTCGTGGACTTCCATCTATTGTAACTCTCAAGGGAAGCTCGACATGATCTTCATGATAACCGGTAAGATTTTCTATCAGTTCCATTGCAACGTCAAGATATCGTCCTTTTAACAGTTTTTTATAACTTTTGTTTAATATGTCCCCGGATTTAAGATTCAGCATCTTTTCAGCAGACTTGTTCATTGTAGTAATAAATCCATTGGCTCCCAGAGTTATTACGCCAGCAGAAACATTCTTTAAGACAATTTCCATGTACTGCCGTCTTTCTTCAACTTCCACATTCTGCTCACGAAACATTCGTGCAGAGAGTTCCAGTTGTTCCCTGCTGCTTCTGAGATCCCTTGTCATCTTGTTAAATGAATCAACAAGGCTTCTTATTTCATCATCAGCAACAGCACCTATGCTTACGCTTAAATCTCCTTCCGCAACCCTTCGGGTGCCTTCAGCGAGCTCCATAATTGGTATTGTAATTGACTTTGCCAGATAAAAACCAAACCATACTGCACAAAAAACAACAAGCAACGCCACTATTGAAAGATTTATATAATAGGTAACCTGAATAGGTCCTTTTAATAATTTTATCTGCTGGTATTCCTCGAAACCTCTTGAAATAGAAGCCATATTTTTTGAAAGATCCGAAGGAATAAGAATATTCAATACAACAAATGCCTCAGCATCTTTATATTTGACTCCAAAAGGGACCGTCCCGATAGTTCTTATTAACTCACCTGTATTAATGTTTTCAAAAACCGATATTACTTTTTTTGACTCAAAATCTTTCTGGAGGTTATCTGCTGAAACAAGACTAAGATGTTCATCCTCCGGTCCTTGGTCTATGGCAAATGTAGTACGTTCTGAATTTATGTTATAAACTTCTACAGCATGAAAATTGAATGCCCGTTGGACTACCTGGATGTAATTGGAAAGAGACCTTCTATTTTTAGGATCTAAAAATTGCTTAGTTTTAATCTGGTATGATATTTTTTCCATGAAAAACTGATTGTTTTCCTCTGCATGTTTATAAATACTTCTTCCAACAAGCAGTGAATTTTCAAGAGCTTGCTCGACAGGCACATCAAACCAGAACTCAATGCTGGTTGTAATAAAATTGATCGAAAAGAAAAACAAAACAATGGTCGGCAGAAGGGTAAGGGCTATAAATGCAACAACAAGCCTCGTGCGGAGCTTTGCTCCCATGACTTTACGTTTTCTATCAAAAAAAAGCTTTACCAGATTCCTGAATACAAGAAATATCAATAAGATAAGTAATAACAAATTGATATTGATCAGAATGAACATAAGGATTGTGTTGGAAATCGGGATATCAGCTCCAAAATGAACAATCCTGCTTTCAGCAAAAGTCAAAACCGCAACAATGGCAATTATGACAACGATCAAAATGCCTTCTCTTTTACGCCTTTTTCGTTCATCTTTTGAAATAAAGGAGTTGGGCTTTTTAAATCTGTTATTCCTCATAATAATTTTGGAAAGAATTGTGTTTGTTCTAGTAGCTGAAATCTGTTGTATGCCAATCGGTTTCAAAGTCCTTTAGTGAAACATAATGCAGATAAAAAGGAAGGGTAAGTTTGCCACGCTCGGCTTTAGCTCTAATTTGATATTTCCCGCCTTTTTTTAGTTTGTCAAGCGGGACAATTTTTAAGCCATCAACTTGTGTCATCAACTTCTGAGCCTCATCGAAAGATTTTGTTACCAAATGTTCTCCACTTTCCGATACTGATGAACGCGTTATAATAAATTCTTTTTTTAAACTATCATATTTAATCGCATGAGTTATAGTTATATCGGCTATTTTATTATCAAACCAAAAATTTTTAACTTGATAAAGACTGGTAAAAAACGTAAAAGTTGCTGGCACTCCGTTTAAGATAGCTTTTTTCGTGTCATCTCTAAAAGCCCCCTCAATATTTAAATAAAGAAGAAGATGATCGCGTGTATTTGTTACTGTCATGTTGGCTATTCTTGCATTCTGATCCTGAGCAAAAGCCAAATTTTGTAACATGAAAATTATAGCAAAGAAAATAATCCAAACTTTTCGATTAATTAATGCAATCATATATGTAACTACTCAGGTTTACGGTTTACGGTTTACGGTTTACGGTTGGTTGTATGGAACCGTAAACCGAGTAGTTACAATATAGGATACACAATTAAATGGCAAGTGATTTTGATTGAAGGATATGTCAAGACTTTTCGCAAGTCCTTGATACGCAAGAGATTAGTGCAGGTCGAGTTAAAGTTGAAGCAATTCATTAATATCATGGATTATGCGTGTTTCCCATGATTTTTTGTTTTCGAAGAATTTTTTCAGAAAAGCATGGTTGAAGGAATGTCCGGATTTGTTTAATATAACATGGCCTAAAACCGGTATGCCAAGAAGAGAAAAATCGCCTATGCTGTCGAGAATTTTATGTCTTACGAACTCATCCGGAAAGCGCAAACCATTTTTGTTTAATATGCCTTTCTCGTCAAGCACTATGACATTATCCAGCGAACCTCCACGCGCAAAGCCATACTTTTTTAAGTTTTCAATTTCTTGAAGAAAGCCAAAAGTTCTGGCTCTGCATATTTCTTTTTCAAAAACCTGATCCGACATATCTATGGAATATGATTGTTCTCTTATCAGCGGATGATCATAATATATTGTACATGTGATTTTAAATTTTGATGCTGGATAAACACCAACGAATTTTCCATCTTTTTCAAGTTCAATAGGCTCCTTTACAACAAAAAAATATTTTGGCCCAGGCTGTTCCTCTATTCCTGCGGTTTTTATATGTGAAACAAAAGGGCCGGCGCTTCCATCCATTATCGGGAGTTCATAGGCATCGAGTTCAACAATTGCATTATCAATTGAAAATCCTGCAAAACTGGCCATAAGATGCTCTATTGTTGATACAATAAAACCATCATAACCTATTACCGTTGCAAGACTTGTATCCACAACCATATTAAAATGAGCGGAAACGCCTGGTTTATCCGGAAGGTCGGTCCTCACAAATTTAATTCCATGATTAACAGGTGCCGGCTTAATTGTCAGATTAACTTTTTTCCCTGAATGTACACCTATGCCTGAAAAACAGACCGGCTTTGAAATTGTTCTTTGTCGAAAATGCATCAATTATAAATGTCTCCTGAAAATTATAGTACGATTTTTTTTGAATTACACCTCGCAAGTTGTGGCCTCTCGATGTAGAATAATAATGGCCTTGTAAAAAGCTAAAAACCACCTGTCTGCGCTGTAATTAATTCTGACTTTTTTGCGAGACCATCATAAAGCAGATCAACATGATTTTTTAAATTTTCTTTTATTACAGACAGTTCCGGAGCCATTGGATTATATGTATTAACTATGCAATTACATAATTCCAGCAAATCTGTTTTTGTAAAGCATGAAATATAATTCATGAAATCAAATGCAAGAGTATCAGGGATTAAATTATTGGAAGATATTTTAGCCAAACCCTTTAAAAAACCTTTTATGGTCCCCTCAACGGCAATATCATCAGACCAAACTATTTCTCCAACACCATCAAGCCTGTCAAGGCGGTTTCTTATTGAAAGATTAAGAAAAAATACAAGCTTAGCTTCAAGCATTAAATAGATGTCACTATCTGTGTTATTTTTTGCGATTTCATTTTTATTTTCAAACATTGGTGCATATTGCCTGACTGTAATGAGCTTTGTTTCCATATTGTTTTTTTGAAGTTTTATGACAAAATCTCCTGCCGCATGATGCCAGGGAAATATTTGCTCAAAAGTTTCAGCATTATAGTAACAGGTCAAAATCATGGCTACCTGGCTGTATAGTTCCAAAGTCTCATCAGCAGAAAGAAAAAAGTTGCCTTTTTCATGGTCCCATATAACTATTTTTATGTTTGAATCTTTTTTATCTTGTTTATATTTATTTTGGGAAATATGAAATTCATTAAAACCTTCAAACCATTCCCCCAAAAACATGCTGATTTCAATGTTTTTATTTTTTATACATGTTTCACCCTGGCTGTAAACTTTTGGGATAAATGAAAATGAAAACTCATTATTCAGTTTATTTAGAATTTCGAACTCTCTTTTAATAAAACCTTTGCCTGTACTTGATATGGCAGCGTTTAATACAAAAAGGATTCCTGACCCATTAATATAGATTTCAATCCTTGCGGGATGGTAAAATTCTCCATGTTTTTCCGAATAGATATGTATTTTTTGTATTTCTTCGGGCTTTATATTTTGATTTAAATGTTGAGAGATTGCAGAAGTAATAGATTTAAATTTGTTTTTTTCCAAAAAGGAGCGGACAGCATAAAAATATTCTCCATAAGTTACAGAAATACCTTCAGCTTTCTGCGGCTTTTTAATGCTTAATGGAATTGGCAAGGACCAGATATCGGTTTTTTCATCTATAAGGTATTTTTTACTTTGAAGATAGTACTTGAATTGAGGTTTAGCAGACATTTTTTTATTAAGCCCTCAGGTTTCGCACCCCCCCTCAAATTCCTATCAATACTATAGGAGTAAAGCTTTTGCTGCATGGAGGGGATGTGAAACGTGAGCAAGCCAAAAAAATGCGGCCCAATAATTTATGCTGATACTAAGGAACGTGGACGAAATAACTTACTCAACTATGCATCACAGCTTCAGGCCACCTTTGCCCGATCTCAAATCACAAAAATATCAAAATAGCCCGCTATTCCATCAACTTTTGTGATCTGAGATCGAACAAATCTGACC
>JAUWFS010000057.1:0-16071 GCA_030606805.1 Deltaproteobacteria bacterium
AGGAACGTGGACGAATTAACTTCCACAAGTAGGCGCATAGATTTGGGTCAGATTTGTTCGATCTCAGATCACAAAAGTTGATGGAATAGCGGGCTATTTTGATATTTTTGTGATTTGAAATCGGGCAAAGGTGGCCTGAAGCTGTAATGCATAGTTGAGTAAGTTATTTCGTCCACGTTCCTTAGTATTTTTTGACCTTTTCCCATATTTTATATGTATTCTTGCGGAAGATTCGGTTTAACCATTCGTTGTATCCGCCCCAGTCTGTTTTTGAATTACTCCATGCCTTTTGCAGGTCTTCAATAAAACCACTTTTAAGTTCAGCCAAACTTATTACCCTGATAATTCCATTTTGATCAATCAGAATCCTGGTCATAATTCTGTTCTTTTGACAAATGAATTTTTCCACATCATTTGGCTTGAACTGCTTTTCAAACTCAGGATTGTAAGGAGTCGGGAGCAAAAAGTTTTTACCAAACCGCCAGATTGTAAGCGGGTATTTTTCATTGTAGATTCCATATGCTGTCAAATTCTTAAAATCTTCAATATCTATTTCTCTGGGATAAGGTAATGAAACCAGAAGTTGAATCTCACCGTCCATTATGCCCATTAATGAGTTTTCAAAAGGCTTTTCCCAGCCAGGATACTTATCTCCTGCTTTAATTTCTTCTAATCCGGTTTGCATATCAGCAGCTTTACATGATTATTTTGCGTTAATCTTATTCTTTAATTTGTTGGAACATCTGAAAGTTACAACCTTTCTCGGCCTAAGCATCATATCTTCTCCGGTTGCAGGATTTCTGCCCTTTCGTTCCTTTTTATTTCTTATGCAGAATTTTCCAAACCCGCTGACCAAAACATCCTCGCCGGATTCAAGTGCTTGCTTAATGATTTCCAACAGAGTTTCAAGCGTTTCAATAGATTGTTTTTTTGAAAATCCATTTGCAACACAGATTGTTTCAACAATATTAGCTTTAGTAATGGCCATAATTTATTTCCTTTCTATATGGTATAGACTTTCAGATAATTAATTTCACAAGGCCAGAAGGAGGAAGGCGTATTAGTTATACGTCGACGACTGATAACACAGTGGAATTATTTATCTGAAAGTCTATAACTACACGGGTTGTTAGGTCCAGGGTTACATTTTATTAATCAATTTATTATATTTTTCTTCGGATATAATTATTACACCCATTTTTTTTGCTTTTTCAATTTTGCTTGACCCAACCTTTTCCCCACAGATCAGATAATCAATTTTGCTGCTTATCGAGGTTTGAACCACTGCGCCGAGCCTTCTCGCATTTTCCTGCATTTCTTCTCTGCTTCCGTAATCCATTTTGCCGGTAAATACAACATGTTTTCCGGCAATTGCGCTATCTATATTAATTTGTTCTTTTGCAAGTGGTGTCCTTTCGAGATTAAAACCAATTGAAAGCATGTGATATATTGTATTTTTAATTTTTTTTATGCCCTCTTCGACCGAACTGCTTGTAATTGGGCCAAAATTAGGTATTTTTTTAATGTCTTCTGCTTTTGCATCTATGAGTTCTTCAATCTTCATATGAGAAAGCAGTTTTCTGCTGTCTCCCTTTCCGAGATCAGATATTCCAAATGCCGATAGAAACCGCCAATCTTCAACCGGTTTGTTTTTACTTATATTAATGGCTGCTGCAAGATTTTTTGATTGACCGGGGCCAAAACCTATACTTTTAAAATCATTTTCACTCATAGCGTATATTTTTTCAAGGCAATCATAACCATTTTTAACAAGCTTCTGGATTGTTTTTATTCCAAACCAGTCCGCGTTGCCAAGAGTTTTAAACCAGTGGCTGATGCTTTGTTCTATTTGAGCTTTGCATGAACTATTATTGCATTTTAGAAAATCATTATTCCATTCGAGTTTTGTCCCGCATGAAGGACATTTTTCGGGTATTATAATTTCATCTGATTTTGCAATAACTTTTTCAAGCTTTGGAATTACTTCGCCGCTTCTAATAACTTCAATTTTCGCCCCGACGCCTATATGTTTTTTTTGTATAAGACCTGCGTGATGAGCTGTGACGTTTCGGATTGTAGCTCCTGAAAGATAAACAGGCCTGATTTTCAATACAGGGGTAATATTTCCCGTTCTTCCCACCTGCCATTTAATGCCCTCAACGGCGGTTATAGCTGTTTCACCCTTTGTCTTTATGGCTATTTGCCATCTGTAGTGGTGAGCTGTAGCTCCCATGTGGTTTTTTATATCTTCATTGGTAACCTCGGCAACCATTCCATCTATAGGGTAATCTGTTTTCGCTGTAAGATTTTTTGTGATTTGCTCTATGTTTTCCAAGAGTTCCCCAGCGCTGCCGGTCCATTTTGGAAGAACGGAATATGGGACAAAATGCACCATATTGTTTTGAAGGGCTTTTTTTGCAAATTCGTTTAAAGTATCAGAACTAATTATCCCGACAACCATATTTCTAGGATGCTCAAACTCATCAGACAGGTGTTCTTCAAAATAGGACATGACAATTACCAATTCACCAAGGCCAAGTCCTCTGCCTCCATCAGGAATTATGCCCTTGTTAAAAGAATTGCTGATATCGTATCCTGCTTCACCATTTCCTCTGGTGGCAAGCATTGTTCCATCATCTCTTCCGGCAAGGCCGTCCAGTTTTGGCGTTACGCTGAACGAAATATCGACAATACCTATCTCATTAGCTGCTTTATCAACCCGGGCAATAAATTTTTCAAGACCATCCTTTGTGTATGTTTTTTCAGTTGAAAGCATTGGCACAGGATGTCTTACTTCTTTTTTGGCATCGAATTTTTCAGGTTCTACTGAAAGAAGAAAAGGGTGATATGGGGATAGTTTCCGCAGCTTTTCTAAAAGCCTGTCGTATTCGAGATCGCTTACAAGCGGCTTTCCCTTTCTGTAAGCTTCATTATACTTTTTCAGAATTTCGGCTAAAGCTTCAATATTTTCCATTACTTTCAACAAATACAATGAAACGACAGTTATAGTTATTTTTTGAAAAAATTGTCATTGTACCGGACTAATAATATCAAACTCATTTTTAAGCAACATTTTAGCCTTATGCAACAAAGGGGCTGCGGATATATTTTTAAAAAGCTAAGGAACGGGGACGAAATAACTTCCCCAAGTAGGCGCATAGATTTGGGTCAAATTTGTTCGATCTCAAATCACAAAAGTTGAAGGAATAGCAGGCTGTTTCGATATTTTTGTGATTTGAGATTGGGCAAAGGTGGCCTGAAGCTGTGATGCATAGTTGGGGAAGTTATTTCGTCCCCGTTCCTAAAGAGTTACGAAGCCCTTATATTCAGGACAACAAACAATGTGATATTTGCATTCATAGATTGAATGTGATAACTTTTAAACCGCAACTACAACGGTAAAAACTTTTATATTATACATCAAAAGACCACAATTTGCAATTTATAACCTTCCGAGGTATAAACAGGGAATATTAATATGGAAGAAACTACGAATAAGGATCAAGATAGTCTGTTAAAATCCAATAATGAATCTGAAGCCATTAAACGTCCTCATGCTATTACAATTATATGTGCTTTGTATATTTTTAATGTATTAGGTATAATTCTTGCCCCTTTCAATGATAAAGCATGGTCCATCGGCTTTTGGTACCCACCATATTTGTGTTTTTCAGGAGTAATTATCTTGATCTGTATATACGGTTTCTGGGAAATGAAGAAATGGTCAATAATACTTTACCTGTCATTTATTGCCGTTAATCAGATTGTAATGCATACCATGCAGCTATGGACAACAGCCACGTTAATTATACCCGGTATAATTCTGCCGGTCGTTTTATCACAGTATCGTAAAATGACTTAAACTGAGCACCTCAGCCTGAAGCCTATCCACAAGCGCCTGACGGCATGCTCCATCATTTTGTTCTGTGCCTTCATTTTCTTTTCTATAATATCCAAGAAATTCAGAGAGAGAAGCCATATTTATTCCTTTGTGGTGAAAAAAACATAATAAAAAAGCGCAATTTGTGATTTTCCGAGGTATATATCGGATGTTGAAGTTTTTTGTAAAATTTGTCTTGACAACTTTACTAATTTGGTTTTATATTTCTGCGTAATCTGCGGATAATTGCATATGTTAAATTCAAAGTCACCTATACCATTATATCATCAATTAGCGGATATAATAATTACAAAAATACGCTCTGGAGAATATCAGCCCGGCTCAAGGATTCCTTCTGAAAACAGGCTTGCAGCGACTTATGGCATCGGTCGGCCCACCGCCAGGCAGGCCACGGATTTGCTGGTTCGCAAACGCATGCTTGTAAGAAAGAGGGGTTCAGGAACTTTTGTAGGAGAAAGCCGGAAAGAGGTTGACCTTTTTTCTCTTGCAGGAACGATTTCGTCTTTCCACAAAAAGGGGATATCAATAACAACGCAGATTATAGAAGATATCCGTATAGAGACCATTGAAAATGACTCTGAAAATCCTTTTTCAGGCCAGGAGGTTTATTTCTTTTCAAGACTCAGCAGGGTTGAGGATATGCCGGTTTTAATAGAGGATATTTATCTGCATGCGACTTTATTTTCAGGTATAGAGCAATTTAATCTTCAGGGCCGCTCTCTTTCACAGATAGTCGAGGCGCAATATTATATGCGTCCGACGGGCGGGAAACAAAACTTTAGAATCGGGTATTTAACAGGGGAAAAAGCAAAAAACCTGGATATCACTTCAGGCGTACCCATACTTGCGGTAAAACGGTTTCTACACTTTGAGCAGGCAAAAAACGCAATATATTCTGAACTTTTTTGTCGAACTGACCATTTTGTATTTTCACAGAGCCTGTTTAAAAAATAGGGATAGGAGGAATATCAGATGATTAATCGAGGCTACTATGACGGATTCGGGGGGGCTTTTCTTCCTGAAATCCTTGTCGCAACCTTTGATGATCTCGAAGATAAGTTTATTAAAGCAAAAAACGACCCTTCATTCTGGAAGGAATATACTGATATTATGTCAACGTATTCCTGCAGGCCGACTCCTATTACTTTTGCCGAAAACCTTACAAATCACTTTAATGGCGCACGTATCTATATAAAGCGTGAGGATCTGAATCATACAGGTGCTCATAAGGCAAATAACGTTATGGGGCAGGGGCTTCTGGTAAAGAGAATGGGAAAGACCAGGGTCATTGCAGAGACTGGTGCGGGACAGCATGGCGTGGCAACTGCAACAATGGCTGCGAAATTCGGATTTAAATGCACCATATATATGGGAGAAGTTGATGTTCAGCGACAGCGTCCCAATGTTTTCTGGATGGATAGACTTGGCGCTGAGGTGATACCGGTTCGAGAAGGAACCCGGATATTGAAGGATGCCATAAATGAAGCTTTCCGCGACTGGGTAGGCAATATGGATACGACTCATTATGTTCTGGGCACTGCCTGCGGGCCGCATCCCTTTCCTGCGATGGTTTCTTATTTTCAGTCAATTATTGGAAAAGAAGCGCGAAAACAGATGTTGGAAAAAGAGGGCAGACTCCCCTCCCGCATTTATGCCTGCGTGGGAGGCGGCTCTAATGCATTGGGTATATTCAAAGGGTTTTTGGATGATCCTGTAGAGCTGGTAGGTATTGAAGCCGGAGGACGCGGGCTTGATTCCGGCTTGCATGCATCCCGGCTCTCCTCTAAAGATGCGAGCATAGGAGTTGCCCAGGGATATAAGACATATTTTCTTCAGAACAGCGACGGACAGATGAAAGAGACACACAGTGTGGCAGCAGGCCTGGATTATGTAGGAGTTTCGCCCATTCTGGCACATCTTAAGGAATCCGGCAGGGTAAGATTTGAATCAGCTACTGATCGTGAAGTGATTGATGCAATGTCTTTGACTATTAAAAAGGAAGGGCTGATACCTGCCCTGGAGTCAGCGCATGCATTTGTTCAGGCATTCAAGGAAGCGCCGAAACTGTCCAAAGACGATATTATACTGATCAATCAGTCCGGAAGAGGAGACAAGGACATATTTACAGTTGCAGATGCCTTTGATGACCCGAGATGGAAGGAGTTTATCAAGAAAAAAGCGGAGGAGTATAATGCTTGAGTCATACCTTAAAAGCCGACTTATAGAAAAGAAAATACTGCTGATGACCCATATTGTTCTCGGATACCCTTCATTTGAGGAGTGTTTTAAAATAATAGAGACAATGGTTAACGCCGGTGTTGATTTGATGGAGCTGCAGATACCTTTTTCCGAACCCGTTGCAGACGGCCCGGTAATACTTCATGCAAATCAGAAATCCCTGGCAGAGGGCAGTACAGTAAAGAAATGTCTGGATTTTGCCCAAAATGTGACGCGGTCATTTGATATTCCATTTCTTTTTATGAGCTATTATAATATACTTTTTAAATACGGGATTGACAGATTTGCTGTTTCAATGGCCGAAAGAAATATGAAAGGCGCCATTGTACCGGATCTTCCACCGGAAGAGGGGCAGGATTATCTTGATGCAATGGAAAAATATAATCTTGATCCAATCTTTATTTTTTCTCCCACAACTCCGGATGAACGCATGAATTACCTTGCATCTTTTGGGCGGGGTTTTATTTACTGCGTGGCAAGAAAAGGAGTAACAGGCCTGGATACTGATTTTTCCTGGCATTTAGATAAATATCTTGAAAGATGCCGCAGGGCCACTCATCTTCCGTTAGCTCTTGGTTTTGGAGTAAAAGATAAAAATGACATAGACTTTTTAAAAGGAAAAACAGATATTGCGGTAATTGGCACCCAGACCATAAGGCTGGTTGAAAAAGAGGGAGTCGGAGCTGTTGGTGAATTTATAGGGAGCCTTAGGTAATGGAAAAGATTGGTATAGCTTTAGGCGCTGGTGGCGCCAGAGGATTGGCTCATATTTTGATGCTGGAAACCTTAGACGAGCTGGGACTTAAGCCGGCCTACGTCAGTGGTACCAGCGTTGGTGCAATTGCAGGTGTGCTTTACTGTTCGGGTATGACAGGCAAAGAATTGCGGGAATCATTTAGTGAGCTAACAGTTTCAGAGCGCAATGGTTTAAAAAATATCTTTAACTTTAAATGGCTCGATTTCATTGCGCCGCAGTTTGAGCGGACTGGTTTACTAAAGACTGAAAATTTTATCAAATTTTTGTTTAAATTAATTACTGCACGAACCTTTGAGGAGCTTGATATTCCTTTGTTCGTTGTAACGTCAAATTTTTGGACACGTGAAGAGGTGGTCTTTAAAAGCGGTGACCTGGTTTCCGCTATACAGGCCAGTATATCTTTGCCCGGAATCTTTGCACCGGTATTGATAGATGGCAAGATCTTAATAGATGGCGGAGCTGTAAATCCCGTGCCTTTTGATATATTACCAAACGATTGTGATCTAACGATTGCGATTGATGTTATTGGGCACAGGACAGCAGGCCCGGACCTTATGCCTTCCCTGACGGAGGCTGTTTTTAACACTTTTCAAATAATGGAGAAAAGTATAACCAGGCAGAAACTGCGTGTCGTCTGTCCTGATATCTATATAGAGCCTTATATCTCGGATGTTCGTGTTCTGGAATTTCACAAGGCAGAGCATGTATTCAGGCAGGCGCAACCTGCCAAAGACCAATTGAAACGTGAGCTTGAGAAGAGGCTGAATAAAATCGACGCAGCAACTTAAGGGAGAATGGAAACGTCAAAGTAGATTCCAACTTACTCAATTAGAAGTATTTTCAATAAGCCTAAATGCGAAATCCGAATGTCGAAATCCGAAACAATATTAAAATCCGAATATCAAATAACCAAAACTTTACTACGCTCCAGCGTGGTTGCGCGATATTTATCAGGGTCATCGAAAATATCATTTGTTTTGAATTTAGGATTTGTAACATTCGTATTTGTTTCGAATTTCAAATTTACAAAAAACAGATTAATCAGGAAAATTTGCTATTTCAAGAGTTTTTCTACGAAAATGACGTAGCCCTGCCTAATGGAGGGGGAATTACTTTGCCAGTATCAAAATTTATACAAGAAAAGCTCCCTGTGCTTTTGAGAAGATATGAAATTTCATACTGTAAAGAAGCTGATTGTATTGAATATTTTATTACTGACAAAAAAACACACGAACAAATTTCGTATGCCCTGGTATTGTCTTTAAACAAATTTTCCAAACAAATTAATGTGGGAAGGTTTTGTCCTGAACTGTATAAAGAGCCTCATTGCAAATATCTTTCGGCAGCTTGTTTTTATCTGTTAATACATCATTTCGCAAAAATTTATCATCTATCTGAAGGATATGGTATTTATCTTGAGACAAAGCCTGCAACCTATAAAAAGTTCTTTTCAATGCTCAAAGATTTTAACTTAAAAGTAAAAAGAATTATACTTTGTAATACTGCCGAGGTTTGTGATGTATATCATCAAGATAATATTGATACTTCGATGGTTGTGAAGGTGGATAGGTTGAAGGTGGAAGGCGTTTAAAATATTTTCCTAAAGTTTTTCTTTAGTTCACACATGGAAACTGCTTTCAGAAAGGACTTTACTTTGCCAAGGTCTTTTTGGCCCGGGGCGGACTCTACGCCTGAACTGACGTCCACAGCATCCGGCATACTGACCGATACAGCATGAGAAATATTTTCGGGCGCCAGACCGCCGGCCAGGATCAGGGGATATTTACAGCCAAAGCTTTTAACTTTTTCCCAGTCCCATTCTATTGCATTGCCTCCCGGCAGAACTCCCCTGCCGCATTCCACCAGAAATGCGGATGCTTCGTAATTTTCCGCTTCTTCAATAGTCGGCTTTCCTTCTGCAAACAAAGCCTTTATTACAAGAAGATTTTCTTTTTGAAGTCTGCTGACAAGCTCAGGGGATTCCCGGCCATGCAACTGGACGGCGTTAAGACGACAGAATTCAACCTTATGCATTATATTCGAAAAACTCTCATTAACAAATACTCCTACGGTTTTTACTTCTGAAGGCAAGGCCATAGAAATTTCTTTTGCCTGAATTTCAGACAAATGCCTTGGACTTTTTGGGAAGAAAACACAGCCGATTGCATTTGTCCCGAGATCAGCACATGCTATAGCTTCCTCAACACTGGTCAGGCCACACACCTTAACCTGGGGATAGTTATTATTCATTTAACCCATCCAACCCCTTTAGAGACCTTAGAAAGGCCTGGCAGTTTTCAGCTCTCACAAGACTTTCTCCGACAAGAAAATTCCATATACCTGCCTGCTGATTTTTAACAATATCATCTTTGTTTTGTATTCCACTGGCGGCAACAGCTATTTGATATGGCTCAAGAAGCGATACCAGTCTGATAGCTGTATCAATATCGGTTTCAAAAGAACTTAAGTTCCGATTGTTAATCCCGATCAGCCTGGCCTTTGCCCATGTTGCTGCTTCAAGATCTTTTTCTGAGTGTATTTCCACAAGAGCATCAAGTTTGAGTTCGTTGCAAAGCTTTAGATAATTATGTAATTGTTCCTGCGAAAGAATACGGGCTATAAGAAGCACTGCATCTGCTCCAATGGCTGAAGATTCATATATCTGATATGAAGAGATTAAAAAATCTTTTCGAAGCACAGGCAGAGTTGATGCGTTACGAGCTTTTTTCAGGTCATCTAAACTGCCTTTAAAATAAGGCTGATCCGTAAGCACGGATATAGCGGCCGCTCCTCCCTTTTCATATTCCTGAGCATATGCTGCCGGATTCAGGTTTAGACAAATGTCGCCCTTAGAGGGAGATGCACGTTTGATTTCCGCAATGATATTAACTCCGGAAAGACCTGGTTTCTCAAGTTTTTTAATAAACGGCCGTCTTTTAATAGATGTAAAAGCGTCCTTGCACAGTTGACTCTCCGGAATAAGTTTTTTTGCCTCTGCAATTTCTTCTTTTTTATGTTTAACTATTGCTTCTAAAAAGTCTTTTCCCATTTATCCATTTTCCTGTGTAAAACGAACGAGTTCTTCTATTTTTTCAAGAGCAGCTCCTTTGTCAATGGAATTTTCAGCAAGCTTTATTCCTTCCTGGAAATCTTTTGCTTTTCCCGCTGCAACAAGTGCTGCGGAAGCATTTATCAATATTACATTGCGTTTTGGACCTTTTTCTCCTTCAAGAATTTTTCTGGTTATTTTAGCATTAGTCTCAGGATCTCCTCCTTCCAGATCCTTTGGATTTGCTTTTTTTTCAAAAAATTGTTCAGGGGTTATATCGTAAGTGTTTACCAGATTATCTTTGAGTTCGGATATACGTGTTGGAGCGCAGACTGAAATTTCGTCAAGCCCGTCGTGTCCATGTACGACAAATGCGCATTTTGTACCAAGCATTCGCAAGGCATAAGCAAACATTTCAGTCAACTGGGGTGCATAGACTCCAAGAAGCTGACAATTTGCTGCAGCGGGATTTGTCAGGGGACCCAGCATGTTGAAAATACTGCGAATCCCAACTTCTTTTCTTGCTTTGGCAGCATATCTCATTGCTCCATGATAAAGCGGTGCGTATAAAAAGCCAATGCCGATTTCCTGAATAGCTTCTTCCACTATTTCCGGGTTTGTATCCAGTTTTACTCCCAGGACTTCCAGAAGATCAGCGCTTCCGCATTGGCTTGAAACAGAGCGATTCCCGTGTTTTGCTACAGTTACACCGCAACCTGCAACAACAAAAGCAGTTGTGGTTGAAATATTAAATGTTTGAGCAGCGTCTCCACCGGTTCCGCATGTGTCCACCACATTGGGGGCTGAGACCTGAATGCGCAGAGCTTTTCTGCGCATGGCTCGGGCCGCTCCGGCCAGTTCTTCAAAGGTTTCGCCTTTTGTGGATAGAGCGGCCATAAACGCACCAATCTGGGCGTCAGTAACGTTACCTGAAAAGATTTCAGTGATCATTTGAGACATTTCAGTTTCGCTCAAATCATTTTTGTTAACAATTTTTTGAAGATTTTCCCGAAACATGATGGTTATTCTCCTTTTTTTGCAATGGCTCAGCTTTAAAATAAATAGAATACCTTAACTTAAGCTCACTTGCAACCTGAATTCACCATATATGAATTAATTCAGCGATCCTCATTCTGCATACTCGAAAAAACAAAATCTTGTACAATCGTCTAAAATCGGCCATTTCCATTCAGGAAAACCATGGCTTGGGAAATCTTCATAAAAACAAAGCAAGCTTCGGGGAATTAGACCCAAAAGAGATTAAAATGTTCTTGACACATAATTTAATTATAGCTACTATAGCAACAAAGTAGCTACAAATATGTGGAGGTGAACGCTATGAAAACAGCAGGGATAAAAGAACTTAAGAACCGGTTGAGTTCTTACCTCACCCTTGTTAAAAAAGGTGAAGAGGTTCTGATTACCGATAGGGGTAAGCCGATTGCGCGTATAATTTCCGAAGATACCCAAAAGACCTCCTTGAGACGAGTGCTTCAGCCTCTGATAATGGAAGGCTTGGTAAATTTACCTACAGACCGGATTGATAGAGACATCCCCAGCCCTGTCGAACTTCCGGGAAAACAGGTCTCAGAAATGATCAGTGAGGATCGGCGATGATTCTCTATCTTGACACAAGCGCTATAGTTAAGAAATATTTCAAAGAACAAGGTTCCATAGAGGTAATACGTTTGTGGAAAAGAACAAGCTCAATTGTAACTTCCACTGTAGCCTATGCGGAAACATTGGCCGCCATCCATAGAAAAAAAAGGGAAACGGCTGATATTGATCAATCCATTTTCAAGGCAATTCGCATAGCGTTTGAAAAGGACTGGGAAAGCTTCATTCGTGTTGATGTAACAAGCGCTCTCAACAAAACCATTAAAAGAGTGACAGCCGCACATCCACTTAAGGGATTTGATGCCATCCATCTCGCCTCGGCATTAATTGTGCAACAAAGAATTGACGAAGAATTTGTTTTTGCATGTTACGACAAAAGCCTGAACGAATCAGCCGGAAAAGAGGGTCTGATAACGTTGCCATAAGTGCCCTAATCAAGACGCGGCCTCAATTACTGCTGCCGTTTCCGTCCCGAAAGGGATGCAGCCAGGTCAGCCGGTGATGACTTGCCGCTATTGCGATTAAACGTTCGTCACCATGAAATTGATCCGGGGTATAGCTTTGGGCAAAGGTTTTGAGCAATGCCGGCAAATCCTGATAGTCCGGCCCATGAAGTGACCGGCCATCCACGGAGACATTGACGTCTCGGATTTGGCCCGGATTGACCGGTGCCCTGGAAAACCCTTTGGGGGTGTGGGTGTACAGATGTTTTTCCGGTAAGTTGGCATAGAACGCTGCATGAATTTCAGACAGAAACTGTTGGCCGCAGATGTTGAGATTTTGCTGCGCATTCACAAGTTCCATAAACCGCCTTTCAGTTTCTACATGGGCGGCACACAGTTCCTGCGCATATTTTTTTCCGGGTCTTTAGAAAATTTCTTTTGTAAGGCCATGCTGATATCCGGGATAGTTGTTTTATGGCCTTCAATAAGATTGCTGTAATAGCTGTTTATGAGTCGGAGCTGGTCACCAAGCACAATGGCGGTCTCTCCGGCCACCTTGCCCTCCAGCCCCGCGGAGGCCGCTATGATTTCCTGTGCCATATCCTTTAAGGGACCTATATTGCTATTCCCAGGTAGAAGAGGCGTTAGATAATAAGTGGGATTCTTGCTTTTTTTGGCCTGTTCATTGGCCGGTTTGCTTTTATTCATAATGCACTGTTAATTAACATTAATTTTCTATTATAGCAATTAATATTTTAGCTATTTTGATAAATTTTGGCCGGTTCATTGACGTGATAAATGAGGTAATCGGGCTGTTGCCATGTTTGCTCGCAAGTGACTGAAAGAAATGGGAAAACTATGGCCCGAGACAAAACCTCCATAAAAACAAAGTTGGGCGGCTCATTAATATAATTATCCGAGATAAATATCATAGTGTTGATAAAAATACCTTGTATTAATATCAACGTCATGATAATAAACCGATATAAATAATGAGCGGAGGATTCAGCAATGCAGATAACAAGAGATATTTTTTTTACGTTAATAAAGAGTCTGGATAGCGCAAAAGTTCTAATTCTTAAAGGCGCCAGGCAGGTAGGTAAAACCACTATTATGGATGAGATTCAGGCATATCTCACCAGGCAAGGCAAGACCACCTTTTATATTTCTGCGGACGAAGATTTTGATAATTCCATATTTAAAACCCCACAGCACTTCATGGCCCGGCTTGAAAGCGAAATAGATTTTTCAGTTGCCAAAGTGTACGTTTTTATCGATGAGTTTCAATATATTAATGATGCCGGAAGATTTATCAAAGTTCTACATGATAAGTACCGTCATAAAATCCAGTTTATTGTCTCCGGTTCTTCATCCCTTGAGATTACAAAAAACAGTGAGTTTTTAACGGGCCGCAAAATAGAATTTCCGATAGGTCGCTTATCTTTTACAGAGGTTGTAAGGTGCAGAGAACCGGGTATTCAAAAGGCTTTTGCAGAAACAGCTTACAGCTATGATAAATGGAAAATACTTTACGATGTGCATAAAACAAAACTTGAAATTTTATTTACCCGGTTTGCTCGGTTTGGTGGATATCCTGAAATTGTAACCACTGAGGATTATGATCTTAAAAAAACACTTATCCGGGAATTATTTTCAACCTATATCCAAAAAGATATCATTGCATTCCTCAGGGTTGAAAATGTAGCCGCATTCAACAGCCTGATAAAGGTTTTATGTTCAGAAACAGCCAATCTTCTAAACAAGCAGTCTCTGGCCAATACACTGGGCATTGCAATTAACACGTTGAATAAATACCTGGATATCCTGCAGGGAACATATGTGTGCCATTTTTTAGCGCCTTTTTTTGTAAATACAAGAAAAGAAGTGTCCAAGATGAAAAAGATTTTTATTAATGATAGTGGATTGCGCAATTTTATACTGAATCGCTTTCCTGCAACATACAATGATATCAGCGGGCAGGAAGCAGAAAACCTTGCCTTTGCAGCCTTGCGACACTATGTAACAGAAGATAATTTATTTTTCTATAGAACCATCAGCAAAGCGGAAATTGATTTTATTGTTGATTACGGCCAAACCAGGGATGTCATTGAAGTGAAATTCCAGAACAAAGTATCAGGGTTGCCGGTTGCAATGCGTAATTTTACAAAAAAATACAATACTCAAAAAATGATACTTGTGACCAAACAGGATTTTAAAGAAGAAGATGGCCGATTTTATATTCCCCTGCCTTTGTTTGAGTTTTTTCTACAAGCCAACATTCGGAATTAAAAACCCAAAAAGCCCCCGAAAGCATAGCCGTCCTGTTTACCTTGTCGTTGAACGAAAAGGTATCAAAATCTTTGACATCAACTTGTAGCTATTATAAAGAGTTTTAATAACTTAAAACTCAAGACAGGAGGGAAGAACATGAAACACAAAGCTTGTCTCGTGTTGATTCTTTGCGGGGTTTGGTTCCTTTGCTATGTTTTTCCATGTGACACATTTCATCAAGGAGATTCTAATGAAAACAGTTGTTGAAGATGAAATAAAAAGTTTTGTTAATGATATTATCAACCGATTCAATCCGGAACGTGTTATCCTGTTCGGTTCCCATGCTTCAGGAGATGTGACCCCTTTATTTTAGATGGAGGCCAATCAATGGAAATACAATTTATTGGTATCGTTCATAAGTGTTTACATTTAAGAATATTCACTCTTAACGGTTCAGTCACGGTCTCTTTTGGGGGACTTCTATTTGACTTCAGTCATATATGTAATAATCCGTAATCCAATCAAATAAAACGCCTATTTGTTATGTAGATACGGCAATTAAAAAGCTATATCTTGCTGATTTACCGCAGAAAAGTCCCCTGTGCTCCGACGAGCTTCTCGGGGTGCCCATTCTCGCCCAGGAAACTTTTATGCTGTTCCGTAGACATTAACAACAGTTGTATTTGAGCAATGAAGAAATCATAAAAAATTCGCATGTAAATACTTTTGAACGATACTAATTCATTACTGATACACAAGATAATAGGACGGCGGCAATTATCCCCCTTGATGAGTGGGAACGGACAGAGAAAGCAAAAGATATTCTTGAGCATGTTTACCTGGCCGGAATCATCAAAGAACGTAAAGACAGTGAACCAATAATAAATCTTGACGACTTACCGAACGCAGAGGGATTGACCATATCATCAAGATTGTTGCGATCGACAAGAGAGAAAACATGGAAGTCTATCGTATAGCACTGAAAAGAATTCTATCAATGAAATCAGATTAACATGGAAACAAAAGATAGAACGACCGCCTCTCCTAATTTGATTCAAAAACCAAATAACTATCAACGTTCCTATTAGGATTACACACATAAGTGCACTAATCAAGACGCGGCCCCAATTATTAGATCTGCGTGGCATATATCTCTTATGATATAAATTATTCGACTTATCAATATATCAAGGAACGTCCCGCAAGTTATCAAGGAACGTCCCGCAAGTTATGATATAAATTATTCGACTTATCAATATATCAAGGAACGTCCCGCAAGTCATACCCCACTTGGATTTCTCCCTTAGCATCGGAACGACAGGTTCCCATGTTCCGCACACAAGCCTGGATTAAGCTCACGCCACCTTTATGCCGGACACCATTCAGGCAGTAAACAGGTTCCCCCTGAATTTATCATGGGACAGTGGTGCAACCCCGCTTTTGATGTCATCATATACGCTTACGACACGTCATCAGTGGTTCGCTTTCGCTCGTCTTCTAAATCCATATCTGACTTGGTCTTTGCCAAGCCTTTTCCGTAACGCTCACCACCCCGGCTCTTAACCGACGCAGTTTACGGCGATTTGAGACCTGCTCCTGCAAGCCGACCTCGGAGGGCCATACCCCCATCTCGTGTGCAGCTTCCATGGCACACCACCACCGGACATACGGATCACGTATCCGGCGATTCGGCTGGTCAAAACAGACACAAATGAACATAATGAACATCTGGTCTGCCTGGCCTTGGGGAACGAAAAAATTTGGTGTCAAAAAAATTTGGTGTCAAAGCTTGAAT
>JAUWFS010000103.1:0-11306 GCA_030606805.1 Deltaproteobacteria bacterium
ATGGTTCAGGTCAACCCAACCCTGTTTTCCCTTATAACCATTTCTGACTAATTCACTCATGTCAGACATTATGTCGTTGATCCGGCTGGAAGCAGTCTCAAGGTTATTCACAAGGTTAAAAATGTCTTTACGGAACTCAGGGTAAGTCATGCCGAATAAATCAAAATTTTGATGATTTTCTGCATAATCGTCAAGAATAGGAATCAGCCTTTCCAGGTATTCTCTCAGGATAGGTGTATTAAAGGTTACGCAGTTGTTCAGGTTCTTGATTTCATGGACAACAGTAGATATCAGGAGATCAAGAGGAGGCAATTTTTTTCTTTGAACAGCTTTTTTATTCATTGTTTTCATTTTGGTATGGATCTGAGTTTGACCAAACAATTTGTTTGATTTATCCTGCACCTACTTTTTTAAAATAAAGAACTTTCACGCAAATAATGTGCCCAGGTTTTGTTACAAAAAACCATATGGATGGTTCAAACGATTAAATGCCGTACATTGAAGCTGTTTCGAATAATTAATAAAATAGTCTTAACCCTACAACGACAACTGTCATTCCGACCGAAGGGAGGAATCTTTAACTACTTGTTTTATAATAAGATTTCTCGTCACTTCGCTCCTCGAAATGACATCTAAAATGGTAAGTGACCTTGTAGGGTTAATATGATTAATATTGTGAAATATAATACATAAAATTGTAAAATTATTGACACATTTTATAACACTTTAGCAGGGTTTGTTAACAGGACTCAAGAAGTATACCAAAGCCAGGGATTTAAAAGCATACCAGGTAGGCATTGGCACGTAGTTGTGCGAAATCGTACTTTTTCAAAAGCGCGGATATCCGTTAAGAGGCTTTTCACAAAAAGCCTTTTCATGTTGCAACTGTAGTTGAGTTATTTTTGCTTTCTTCTATAACTTGGCCCTCCTATGATTAGGACTTCTGAGCTGTGGACGAGCCGGTCGGCTATCGCTGTGGCTACAGTGGTGGAGTCGAACACTTTCCCCCAATCGATTTGGCACTGCTGTCCTGGTAAAGATTCAAAACGTATAAAGGATTTCTTTTTGAAAGTGTTACGAACTTTTCTAAGGTGGTTCCTGATGATGGTGATTTCACCGTCGAATCCCAGTTCTGCAATACGTTGCTGGATTACTACAGCAGATACACTGTGATCAATTTCAAGCAGTTGTTTAATTTCATCTTTAAAGGAATCGAGTTTGTTTGCCCTTTTTATGACCGGCTTTTTGGGGTTGGGATCTTTCAAATATTTTTTGACAGTTTTTCGGCTGAGCTGAAGGTTTTCGGCAATTTTTCGAACCGACGATCCTTCATTAGCCATACGGTGTATTTCAAAGATGGTTCGGCGATCAATCATGATGTCCTCCAAAGGCGTGCGCAATGAGTTGATTGACAGTGGCGGGATCATGTTGTTCCATCGCCTCTTTTGTTTTGAGAAGGTTGACAGGACAAGGCACTTGCAATGGGTGCATCGCTTGTTTTGATTCATGGATTCCCTCCTTGAGAGTCCATAAAGCAAACACATGTGCCAGTATAAAAGAAAGCAGAAGAACTAAATCCAAAGAAAATATAATGGATAAACTTGGAAGGAAGAAAATATAGAAAAAATCAGGTGGGGAATTAAAACCCTTGCTTGAGGGGTACTTTTTCACCCCTGAAAATGGAGCACTTTTTCATCCCTGGTAACATTGACGCATGGCAGAACAGGAATTTACCAATAGCATATGTTTTTTAATGATTCCAAAAATGAGAAAATATTGAGTGTCCAGATTTATAGGGGAAAATCGCATTGTTTTTTTGCTAAGCGTTGTACAGTTCTCTATAATAGTTTAATAGCAACGCTTTCAAGAATTGCAACTTAGACGAAAGGTGAGGTTGGAATAGTTTTAGAAGAAATCCTGATTAAAGCAGGTTTTCAGTATCATCAACCTGAATATGAAATAAAACAATGAAAGGACTTTTGTCAATCTATAATGGGGCCAGCCCCCAAACCCCCGGAGTTTAGCGCATTATAGCCCAAAGTATGAGAGGAATAAGGAAAAGGCCGCACATAAAAGTACGGCCTCATACTTCGGTCACCTTCTCGGCGCTCGGGTTGCTCTCCAACGTAGCCCTATACTCCGGAAGGATAAATATAAAAAACATAATAAAATTTATTTTGCAAGTATTTATTAATGAAACAAAGAGGTTATTAAAAAATGAAAACGGGAATTTTAATTGTCGTTACTGGGGAAAAATAATTGTCGTTGATCATTCCGATCACTGCAAAAATCATTATTACCAGCATTACTCAATTAGATCAAGGAGCTCCTGCGTTTTTTCTATCAGGGTCTTTGCTCCATTTTTCTGCAACTCTTTTTTTGTTCTGAAACCCCATAGCACACCGACCGGATGCATGCATGCTGCGACGGCTGTCTTCATGTCTATTTCTGAATCTCCAAAAAGTATATAGGTAACCGTTCACGGTTTACAGTTATCGGTTCACGGTTGAAAAAAACAGAAGGTAGAGGAAAATTATGGGGTTATCTTTTGAAGATTTAGAAGTTTGTAGGTTATCAGTACGTCTTTATAACTTATTGCTGTGATTATGGAATGAAAGATCAAAAATTGCGGAAGGAAGCTAAAGCAAGAGTATTCCAGATTTCCAATAAAAAACTGTGAACTGACCGCACAGATCGAATATTTTCATAAACTGAACAATAATTATAGAATTATTTTCCCAAAATTATAGAATTATTTTCCCAAAATTATGAACTAAAATACATATCATCTTTTTGGGTGTTTTTGGGCGAACGAGTCGTATCATGAATAACCGATTGGATTAATTGTAAATAATAAAAAATAGGTATTTGGGGCACGATTCTTGCTTTTAAGGATATTATAATCTTTTCTTGAAGAAGGGAGGTAAATTTAAAAAAATCAAACTCTTCGCGAGAAATCAACGGTAACTAATTGTTTTGATTAGAATATCGTGTGATAGCTTTTGAATCAGTCGATGGCATTTATTTGTTAGCTTTGGACATAAATTATTTTAGAAGGAAAGGAGGGTAATAAACGAAATGAAAAAGTTATTTTTAACTATATTGGCAATGATGACTATGACGATGGTCACGGGATCCGCGATGGCACTCTCGTTTAGTGATGTTGGGGCTATTGACAAGCTTATCGCCGAAGCTAAGCTGGATAACAGTGGCGATGCTGTTGAAATAGCGTGGGTGGATTCTGTGCTTGGGGGTTCTCATGTTTTTACTGGCAAATATGATGTCGACGGGGACGATTGGGAAAAAATTAGTTCAGGAGTTTATGCCCATGTCCTTAGATCAGAACCCGTCTATTTTTTAGTTAAGACGGGGGCTGGCCGGGATACAACGAATGATGACAACACACACTTCTTGTTCGAAAATCTCGGCGCATTAAATTGGGGGGTAATCAACCTTGGTCAAATGGGAATGGATGTTATGAACATTGCGGGTTTGAGTCACATAGGTGAGTTTGATGGCACTCCAGTCCCAGAACCTGCAACCATTTTGCTTTTTGGTTCTGGCTTGGTTGGCCTCGCGGGCTTTGGAAGAAAGAAATTCAAAAAGTAATTTAAAATTAAACACAATAATCAAAAGGCAGGGGCAGAAATGGCGCTGTCTTTTTTATTTAGCGACAGGTGGAAAGGAGTATTCATTCCGATTTCCCATGAACAACTCATGGAGTTATGTATAACTACTATTTTATCTACTCTATGGAGACTTTTAATAAAAGATCACCTCGCTGTCCGTGGGGCGTATCTTTTCCCATCCCTCTCAGCTTCAGCAGGCTTCCTTCTTTTATGCCGGGAGGAACGATTACTTTAAAAAGCCTTTTCTGAAAACCCCAGGGGATGTTTACAAGCTTTTGGGTTCCTGTAATGGCTTCAAGGTGTGTAATAGTAATTGTGCCGTAAAGGTTTGGATCATTTGCCATTCCGACAGGCCGGATAACCTGCAGGCGGTAGGATTTCTTTTTTTCGGTCATCTTCCGCAACTTCTCGCTGACACCGCCTCCGGGCAGGGTAAGAAACAGTTTTAAAAAGATTATGCCGAAGATAAATCCGCCTATGTGAGCCCACCATGCAATGCCTGTCATTTGGCCGTGGCTTCCCGCGGCGCTGAGAAACTGAAAGACAAACCAGATGCCTAAAAAGAAAAATGCGGGTATCTCTATAAAATAGGGTATAAAAAATATCGGTATAAGGGTCAATATTTTTGCTTTTGGAAAGAGAATAAAGTAGGCTCCCATTACTCCTGCAATTGCACCGCTTGCCCCAATTGTCGGCATTGTTGAATTATAGTTAAAAACAAGGTGGGAAAGACCTGACGCAAGACCGCATATTATATAAAAAGTTAGATAGCGCAGGGGGCCCAGGCGTTCTTCAATATTGTCGCCGAAAATGTAAAGAGACCACATGTTGCCAAGAAGATGCCAGAATCCACCGTGAAGAAACATGAAGGTAATGAGTGAGACAAACTGCTGACCTGTCGTAAAAAAAGATGCAATTTGGGGAATGGTGTAACGGGCAGGCACAAGTCCGTACATGTATATAAAACGTTCCAGCCCCGGCCCCTGAGACAGTTCTACCAGAAAGAATACCACGTTGATGGCGATGAGGGCATTGTTGACTATGGGATAGGTTTTGGTGGGGATTGTGTCGCGGATGGGTATCATTTGTTGTAACAGTTCACGGTTAACAGTTTGCAGTTCACGGTTAAAATGCTTCAGTCGCTGCATAGTTCATTGAAAAAACTGTGAACCGTGAACTGTTAACATTTGTTATACTTTTTTAAAAAGATAAATGGATAATTCAACAAACGCATATGAGATGTCAGATTGATCTGATTCGCATGCTGATATCAACGCTTCTCGCAGAGTGGGTGAGGGCGCCCGCTGAAATGATGTCCACCCCTGTATCGGCAAGCTGATTCAGGCTGTCTATTGTTACGCCGCCTGAGATTTCAACCACAGATTTTCCATTGATGAATTTAATTGCTTCTTTTATCTGGTCTATGTCCATATTGTCCAGCATGATAACGTCGGCACCGGCTTCTAATGCTTGCTTTATGCTATCCAGATCGGAAACTTCCACCTCTATTTTCACAAGATGGGATAATTTATCTTTGATGCTTTCTATGGCTTTTTTGATGCCGCCGCAAACAGCAATGTGATTGTCCTTGATCAGGACACCGTCATATAGACCAATGCGGTGATTATGAGCTCCGCCGACCCGGACTGCATACTTTTCCAAAACCCTCAAGCCCGGAGTTGTTTTTCTTGTGTCAACGAGGCGGACATTTTTATTTGCAATACTGTCCATATATGAGCGAACGTGAGTTGCAATGCCTGAAAGGTGCTGCAGGAAATTCAGGGCGGTACGTTCACCCATCAGCAAGACACGAAGTTTGCCTTCAACTTCCAGCACGATTTTGCCTTTTTCGATAAAATCGCCATCCTTGAAATTCGGCCTGAAAGAAATATCAGGGTCAAGTTGTTCAAAAACCTGGCGGGCAACATCAAGGCCTGCGATTACAAGGGGTTCCTTTGCAACAACTTCGCCGATTCCTTTAAGATTTTTATCAATAAGGTTTTCAGTCGTAATATCTCCGGGGCCGATATCTTCTTCAAGGGCGATTTCTATTAGATGCTGTATTGAGTGCATTTTAAAGTTCAAATTTTTTTATTTTTTCAAGATTTGCCTGAAGTTTCTGCTGCTTTTCCAGAAGAGCCATATTCTTTTCTTTAACCTTCGTTACCACATCCGCAGGTGCCTTGTTAAGAAAGTTTTTATTGCCCAGTTTGTTTGAAACAGCAGAAAGTTCTTTTGTTAGTTTGTTGATTTCCTTTTCAAGGCGGCCAGCCTCTTTTGCAAAGTCAATTATGCCTTCAAGTGATACAAAAATCGAAGCTCCATTTACAATAGCGGTTGCAGATGATTTTGGCTTTATCCCGGATTTACTTGCTGAAAATGATTTAAGCCTTGCAAGGTTAATTATGATATCCTGATATTGCTTTAAGGTTTCAATTTTTAATTCATCCTGTGACAGAACCGAGGCTTCAAGGGTTAAAGACGGTGCTATGTTCATTTCTCCTCTGATGTTTCTTATGCCGGATATAATTTCTGTGATAACTTCCATTTTTGATTCAGCTTCAGGGTCTTTTTTGGTAATCAGATAATCGGAAGAAGTTGCAGGAAATTCCGCATTCATTATGGAGCCTTCTGTCCCCGGCAACTTGTGCCAGATTTCTTCTGTAACAAAGGGCATAAAAGGATGAAGAAGAAGAAGTATATCATGCAGCACTCGCCAGAGAACGCTCAGAGTTGACTGACGCTCGTTTTGCTTTTCTTTTGCATATAAGGTGGGCTTGATTATTTCCAGATACCAGTCGCAGAACTCGTGCCACACGAATTTGTAAATTGTCCCGGCAGCTTCATTGAACCTGTAGTTATCCAGAGCGTCATTAACGTTTTCCGTAACGGTGTTCAGCCTGGATAAAATCCACCTGTCGGGAAGCGAAAGTTGATTGTAATCAATGTCGTCATAGCCTTTATTTAGATGCATAAGGGAAAAACGGGAGGCATTCCAGAGCTTGTTTACAAAATTGCGGTATCCTTCGACCCTTTTTTCAGACATCTTTATGTCGCGTCCCTGTGCTGCAAAGGCAGCCAGAGTAAAACGGAATGCATCGGTTCCATAATGATCTATAACAGTGAGCGGATCGATTACATTTCCTTTTGACTTGCTCATTTTACTGCCTTCTTCATCGCGTACCAGTGCATGTATATAAACGTCTTTAAAAGGTACTTCTCCCATGAAATGGATACCCATCATCATCATGCGCGCAATCCAAAAAAACAGTATATCAAACCCGGTTATAAGAACCGATGTGGGATAAAAGGTTTTTAAAAGAGGTGTTTTTTCAGGCCAGCCCATTGTGGAAAAGGGCCAGAGGGCAGAGCTGAACCAGGTGTCAAGGACATCAGATTCCTGAACAAGGTTTTTGCCGCTGCATTTCGGGCAGGTTTCCGGAGTATCAACGGCAACGATCACTTCATTGCAGTTTTCGCAGGTCCATACCGGTATCTGGTGACCCCACCAGATTTGTCTTGAAATACACCAGGGCCTGATGTCGTTCATCCAGTTGTAATAATTTTTGGTCCATGATTCAGGGATTATTTTTGTTTTACCATCCTCAACAGCCTTAACAGCTTTTTCCGCAAGAGGTTTAACATTAACAAACCACTGTTTGGATAAATTTGGCTCAACTACTGTTTTGCAGCGGTAACAGTGACCTACTTTATGTTTATGAGGCTCGATTTTTTCGAGAAGACCCTCTTTTTTAAGGGCTTTGAGAACAGCCTCCCTGCATTCGAAACGGTCAAGGCCTTTAAATTGTCCTGCCTCGGATGTCATTAGCCCGTCATCGCCTATGACTTTTATGCTTGGAAGATTATGACGTCTTCCTATCTCAAAATCGTTTGGATCATGGGCAGGAGTAACTTTCAATGCACCAGTACCAAAAGACGTATCAACATATTTTTCCCTGATTATAGGAATAGTTCTGTTCATAAGCGGAAGTATGACTTCGTTATATCCGATATTCCGGTAGCGCTCATCTTCAGGATTGACAGCAATCGCTGTATCTCCGAGCATTGTTTCAGGCCTTGTGGTTGCAACAATAATTACGCAGGAACCATCGGTTGAGGGATATTTTATGTGATAAAGATGGCCGTCATGCTCTTCATGTTCTACTTCAAGATCTGCAAGGGCTGTATGGCAACGCTGACACCAGTTAATAATATAATTGTCGCGGTAGATAAGGCCTTCATTATAAAGCTGAACAAAAACCTTTCGAACGGCGAGTGACAGCCCTTCATCCATGGTAAAGCGTTCGCGGTCCCAGTCGCATGATGCTCCAAGACGTTTAAGCTGGCTTATGATTGCGCTGCCGTATTCCTTGCGCCATTTCCACACAGCCTCGATAAACTTTTCTCTGCCTAGCTGATGACGGTCACGCCCCTCGCCTGCAAGGTTTTTTTCCACAACATTCTGAGTTGCGATACCTGCGTGGTCGGTGCCTGGCATCCATAATACATTGTCGCCATGCATTCTCCTGTACCGGCAAAGAATATCCTGCATTGTAATATTGAGGGCATGGCCCATATGGAGAACGCCTGTTACGTTTGGCGGGGGTATTACTATTGAATATGCTTTTTGAGAGCTTTCATCTTTGGCTGCAAAAAGTTGTTCTTTTTCCCAGAAATCATACCAGCGTTTTTCTACTTCATGTGGTTCATAACCCTTATCAAGAATATTTGAAGTCATGTGTTAATCTTTCTCAGTTCAAAATTTGAATAGGGGATTATTAAATAATCCCCTATTTTTTTATCGTTCACATTTTCCAATTCCCTAAAGGTCTCATTCGAGCAGAAGAGCCTTTAGCCTTTGTATTTCTTTTGTGACTGTTTTTTCTATTACTTCAGTAAGCATGCTGTCGATTTTGTCAGCATACATCTTCTTTATAACTCTTTCTAAAGCTTCGTCAACCTGCTCGGGAGATAATGGGATAGGCTCAGAGGTATCAGAAGCGGTCTCCTTTTCATAGGCGGCCTTCTGCTGCGTGTCTTCTACAACATCTGCAATTAGCTGTCCAAGCTCATCTGATTCTTCCTCAGGCTCAAGGGATATATCCTGTTTTTTACCCTCTGAGACATCTAATTCTAAACCTAAATCCGCAGAATCGATAAATTCATCATCTAAATAATTATCTATTTCTATGTCTTTATTAAGGTCGTCTTCTAATTTAACTATATTGTCTAAAATATCATCATCAAGCTCAGGAACTTTTTTTTCTTCTGAAACACTAATTGTTTCATCTATATAATCAGGGAGTTCAATATCATCGATGTCTTCTGTGTCTGAGACAACATCTGTAAGGTCTATAATATCTTCATCATCCTTCGGGCTTGCTTCATCGTTGAGTTGATTTGTATCATTGTTGTCTGTCATATCAACCTCCATGTTAAGACCTTTGAAAAACATCCTCTTTTGTCCGATTTCTACGTCTGACTCAAATTTTAATCCTCAAAATACTCAATGTATTCCTCCGGTTAAAATCTTCGCCATCCTTGAACTCGAACAAAACTGAACATTTTTCAAAGGTCTCATATTTATAAAGTGTCAAAATTTTGCTGAAAATTAAGCAACCCCTTATAATTTTAGGAAATTAGCATATGGCATATGGTGTGTCAAGATATTTGCCTTTTTACACCTGAGACAAAAAAGGATTTGCAGAAGGATATTTTAATCTATAACCTAAATTATGCGCCGATTTTTTATTGAACAATCGAAGATTACAAGTACGAAAATATTTATAACTGGTTCAGATGCAACACATATTAAAAAGGTTTTGCGCATGAAATCAGGAGACAGGATAGGGCTTTTTGACGGCAGGGGCTTTGAGTATGAGGCAAGGATAGAGAATTTATTAGCGGGAGGTGTCGAAGTATCAATAACAAAACGCTTTTTGTCGGTTTCAAAATCTCCGGTACAGATAATAGTGGCTCAGGCCTTATTAAAAGACAAAAAAATGGATAGCCTTGCAAGGCAGCTCACTGAAATAGGGGTGGCCAGGTTAATTCCTTTTACATCTATTCGATCGGTTCCAAGACCTGACAAAAAAAGGCTTTCAGCGCGCAGAAAACGATGGGAAAAAATTGCAATAGAGGCTCTCAAACAGTGCGGGCGCGGCCATGTTACAGAAATAGGTGAAACAACAACTTTTAATGATGTAATAAAAATAGATGATGAGTGTGAGCTTAAGATTGTCTTTTGGGAAAATGAATCAAAGCCTGTCAGCGATGCAGTTCAACAGGTGCATGATAGGCATTATAGAAAAATTTTGGCTGTCCTCGGTCCTGAGGGAGGTTTTTCGGAAAAGGAGATAGAAGATGCAAGAGCCAGCGGATTTGTTACAGCCTCTCTTGGTCCACGAATATTAAGAGCTGAGACAGCAGCAGTTGCTGCATGCACAATACTTCAGTATATTTTTGGCGATATGGGTTTAAAAAAATCTTGACAAAAATCAGGGCTTCTAATAGGACAAGTTCTGTTCTTATTCAGGCCGAGGTAGCTCAGTCGGTAGAGCAGTGGACTGAAAATCCGCGTGTCGGCAGTTCGATTCTGTCCCTCGGCACTCCTTTAGCTAACTTCCTTGGTATAGGGTTAGTCGCAGTTTGGCTAACCCTTTTTTAGTTCAGCCGCATATAAGGTTCAAACTTTTATCTTAATGCACCAATCAAGACGCGGCCCCAATCGTTATTGCCTAAATAACCGATAATACTCTTTAAAATTATCAAGATGTTTTTTTGCCGATAAATGAGCATTCGGCTGGGAAATGACAGAATATTTAGACCCAACCAGTTTCCGTCAGACATTATAGTAAATGACATTTTTTCTCAATTTAAATCGTGCATCTATTCTCGACCGCGATGGTATCTTGGGGAATTGAGGAGATACGAAAATAGAGCTTGAACTCCATGCGACCTTTCAGCTTGGGCGACATACTGTTTATCAGGTGACAAAACTTTGTTGCTGCCTTCCGGTGTTTTTTGTCCTCTATCCAATCCAAAAGTACAATAAGTGTGTTTCCGGCTAATTTTACGTAGCCGGCAAGTTTTGTCACCTTTGTCAGGATCTGTTTTACGTCCCGCGGATCATCATAACATGAACGGAACAGGCTAATTAGATGCTCACGTAAGTGAAAGGCAATCATTTGTATCAGGTCATAAATCTTTTTTTTCTCCAGGTGTTAATCACCGAAAAAAAATAAACAGAAAAGGGGGAATATTTTCAAAATAGATTGACGAAAAGTTTCAAAATGTCGGATTAAATGGGCTTTCAACTGGAAGCCTTTTTTTATTGTATAGGAAATTATAAAATGGAATTCCCTTTAAAGTGAGTAAATATAAACGTTCACGCTGTTATTTTAATCCGCCCGAAGGGCGTTTTGTTCTTGTATAGGAAATTATAAAATTACGCTTTCAATATATTGAAATTACGATATATAAAATGTCTGTATGGCAGCCAGGTCAATAAAAACAATATTTCGTGATTTTTGGTATATAATATTTGCTGAGTTATCAAGTAGATATTCAAAACTACATTGGGATTCGATTGTTGAAAATGTTGAAAAGATGATCGGGTGTGGTGATCCTTCCAACGGGTATGCTGAATATGTTTGTCCCCAATGTGGTAATAAGAAA
>JAUWFS010000231.1:0-4684 GCA_030606805.1 Deltaproteobacteria bacterium
AAAGGGATAGACAAGTCGGTTGGAATGTGGTATGGCGGGTTAGATTTGAAAGGATGCAGTTTTCATTATGAACAGGAATATTTTGCTTGTAGAGCCGGATTATAAAACAAAGTTTCCCCCGTTGGGGCTGATGAAAATTTCCGCGTATCATAAAAAATTAGGCGATAATGTAAATTTTGTCAAAGGGATAAGGCAGTCTGCCGCTTATGAATATTGGGACAGGATTTATGTAGCAACGCTTTTTACATATCACTGGCAGGTAACTGTCAAAACAATCAATCATTACAAGGCATTAGTGAAGGATGACCCGACAAGAATTGTAATCGGGGGAATATTGGCAAGCCTGATGCCTGATGAAATCTGGAGGGCAACAGGCATCAAGCCATTAACAGGTGTTTTATCATACCCTGGAGCATTGGACGATAATGATTTGGTTGTCGAGGACATGATTCCTGACTATGAACTGTTCAATGGTGTTTCCCATAAATATTCCCTTATTGATGACAGCTTCTTCGGTTATTCTACAAGAGGCTGTCCTAACAGGTGCAAGTTCTGCGGAGTCCACATCCTTGAGCCAAAATTCCGTGATTATAACGGGCTAAAACCATACGTCCATAAAATCAAGAAACTGTATGGAGACAGGCCATACCTGGTGCTGTTTGACAATAACATTTTAGCCTCGAAACAATTCAAAAAAGCAATGAACGACATCATTGATTTAGGCTTCGGCAAAGACGAGAAATTCCAGTATACAAAAAACGGCAGAACCATATTTAAACAGCGCAGGGTCGATTTCAACCAGGGCACTGATTCCCGCTTGATGAAAGAATGGCACATCAAACTGTTAAGCAAGATTGCCTTAAACCCCCTGAGGATAGCATTTGACCATATAAAAGACGAAAAGAAATACTGTAAAAATATAAAATTTGCCGCAAAACATCAGATTCGTTACCTGTCCAATTATACTCTTTACAATTACGATGACACTCCTGAAGACCTTTGGAAAAGGCTTAAAATCAATATCGAGCTTAACAAAGAGCTTGATTTGAAAATATACTCTTTCCCGATGAAATACATACCCCTCAATGCAAAGGACAGGAGCTTCATTGATGAGCCGAGATGGAACTGGCAGTTTATCAGGGGAGTCCAGAGAATCTTAAATGTCCTGAAAGGAACGGTAATGACCAGCGAGGATTTCTTCTACAGGGCTTTCGGACAGGACGAACGTGAATTTTTAGAGATACTTCACATGCCAGAACAGATAATCCTATACAGGGGGCATGAGCCCAAAAGCATAGAGCTTGAATGGCAAAAAAAATTCAGAGGGCTTACGGATGGTGAGAGAGAAGAATTGTTAAAAATCTTGTGTGATAGCAGGACAAAGGCATCATTGGTTAGCGCAGCAGCCATGATAAAGAACAGTAAGGTGAAAAATATCCTTGAGTATTACCTACCGCAAGATAATAAGATGAAGCTGTTTCCTGACTTATAAAAACGAGGCAAAGAATCCGATGAGTTTGAAAGAATCAAGATTTAAAGCTGGAATGTACCTCTTGGAAACTTTAACAGCAGGAATGTATAACGAGCCGTTATCGATATATCGTGAATACATCCAGAACGCTGTAGATAGTTTCGACCTGGTCAGACAAGCCAGAAGGCCTGGCCCTCAACTCATAAAAATCGAGCTAGACCCTTTTGAAAGATACATTTCGATAAGTGACAATGCTTTCGGCATTCCTTCTGAAACTGCTGAAAATACATTAAGCAGAATTGGCGGCAGCGAAAAATGCAAGGAAAAATTCAGAGGCTTTAGAGGTATAGGACGCCTCGGAGGATTAGCCTTTTGTGACAAGGCCATCTTCACAACAAAAACAGCAGGCGAGAAAGTAGAGTCAGTGCAGGAATGGGATTGCAAAAAGCTTAGAAACCGTCTTGCGGATACAGGGCAAAAGGAGATGACCCTAAGGGAATTGTTCGATGAAACAACGGTCTTTTACCAGTCGAACAGTAAAAAAACCTCAGGAAGCTATTTTAAGGTAACGCTGATGGATGTCTCAAGCTTCAGGAATCACATCCTTGATATCAGGCAAATTGAAAAATATCTGCAATCTGTAGTACCGTTGCCTTTTGCCCCGGACGAGTTTGAATATGCCAGTGAAATAAAGGGATACCTCTCGAAAAAAATCCCGAATTATGTTGAAACGAAAATCAAATTGAACGGCAAGCAATTACTTAAGCCTTACAAAAGAAGGATAAAATCAACTAACAAAGGATTTGATTTCATAGAAGGGATTGAGTTTTTTGACATCAACACGAGCGAAGGAATGATAGCCAGTGGCTGGTATGGCAAAAGAAAGGATTTCATCGGCGCAATTAACAGAGGAGAAGGTGTCTCAGGTATAAGAGTGAGAGACGGAAATATCATGATCGGCGATGAGCATATTCTTGACGGATGCTTCAAAGAGGCCCGATTCAATAGTTACGTATTGGGTGAAATACATATTAACAGTTCTAAACTGATTCCAAACAGCAGGCGTGACGATTTTATAGACAACCAGACTAAGACCCAGTTTTATAACAGGATAGACCGCTATATCGGCCTTCCTTTATCAAAGGAGATAAGGCTGAGATCTCGTCTCAGGTCACAGGGCCAGCTATTGCAGAAGAAACAGCTTGAAAACGTTCAGGATAGTAAGCATGAAAAAATGCCTGAAAGAACCGTTGGTGAAAATGAAGGCTCGAAAAAGGAGAATATCGTTAGGCCTTCGGCAGAGGTAGTATTATTTGAAATCTTTGAAAAATGCGGTGATTATAAAGAAATAATAGAGATAAAAAAGAAATATGGTTATTAATTTACACCGATAAGCCAAACAGGGCAATCAATATCCAATTTTACCATGGGCACAGAAGGATGCCATAGAAATTTCTTTGAATTTGGGAGGTTTCCCATTCCATCGATTTTCCTTGACAAAGTAAAAATGAAAATAGTATGTAGATTCGTAAATTCGTAAGCCTTTCAACAAACAACAGCAACCCAATCACAAATACAATCACAAATATCTTTTAAAACAGCAAGATAGACGACATGCAAGGTGCTGTGAATAATTATTTTTATAACTATTCGTATTGTACAATAAAGCGCTATTCATCCTTGTTTAGTGAATTTAGCGCTAAAGTTTTTGGCCGCTATAGCCGACAAGGCTAGTAGTGGCCTTCGTCTTTTGGGGGATAAGGAAATGAAAAAAGACATAGATCCTGATAAGAAAACTATTGAAATAGATCCTGATTATAAGAAAATTATTGATAGATGTGCTGAGAGTGGCGAAAATTTTATCATCAATAATGGCAATGCAATGCATGCCGCTTACCTGTTAACTAAATTTTTCGCTAAGGCTGAAGATCAGGTGCGGATTTTTACTGGTGAACTTTTTGCAAAAGTTTTCGATGACCAGAATTTAATTGCTGCGGCGATCGAATTTTTATCCAAAGGCGCTAATAATAAAATAGTTGTTGCTTTTCAGGAAAAAGAGGGAGAAGAGGAAAAAAAGGGTAGGGTTTTAAAAAGAAATTTTGTAAAAAATTTAACTGCGCTCCCTGAAAATGCTGACAAGCTAGAAATATATTCTGTTTCGTTGAATCTGGACGGCCAAGCAAACCACTTTGCCGTTATGGACTCCAGCGCATTTCGTTATGAGCTCGATCACGACAAAAAAAGTGCGGTCGCTAACTTTGGTGATCAGAAAAACTCAGGCAAGCTTAAAGAGTTTTTCGACAAGCTCATCGCTGACTATTCCACTAAGGTTACCATTCGCATTTAATGTTTAGCGGCCAACTATGCGATTTTCAATCGTTCATTGAGGTCTGTATGGGTCTTTGTGTTGCCTATTTAGCCTTGCCAAGACTCAGATATCAGCGCCGAATAGATGAAGCTTTTCTACATTTTAAAAAAGAGACAAACGCCCGTATCGTTCCATATATGGTTCAAAAAAGGAGGATGCAGCAAAACGAAAATTTGGATATAGATATAGAAGATATAAGTGGCTTTCGTGATAGTTCTTTAACGAATATCAATGAAAAAGTAAAAGAATTTAGGGAAAATAATTACGGATCAAGGTTTTTTAAACACTGTTTTAAACCGAAAAATAACATAGGAATGGACCAGGTTTACATTTCTGCGCTGGCTGTAATATTATTTTTTCTGCTTTTTATAGCAACAATCATTCCAGAACATCCTACTTCTGCTTCTGTTTTCGTTTCGCTGTTGCCATTTGTTGTTAGGTGGGATGTTTTTATTATTGGGGTAGGGTTTTTTATTATACTATTTCTTATAAGTCTTATTTGGTCAGGAATTAAGCATATTTCAGCGATAGAAAATTTATTAAAAGAGGGCCTGAGTTTTATTGAGTCTACATACAGTATTGAGCCATACGAAATTTCTATTCATAAATTGACTACTGATAAATAAGAAAACAAAATAATGCGGGACGAAAATAATGCGGGACGTGAAATAATGCGGGACGGAAATAATGCGGGACGTTGTTACCTTCTGAACTTATGGCAGATATTCGCTTTCCAAGTGTCATTATAGTTACCGGGGAGTGGGCACTGGTTCATTATGATCTTTTTGCGATTAGCAGGGTTCTTCCGACAGTTCCGAGAATACGTTTGTCCTGCATTCTCTGTA
>JAUWFS010000010.1:0-31770 GCA_030606805.1 Deltaproteobacteria bacterium
CCTTGTGGCTGGCGGTATTCCAAACCTAAAGCTCTATTTCATGATTGGTCTTCCAACAGAAACAATGGATGATGTAGAAGCTGTCATAGAACTGTGCAAAAAAATAAAACAGCAATTCCTCGAATCGAGCAGGATTAAAAAGAGAATAGGAGGAATAACTGTAACCGTTAATTCTTTTGTCCCAAAGCCTTTTACACCTTTTCAGTGGGTTGCAATGGATGATGAACGTACTTTGAAAAAGAAAATAAAGATGATAAAGCATGGTTTGAAAAGAGTTGCAAATGTCCGTGTTCATGCGGATATCCCACGCTGGGCTTATATCCAGGCAATATTTTCACGCGGTGACCGCAGGGTTTCAGAAATTCTGACCTTAGCTAATAAAAATCATGGAAACTGGGCGCAAACGCTCAAGGAAACACCGATAAATCCGGATTTCTACGCTCTGAGGGAACGATCTCTGGAAGAATTGCTTCCCTGGGACTTTATAGATCATGGAGTCAAAAAGTCTTTTCTAAAACAGGAATATAAGAAAGCCCTGGATGGTAAAGAGACTCCACCATGCCCTATGGAATCATGCAATGTCTGCGGGGTCTGCAAGAAAGAAGGTTGGTAACTACTCAGCCTATAGCCTTCAGTCTAAACACCTGAGTTATTACGAAGGTTGAGCCTTAACATTAGTAAATGCCCCCCCAGTCAACCTTCCACCAGCGTCCCGTTTACCCTTTCGTAAGGCTAAATGTTACCTGAAATTCAATTTTGCTGAACCAACAAGTTTTAGTCTGAATGTTAAATTTTTACTTGCAAAAAAGTAGAGAATTTTAATATGATTGAATATAAAAGGTTTATAAAAAATATCAAATCATAAACAAGTTTCTTTTTGAACACCTTGAAATAATTAGTGATAATAATGCCTGTCAAACTTTTTCTGAAGATAGTCGAGTGAAATTAAGAGGTATCAAGACAAGAGATATCGAATTGTCCTTTATATACGACATGTTACCGATTAGGAGAAATAACCATGTACGAGCGAGATATAGTACGTTTTAGAGAGTTGCTCCTCAAACAGCGCAATGAGATCTTTGAAAGGCTTCAGGGCTTTGAATCTGATTGGAAGGAGCTGGAAGAGCGCGATATTGAACCGGAAGAAGAAGCTCAAAAGGCAGATATAACTGGACTTTACGAGCACTTGGATGAACGTGAAAAGATGCAAATAGAAGAAATCGATCTATCGCTATGTAGAATTGCTGCTGGTAGCTATGGGGTGTGTGAAAGCTGTGAGAAATTGATTTCTTTGAAACGGCTGGAGGAGTTACCCGCAACTCGCCTGTGTCGCAAATGTGCACACAGGTATGAGGAAGAACAAAAGAGGTTGCCTCGGGCCGAAGAGGTAATTGTCTGTGAGGAACTACCCAGCGAGTATAAGGGCCTGTCCAGCGAACAACTGCGTCGGTTGATTTTTGAATATCTACGCAATGACGGTCGGCTCGATGTTGAAGAACTCAAGGTCTTCTGTAAAAATAAAATAATTTATCTTGAGGGCATTGTCCCGAGCGAGAAAGAGCACCAAATTCTACTAAGGATTCTAAGAGATATAATGGGCTTTACGTCCATTGTTGATCATCTTCAAACCACTGAACTGATATGGGAGAAGGAGAATCGCTCCCCTGGCAGAGCCGATTACCCCCTCAGTGTTGATGTTGATGAGATCACAGACGATGTGTTTGAGTCACAAGAAAAGGAAGTCCCTTATATGTTTCCCGATCGACCGCCGCCGGATGAAGAATAAACAATGCCTATCCGGATGTTGTCCAAAATATTTTATAAAAATAATACAACCTATTGAAAATAATACGTTTTAGATGTCATAAGCCCTAAATATATATTGGAGACAAAATATCTGCAATAACAATAAGTTAAAGTATTTTATGTGCGTTAACCGGATAGGCATTGAATAAACTATGACAACTTGCTGTTTCTATTGGAAATAAGGAGAAAATAGGATGAAGGTTCCATTGCAAATTACCGCCCGAAACTTTGAACTTACCGAGGCAATCGAAGACTCAATTCGCGAGAAAGCGGAAAAATTGGATCTTTGTTACGATAAAATTATGAGATGTAGTGTGCTGGTTGAAGCCCCTCATCGCCATCATCACAAAGGAGTTTTATATAATGTGAGGATAGATATTACGATGCCTGGCAAAGAATTAGCTGTTACAAGAGAGACACATGAAGATTTATATGTTGCTATCGGAAATGCCTTCCGTGCGGCTTGTCGTCAGCTTGAAAAATACACTGAGCGGTTGCGCCGGGATGTGAAACACCACGAAGAAAAACCTCGTGCTTTTGTAAGTTCTCTGTTCCCGGAAAAGGGTTATGGATTTCTGACCACACCTGATGGCCGGGAGATATATTTCCATAGAAACAGTGTAATAGAGGATAAGTTTAAAGACCTTAATATAGGAACTAAGGTATGTTTTGTTGAAGAATCAGGAGAAAAAGGGCCACAGGCCAGTACTGTAAAGCTATCATAGGTTAGAGCCTGTCTGAAAATTCTCATCCTGCTGCAAAAGCGTGAGAAACGGCCCAAATTTTCGCAAATTTTGTCTCGCTTTCACACTTTTTCGCTACGGAGATAATTTTCAGACAGGCTCTTAGCGGATTAAAAAATATTGAAAAAAACTCTTTTACGAAAAGGTATGTAAAATGAGCTCTATTGATGAACAGATTTTAAAATCAGCCAACAATTATTGACAATCTTTCCCTATATCCAATTATACGAAAGCTTTGCGATATATTCCCATATTGGATATCCATGGTCGAAAATATGTAATTCCGTCAGGAAGTAATTCGTGGATGCCGATAACCAATATCCCTTCATTAAGAAGGCTGTCGAAAATTCTCCCTAAAACCTTTTTTTGCAGGCTTATATCAAAATAGGTAAAGGCCAGATTACGGCATAATACTATATGAAAAGGACCGTCAGGCGCTGCCCGCCTGATATCCTGTGAGATGAAATTCACCTTTTCCCTAAATTCCGGGTAAAGGCAATATTGCTTGTTGGCCCGGTTAAAGGCCTGAGAAAGCCATTTTTCAGGCAAATCTTTTACGCTGGATTGGGGATAGTATGCCCTTTCCGCGCGTCCAAGCAGGTTGTTATCTACTTCGGTGCCTGTAATATGAATGCCGATGTCAGGATAATCCAATGAAAGGACAAATTGCCAGACCAATGCGATGGTATAAGCCTCCTCTCCTGAAGCAGATCCAGCGCTCCAGCATTTGATTGTATTATTGCCGCTGTTAGCAGTCAGTTGCGCCAATGCTGGGAGCACCTTATTCCCTATACAGTCAAACACACCTTTATCCCGGTAAAACCGCGAAATAGAAATGCGGCACAGGCTATCGAGATAAATCCATTCATCCTGATGAACCTGTAAGTATTCATGATAGCATTCCACATCGTTGAGCCGCAACTCTCTTATACGCTGGTTGATACGCTTACAAACCTGCCTTCGCACCTTGCGGAAACCCGGCCATCTCATGCGCAGGCGTGGTAAAGCCCATTGCATAAATCTTACGCATTCGGTATCTTTCATAAGTGAGTTATGCAGATCTAAGACAATTATGGTAAAAGACAGATCGGCGACCCCATTTTTCTTCAAGCTTTATTATAATAATCAAGGTTTGACCCCAATTTCTCAACTAACAGGTTCGGCATGTTTGTGTCAATTTACTTGAACAAACCGATAATGCTCAGAATTAAGGCCAGAGCGGCTACGATCCCTGCTACCATAGTCCAGCACATGCTCTGTTTCGCAACCCGCAGCGCCTTCTCTGCCATCTCGTTGGATTTCTCGGCCGCAGTTGCTTGCCGTTTAGTAGCATCCGCAGATGCCTTGGCGATCTTTTCCTGTCGTTCAGCAGCAGTCAGAATCTGGACTTCGAACACTGTCTGGATTTTGTCGCAAACACTCTTCTCACGCTTAGGGGAGTTAACCCAAGCAACGATTTCTTCAGGACCCTTAGCCTCACCTCCGAATTCAGACACGAACCGGTTGAACTGATTGATGGGAAGCTCTCTGAGAAAATCCTTGTAGTCACGCAAGTCTGGCATCTGAACTCCTATAAATCAAGCGCTTGACTGGTTAGTTGCAACGGATGGTGAGTTCTGCTTATCGGTTGGCAATTTCGGCGTCGATCCTGGCATATAACTCCTTCAAGTCTGTAACTTGCTCCGACCGGTATGGTTCTTGATCTGTACCATGCAACCACCCGATCACGAACCCACTTCCGATAGAACGCACGCGCGCAATACCCATGTGATGGTGGTCATCGACTCCGTCATATTCTCCCCAGAAGAGATACCAGATGATCGCCTCGTGATCACGCTCATCGACCCGAAGCTCGTGCCCACGAGGGGTCTTGCTATCTCGGTATTGCTGAACTATTTCATCCATCTTGTTGCCCCCTCCTTCGTGGCCGAACACATAAATCAGCGGCGCGGCTTTTTGCGTCCGCTGTATTTAATTGTTCGGCAATGTCGTGTTAAAATCCTTGTGCTGTTCAGTGATATCACTTACTTTTTCAGCTAAGTTTTTCTTAAGCCAAAAGTAGTGCATAAAAACATAATTCCACACGGTTTTTGTGAGATCCCGAAAAACATAGCCACAGGTATTTCCGATCTGCAAAGACCCATCATTAAATATGCTGTTTATTTCTTGCAGTGCCTCAAACTCTTGAAAATGATCATTAGTCTTATTAGCACCAATCAGCCGTTCCAACTTCTTTATTAAATCTTGGGTGATACCATCGTTATTTTCTAATATAGCTTTTGCGGCAAGGCGTATTGCACCTATCATGGTTTCGAAATTAAGATCACTCTCTGGAACGTATATATATTTCTGTATGTTTGCGACTATTGGTTCAATACACTCAAGACGTTCACGTGCTCCAATGGTTCTGTCGGATAGCACCTTGCAAATCTCTTGAAAACGCTCTTGATTTGTAATTAACTTATCTTCAAGTCCAGTGATTTCAGATAATTCGGCTCCAGAAAGTATAGTGCCAAGACAGAGCTGAAAAATTTGACGCCCGTATGAAAGAAGTGACTGGTATGACTGACCGTTGTTTTTCTTCGGCGAGTCTGTGGCGATGAAATGAAATTGCTGAGTATAGCCCTCATGTACAATCTGCGAGCGTGCATTATAAAATTGATGAGCCCAGATATCTAATCTCGGAGTTCTACCCAGAAGTAAGGAAATGGCATCGATAAAACGATCAGTTTTTTTATCTACAGGCAAACGCAATAATGCTTCAAAGGCTATAGAAAGATTAACTATTGCTGTAGCTTCATCATTTGCCTCGTTGCAGGCAGAGTTGAACCATCGAACCGCAGTAAAAATGCGTGAAGATGCTTGAGTAACTGGCTTGCGTAATGACGCATTAAGTAACCGGTAGTCGGATCTCCCCTCAACCGCACGAGCAAGGTCGTTCATCAAATCTTGTGAATGGTTTAGAGTGAGGTGTGGCTTAGGACCATAAAGCCGCGAATCTTTGGCGACCCAAAAATGATGCCTGAAATTGTATAATCCCATATAACCTTCGACCTCTTCTCGATTATTAATTGCCAGTTTTGGCGCCGACCCAACATTATCTACATGGAAATCAGGTCTAAGGAGATATTTCGATACTTTTCCAGGTGAAAAAATTGCCATACTCGCGTGCTCATAGGAAAGGAAAATGTCCCCAAACTCATGTCGCGGTGAAGCATAGATGTATGCAACGAAAGATTGCACATTCATTAAATGCTCTAAGAGAGTTGTTGAGTTCTTAAAATCTATAAATGGGACAACAGCGTAGGATGAAGATTTTATTCGAAGGTTATCCTGTAGAAACAACATGCTACCAATTTCGTTTAAACAAGTTGCCTGTTCAGATGAGAGATTATCGGTATCATCAGTCGATCTAAAAGTCTGTTGGCCGATAGTCACAGCGCCACTTGTCTTCAGAAACGGAAATACGACTATGCTGCAATTTTTTTTTGATGTTTCCATATTAGTTTTACTCTACCGCCGAACATATAGTAGACTGCCGAATAGTCGTCTTATAATACGGCTAATCTACGTACGAAATTGTTTTATACGGCTGTTTGGTCGTATAAAATGATCTATTTGTGGATTAGACGACTTTTTTACTTGATAAAAATTTTGATGTTAGTATTATATCAATATGTGAACAAATGTTCATACAAGGTGAATTTTCGCCAAAATGATTATTATTTTTAACTTTTACGAGAGCTAAAGTCAACGAAATTATTATTCCGAAAACAATAAAGGAGAATGCTGAATCGTGAAAAATTTATGTAAATCTCGTGCAAAACCAAAACATTATGAGGAAAGAAAAACATTTTATAGATCAGACACGAGACAACCGAAGCTATTGGACCAGGTTCGAAACAGGATTCGTTGCAAACACTATAGTATTCGAACAGAGCAGGCTTATATCGAATGGATAAGAAAATTTATCTTTTATCATGGCAAACGACATCCTGCCGAGATGGGTGAAAATGAGATCAGCAAGGGTGTCAAAAGTCCGGGTAGTCCCTACAAAACAGTGCGGGTCAATAATTTCAATAAGTTAGATATCATTTCTTCTGGCAGAACATAGTGAAAAATCAGGGGTTTACAAAGTAAAATAGGGTAGTATTTCCAAACCTGCACTGCTTTGTAGGGACTACCAAAGTCCGGGAGATATGCTGTTCTCATAGGGGGTTATATTTTGGAGCTCACTCAAAGGCAGGCGGAAGTATTATATTATATCCGTTCATATCAGGAAAAACTCGGTATCACGCCTACAATACGCGAGATATGCGGTCATTTTGGTTTAAAAGGACCGGCAGGTATCCATCGCATTCTACATGTTCTGGTTAAAAAAGGGTATCTTATTGCCCCTGCCGGCAAGAAAAGGTCGTGGCGTATTCCTGGCGGGCCTGTTGGAAAAACCGTCCCGTTAATCGGCAAAATCGCCGCAGGCACTCCCATTATGGCGCTGGAGAATCGTGAAGATGAGTTGCGGATAGACCCATCGATTTTTGGCTCCAAAACTTGCTTTGCTCTTCGTGTTCAGGGTGATTCCATGATCGATGCCCATATCGCTGATGGGGACCTGGCCATTATCCGTCCCCAGAGTCAAGCGGAAAGCGGGCAGATAGTCGCGGTTATAGTTAGAAACATTCTACATGAAGCAACTCTCAAAATTTTGCGGAAAACAAAAGGTACTATGGAATTACATTCGGCTAACAGTGCTTATCCTCCCATGGTTTTTAGCGGGTGGCACCGAGGCCGGATCAGGATTGTCGGCAAACTTGTCGGTATTATTCGAAGGAGCTATTGAGCAGTCGCGGTTTGCTTTTTCACCGGCGATCTATTTGACGTACAGTAAACCACCGGATTCATACTGTGAAGCAACGCTGAGTCTGGTATCAATATTAGTAAGCGCCTGTCCTGCAACACTTACTGCTTTTTCAGGGGTATTATTTGTTTCGCTTAGATGGGCAAGAATTACATGTTCCAGTTTATTGTGTTTGATTTCATTTAAAAGATTTTTCGAATCTTCGTTTGAAAGGTGTCCGGTTCGGCTCTTGACACGTTGTTTTAGAGGCCAGGGATATGGCCCGTTTGCGAGCATGGTCTGGTCATGGTTTGCTTCGAGGATCAGTAGCGAGCAATCTTTAAGATGCTCTTTGACCATGGAAGTAACGATGCCAAGGTCTGTTGCGATACCGATCTTTGAACCATTTTGTTTTATGGTGAAACCGGCAGGATCTTCCGCATCATGGGATATTGAAAATGGATGCAGGGCCAGCGTTTTTAACATAAACGCTGAACCGCACTCAAAGGTTTTTATGTTTTTAATATTTTTTAGTTTAGATGAGGCGGCTTTTATTGTCTTGCTGTTTATATATACAGGCAGGTCAAAGCGGCGTGAAAGTACCCCTACGCTTTGAATATGGTCGGTGTGTTCATGAGATACGAGTATGGCATCAAGATTTTCGGGATTAAGCCCTGTTGATTTCATCCTGCGTTCAATCTCTATCCCTGAAAGACCTGCATCAACAAGTATTGAGGTGGAGCCGTTGGAAATAAAAACAGCATTCCCCTTACTGCCGCTTGCCAGCATACATACTGTAAGATTATAGCTGGAATTCTTAGTTGAATTGCTCAAAATTGATTGCTCGGCAGTCATATAATCCAACTTTCAAATTAGATTTTACAAAAAGACTTTTTTGACAGAATTTTTTTCTAAGGAACGTGGCCGAAATAACTTCCCCAAGTAGGCGCACAGATTTGGGTCGAATTTGTTCGATCTCAGATCACAAAAGTTGATGGAATAGCGAGCTATTTCAATATTTTTGTGATTTGAGATCGGGCAAAGGCGGCCTGAAGCTGTGATGCATAGTTGGGGAAGTTATTTCGGCCACGTTCCTAAACTTTCAATATTATTTTCCGGTGTGTCCGAAGCCTCCGGTGTTGCGAACGGTTTTATCTAATTGTTCTACAACTTCAATCCTGGCATGATAAACTCTTTTTATGATCATCTGGGCAATTCTGTCACCTCTTTTAAGAGTATATTTTTTAGTGCCGAGGTTTATAGCCGGAATCATTACCTCTCCTCGATAGTCAGAGTCAATTGTACCAGGTGAATTTATAAGGCCGATACCATGCTTAACCGCCAAGCCGCTTCTTGGACGGATCTGAGCTTCAAATCCTTCTGGAATGGCCATGGCAAAACCTGTGGGAATCAAAGCGATTTCGCCTTTTTCAAGAACGGTATCTTTTTTGACGGCTGCATATATATCCATTCCTGCAGAGTGTGGGGTCATGTAGCGCGGTAGATGTATATCTGCATCATCGTTTGGCCTGATGCGAAGCAGTTTAATAGTAGGAATATGGTTCACGGTTCACGGTTTACAGTTAATAGTTTTATGTTTTGATCAACCGTTAACCGTTAACTGTAAACTGTTAACCGTGAGCGGTTAATATATCTTCGTATTCCTTTTTGTCGGGAACGGGGCCAAGCATGGTAATTGCAAGCTGGTCATTATCAAAAAGAGTTGATGCTAAATCAATAATATCATCTGCTGTGACTTCTTCTATTTTATTCACAACTTCCTGTAAAGGAATATATCGACCAAAATGGATTTCATTTTGAGCCAACCGAACCATCTGGTTGTCGATACTTTCTGATGCAAGCATGAGGTTGCCTTTTGTATATTCCTTTGCACTTCGCAGCTCAGTTGAGTCAACAGGTATTTTTTTAAGTTTTAATATCTCACTTAGAATGACTTCTATGCTTTGTTTAGCATTTTTAGGATCGACTCCAACGTAGACTCCGCACATACCCGTATCAACATGAGATGATATAAAAGAATAGATAGAGTAGGCGAGCCCTCTATTTTCACGAATTTGCTGGAAGAGCCTTGAACTCATGTTCCCACCGAGTATGGTATTAATCAGTGAAAAGGTATAACGTTTTGGATCGGTAATTGATAGACCTTTTGTGCCCATGCAGATATGAATCTGCTCAAGATCCTTGGAATGGATGGTAACTTTAGATTGGCCGGTTGGGGTTACACGAACAGGGAAGCTATTGCCTGCATTAATTGATTCAAATTGATGTCCTACTAAATTGACAAAGTGATCATGCTCTATGTTGCCTGCGGCAGCTATCAAGATACGTTCGGGCTGATAAAGCCGGGAAAAAAATTCCCTGATGGTTTCAGAATCGAAACTTAAAATGTTCTCTCGAGGACCAAGTATTGATCGCCCTAAAGGGTTATCTCCCCAGTAAGTATTTCCTGAAAGAGTGTGGATGTATTCATCCGGGGTGTCTTCGGTCATTCCAATTTCCTGGAATATAACTGTCCGTTCTTTTTCAACCTCTTTTGATTCAAATGCTGAGTATAAAAATATATCAGAAAGAACATCAACCATGGTATCCAGGTGTGTGTCCATTACCTTTGCATGGTAACAGGTGTTTTCCATGGTTGTAAACGCGTTTGTATTACCGCCGATAGAGTCGAATTCCTTAGCTATCTGAAGGGCCGACCGTTTCTTTGTTCCCTTAAAGATCATGTGTTCAATAAAATGAGAAAGCCCGTTTTCTGATAAAGTTTCATCCCTGGCTCCTACATTTACCCAGACTCCCATTGAAACACTGCGGGCTTGGGGTATTTTTTTGGATAAAATCCTGATGCCGTTATTAAGAATGGTGTTATTTGCTATTTCATCCATTTTTTTTCTCTTCTATAACCGCTTTGCGACTCAGGCGTATTTTCCCGTCTTTTACTTCAAGAACCTTGACCTTTATTTTTTCTCCTTCCTTAACTATATCCGTAACTTTTGCTACGCGATGTGGAGCAAGTTGTGAAATGTGCACAAGTCCATCCACGTTGGGCATTATCTGAACGAATGCCCCAAAGTCCATTATCTTTACGACAGTACCTTCATAAATAACTCCGACCTCGGGCTCTCTTGTGATTTCCTTGATCATTGCCAATGCTGCATTTGCATCTTTTTCGGAAACAGCGGCAATTTTAATAATGCCCAAATCATCTATTTCTATTGTAGTATTTGTCTCACTCTGCATTGCCCTGATGATTTTTCCTCCAGGCCCTATTATTTCCCGTATCTTGTCGGGATTAATTTTTATGGTAATTATTTTTGGAGCATGAGGGGAAACTTCTATGCGGGGTTCCTTTAAAGCTGCCAGCATCTTGTCGAGAATAAAAAGCCTGCCAACGCGGGCCTGCTCAAGAGCTTTCTGCATTATATCTTTTGAAAGTTCGTGAATTTTAATATCCATCTGCAAGGCTGTTATTCCGTCACATGTGCCGGCAACCTTAAAATCCATGTCTCCGGCCTGATCTTCATCGCCAAGTATATCCGACAGGATGATCACATTATCCCCTTCGTGTACAAGTCCCATTGCAATTCCGGAAACAGGCGCTTTGATCGGGACTCCGCCATCCATAAGAGCCAGAATTCCAGAACATACAGTACCCATCGATGAAGAACCGTTTGATTCCAGCACTTCTGATACTATACGAATTGTATAATCAAAGTCTTTTTTATCTGGAAGCACTTTTTCAATAGCTCTGGTTGACAGTCCGCCATGGCCTATATCTCTTCGGCTTGGGCCGCCAATTCGCCTTGTTTCACCGACCGAATATGGCGGGAAATTATAATGAAGCATGAATGACCGGTGTTCTTCCCCCATAAGTGTTTCAATCCTTTGTTCGTCCGGGCCTGAACCAAGAGTCATAACTCCGAGCACTTGAGTTTCTCCTCTTGTAAACAGGGCGCTGCCATGAGGCCTTGGCAGAATTCCGACTTCACAGGTAATCGGTCTTATTTCATCAAATTTCCTGTTATCAATTCTCCGACCTTCTTTCAGGATAAGTTCTCTGCTGATTGTTTTTTGCAAGTCCTGAAAAATGTCGTAGACTTCTTCCCTGCGATCAGCGTATTCTTCACCAAGATTTTCAAATATCTCAGATTTAAGGTTACGAAGAGCGGTTCGACGTTTAATTTTCTCTGGTATAATTATTGCTTCACGCAATTTTGAATGGGCTGCCGCCTCAACTTTTTTTACCAGCATTTCGTCTTTTTCAGGCGCGGTAAAAGGACGTTTAGGTACACCGGCAATCTCTTTTAGTTTTACTTGCAAATCTATGATCGGTTGCATTTCTTTATGACCAAAGAATATGGCTTCAAGCATATCTTCTTCGTTTATTAAGCTGCCTCCACCTTCAACCATTACTACGCCGGTTTTTGAACCTGCAACAATGATATTAAGATCGCTCTTTTCACATTCACTGATTGTAGGATTGATTATTAATTCACCATCTATTCGTCCTACACGGACAGATGCAATCGGTCCCTCAAATGGAATGTCTGATATTTCAAGTGCAGCAGAGGCTCCTATCAGCGCCAGGATATCAGGATCATTTTCCTGATCCATAGATAATACTGTTGCAATAACTTGCGTTTCGTAATTATATTTTTTAGGAAAAAGAGGCCTTATGGGTCGATCAATAAGGCGGGCGGTTAATGTTTCTTTTTCAGATGGCCTTCCAATTTCGCGCCTGAAATAATTACCAGGTATCCTGCCTGCCGCGTAAATTTTTTCCTGATATTCAACTGTAAGTGGTAAGAAAGATACTGTTTTACCTTCATAAGCGGATACAACTGAAACCAGTACAATAGTTTCTCCATATTGAACCGTAACTGAACCGGAAGCCTGTTTTGCAACTTTGCCGGTCTGTATGCTAAGAGTCTTTCCGCCGACTTCTGTTTTAAGTAAATTTTTCATATTTATCTCCAAACAACAAGTTCAAATAAATAACTATTCAGAACTTCCTGCATCTTTTTGTTTGCTGATTATAAAGCGATTATGTCTATTTTAGCCACGGTTTACAGTCCATACTTTTTTCAATGAACTATAGATTTCCAGATAAATAATTTCACTGCGTTATCAGTCAAAATCCTCGACCGACAACGTACAACTCAGCACGACTTACTCGGATTTTTCCTTCTGTCCTTGTGAAATTATTTATCTGAAAATCTATATGCAACATATGTTTTGATCAACCGTTAACTGCAAACTGTTAACCGTAAACGGTTACCTATCTTCTAAGCCCCAGGTCTGCAATGATTGTCCGATATCTTTTTACATCATTGTTTTTTACATAGTTTAATAGTTTGCGGCGTCTGCCGACTAAAATCAACAAACCCCTTCGGGAGTGATGATCTTTTTTATGAACCTTTAAGTGCTCGGTAAGATAAGAAATACGATGTGTAAGAAGCCCGACTTGAACCTCGGGTGAACCTGTATCTGTTTCGTGCAATTTATATTGCTCAATAAGCTTCTTTTTATCTTCCACAGTTAAAACCACTTTTTTGCCTCCTGTTTTTATCAAATATTTTATATATTACAAGTAATTATACTTCCTGTTTAATAAGTTTTAACCTGTAAGGTTAGCCTTCGCCGGAATGCACTAATTGCTGACAGCTATAATCCTAATTAAACACACAGCAGTAATTATATCTGTTACTATCTTTTTTGAATTTAAGCACTGCAACGAGATTGTTTTTTGTATCAACAATCTTGATAAAATTTTTTAAATTGTCTGTATTTCGTGGCATAAACTCTTTTGTTGTTAATATAGTGCCGTGCTTTATTTTTTTTGTCAGAAATTCATCCGCTATATGTTCGGGCATATTACGCAAGGCATCTGACATGGATATTATTCTATCATTTATTGCTCCGGTTAAAAATAGCTGTTCCAGTTCTGATAAGTTTACAGCTTCATTAATTGTAAATCCACTGCTTTCGATTCTTCTAAGTTTTTTAAGATGTCCACCGCAGCCAAGTTCTTTACCTATATCTGAACATAGAGTCCTGATATATGTACCTGAAGAACAGCATACCTCAAAACTTATAAAAGGCATATTTATTTTAAATATTTTGTTATACGATATAAAAATATTTCTTGAAGATTTCCTGACAAATTTACCTTTTCTCGCAAGCTTGTATAATGGGACACCTTTGTACTTTAATGCTGAAAAAGCCGGTGGAACCTGTTCTATCGTTCCTTCAAATTGTCTAAATACAGCTCGAATTGTTTTTTCAGTAAAATTCAGTTCATCACTTGTAGAAATAATCTTTCCGGTGGCATCCTGAGTGTCTGTTTCCACTCCAAGGTGCAGTACAGCTTCATATTTTTTGCTGCCGGTTAAAAAAAATCTGGATAGCTTTGTTGCTTTATTAATACAGCAAAGCAGGACACCTGTTGCTTCCGGATCAAGAGTTCCTGTATGTCCAACTTTTCCGGCCCCGAATAGTTTTTTTATAATGGCCACAACTTTTGCTGAAGTTATATTAGCGGGCTTGTTAATAACTATAACTCCATCTATTTCTTTGTTCATAGGTATAAAAAAAAGGTTCAAAGTTCAACAGCAATGTTCAACATCTGTGTTTTTATATCAGATAGCGTTGACTCAATATTGAATCCTGCGGCTCTGTAATGCCCGCCGCCGCCGAACGAACCGGCTATCATAGCCACATCAACCGTTCCATCAGAACGGAGGCTGACATGGTAATTGTGTGATAATTCATGTATAAGTGCGGCAATTTTAATATTTTCTATACTTTTTGCATAATTGATAAGACCGTTTGAGTCCTCATGCCGCGTTCCGGTTTCATCAAACATGTTTTTTGTTAATATCATCATGGACATTTTACCGTTATCTGAAATTTCAATAGATTCAAGCGCCAGATTCAGGAGCTTTATCTGCCCAAGAGAGTATCTGCCATAAATATGCCGGGCAACATTATATGGATCAACGCCGGCTTCAACCATTTTTTCACAGATCGCAAAAGCGGATTTATTTGTATTTGCAAAACGGAACGACCCTGTATCAGTCAAAATACCTGTATATATTGATGTGGCAATTGCACTGTTAATGGGGAGAGCCATTTCTTTTAACAGGTTGTATATTATCACTGTTGCTGCACATGCAGATGTATCTATAAGATTAAAATTGCCGAATCTAGTATTGGTTATATGGTGATCAATGTTTATTATTACTGGTATCTTGCTGATAACCGAAGAAATTTTGCCGATACGCTGGAAATCTGCGCAGTCAAGAATAATGGCGGTATCATAAGTATTTGTTTCCTTAATTTGACGAACAATTCTTTCAACTGACGGTAGAAAACGATATGCAGATGGAATAGAGCTTTCGTTATAAAGAGTTATATTTTTATTCAGTGCTTCGAGAGCAAGTCCCATAGCAATCAACGAGCCTATAGCATCTCCGTCAGGATCTTTATGAGAAGCAATTATAATATGGTTGCTATTTTTCAGGTGGTTTATAATCTTTTTCATTATCTGTTTTTGTACTTCTGAGCAATTTATCTATGCGTGAAGCATAGTCAAAGGATTCATCATATAAAAATTCGATATCAGGCATATAGCGCAAACCAAGATTGTGGGCGAGAACGCGTCTTACATATCCATGGGCGCTTTTAAAGCCTTTCATTGCCCTCTCCATGTTTTTCGGGGCAGAGGTAGTAAAATATATACGGGCTTTTCTTAAATCATTCGACAACTTGACATCAGTAATTGTAACCGTCTCAAGGCGAGGGTCTTTAATATCTTTTTGCAATAAGTCTGATAGAACTTTTTGTATATGGCCGCCAACTCTGTCGGAACGAGGAAATGTTTTCATAAATTAATAATTTCCATTTCAGTATCAACGATCTCAGCCAGACCTGTCCTATCGGCAAGATTAAAAATTTTATCAATACAGGAATTTATCATCATCTGATTATTACCCACTACTGCAAAGCCTATTTCGGCTTTTTTGTGAATGTCATTTGAGCCCACTTCCGCGACCGATACAATAAAATTGTTGCGTATCCTGGCGATAATGGACTTTACAATCTTTCTTTTACTTTTTAATGAGCGGCAGTCATGCAGCCTGAATGTGATAATTCCGATACCGACAACCATTTTCTCACTTTACAAATTGCAAAAAGTTACGCCTTACCACCTAATCCCTGATCCCTGCTTTTCCCTGCTTTATTCTTCGACTTCAGGCTTGATCTCTGCAAGATAATAACATTCAATTATATCACCGAGCTTAATATCGTTAAAATTTTCAATACCAATTCCGCATTCATACCCGGTTTGAACTTCTTTTGCATCTTCTTTGAAACGTTTAAGGGAAGAAATCTTGCCTTCATAGGAAACAATACCATCTCTTATAAGGCGGACAAGCTGACCGCGTTCAATTTTTCCATCCGTTACATAGCAACCCGCAATTGTACCGATTTTAGGAACATGAAATACTTCTCTGACCTCTGCTCTCCCAAGTATTCGCTCCTCATAGGTTGACTCCATCATGCCAATGATAGCATTCTTGATGTCTTTGATTACATTGTATATGATATTATAAAAACGCATATCAACATTTTCTTCATTAGCAAGTGCCTGTACTTTTGTGCTTGGTCGGACGTTAAAACCTATAATTATGGCGTCAGATACTGCGGCCAAAGAAACATCTGATTCGATAATTGTTCCAGTAGCTGCATGAATAACATTAATGTTAACCTCATTATTAGAAAGCTTTGTCAAAGAATCTCTAAGGGCTTCTATAGAGCCATTCACATCTGCTTTAATGATAAGATTCAGCTTTTTAGTCTCGCCTTCCTCCATTTGTTCAAAAAGTTTTTCAAGACTTAATCTGCTGGTTTTAGATAGATCTTTAGACCTTTGTTTCTGGATTCTGTGAATGCTGACCTGCTTAGCACTTCTATCATCGGCAAGAGCTATAAATTCATCTCCGGCATTAGGTACACCTGTGAGCCCTAAAATTTCAACCGGAATTGAAGGCCCTGCGGCTTCAACATGGTTTCCCCTGTCATTCAACATGGCACGGACTTTGCCGTGGTGTATTCCACATACTATAGCATCGCCTGTGTGGAGAGTGCCTTCCTGTACAAGAAGTGTTGCAACAGCACCCCTCCCCGAGTCTATTTTCGCTTCAACAACATTGCCTTGAGCAAATTTATCCGGATTAGCCTTTAATTCCATCAATTCAGCCTGAAGAAGTATCATCTCAAGCAGTTCCTCTATCCCCTGATTTGTTTTCGCAGAAACATTGACAAATATAGTATCTCCGCCCCACTCTTCAGGGGCGAGTCCTAATTCAGCGATTTCACGCTTAACGCGTTCAGGGTCTGCATTTGCTTTATCTATCTTGTTAATTGCTACAATAATAGGGACTCCCGCAGCTTTTGAATGGTTGATTGCCTCAACGGTCTGAGGCATAACACCATCGTCAGCAGCAACAACCAGTATCACTATATCTGTAACCTTGGCACCTCGAGCACGCATTGCAGTAAAAGCTTCATGGCCCGGTGTATCCAGAAAAACAATTTGCCCCTTATCTGTAGATACGTAGTACGCACCTATATGTTGTGTAATTCCCCCTGCCTCGATTTCCGTCACTTTGGTTTTGCGAATTACATCAAGAAGTGATGTCTTTCCGTGGTCTACATGCCCCATAATGGTAACAACAGGAGGTCTTCCGGTTAGTTTGTCAGGATCGTCTTTTTCAACTTTTAATATAACTTCTTCCTCAAAGGAGGCTCTTTCTACTTCGTAATTAAATTCTGTGGCAATAAGAGAAGCTGTATCAAAGTCAATTGTCTGATTTACGGTAGCCATAACACCCATATCCATAAGGGCCTTAATCATTTCATTGGCCTTTATTCCCATGCGCTTTGCCAGATCAGCCAGAACAATGGCGTCGTCAATTTTGATCCTGCGTTTAATGGCTTTCGGTATTGTAATCTGAGGTTTTTGTGCTTGTACGGCTGCTTTGCTTTTAGCTGTGGCCTTACGTATTTTTCGGCCCCGATGTTCTTTCGGATAAAGGTCTGTCCCTTCAACGACCTCTTTTTTTCTAAAAGAAATTTTCTTTTTGAAGAACTTTTTATCATGGACAGGTTCTCCCTGTTTTTTGTTTTTTGTCTTTTTCTTTTTTTCTTTTGTGGCTAAATCTGTTTGAGCTTTTTCGCTAATTGGCCCCCTTTTTTCTGTTTCGAGTGGTTTTTCAACTTTTGTTTTAAGTTTTTCCACCTTGGGTTGTTCAGTCTCAGGTAGCTTTTCTTTATGTGGTGCCGGCATTTTTATGATCTTTGCCGGCACCTCTTTTTTGAGCTTCTTTTTTACTTTTGTAGGCTTTTTTAGCTTAGGCAAAGTTACTGTTTCAGCCTTTTTTGCTACATGTGGCTGTTTGGGCTTTTTCTCCTCTTCCACAGAGACTGTTTTCTGAACAGCCTCGTCGGTTTTTTCATCTTTTGCGAGTGCCGCTTTTTCTTCAGCCATGCCTTTTTCCGCATCTTTCTTTTTTACTTTTTCAGGCTTTTCGGTCTTTTTAAGTTCAAGCTCTGCAATGGGGGGTTTTTCTTTTATAACTTTTTCAGATGGTTGTTCATCTGCTGTAATTTTTTCAGGAGGACTTACTATTTCCAGAGGCACCTCTTTTTCAGGAGCTGTTTCAACCGGCACAATTTTTTTACGTCTTCTAATAACAGTCGGTTTTATTCGTGTCACTTCGACAACATCGGTTTTATTGCCGAGAAGATTTGCTTTGACTTCGGCTACTGCTTCATCGTCCAGAGAACTCATATGGCTGTTTACCTTAATAGCCATCTTACTTAACTTTTCAAGTAGTTCCTTGTTCTTTATGTTAAGTTCTCTGGCAAGCTCATATACTCTGATCTTCCCCATCCATCCCCCTTAAATCGATTGTTTGTAATATAGACTTTCAGATAAATAATTTCACTGCGTTATCAGTCAAAATCTTCGACGACGTATAACTTAGTACGACTTGCTCAGATTTTCCCTTTTATCCTTGTGAAATGAATTATCTGAAAGTCTATAGCCTGGCTTTTTGAAACAAGCGGATATGTTTTCAAAAAGCTATTCGCTATTGTTTTTCTCAAAGTCTGTTAATGGATCATCATTAAAAGCGTCTTCATCAAGATTTTCCTGGTTATCTGAAAGAGATGATTCTTTTGATTCAGATGTGTCATCATCACTTAACGTATTGTCTGATAAAATTTCGTTAGATACTTCATCAGAACTATCAGCATTCGCAACATATTCTTTTGCGGTTTTAAGAAGCTTTATGGCTTTTTCTTCGCCAATACCTCTGATTTGCATCAAATCTTCTAATGAAGAGTTACTTATTTCCTCAGCGGAAAAGAAACCCTTTTCATATAATGCGTCTGCCAGGCTGATGCTAATTCCCGGCAGGGCCACAAGAGAGTCGTAGCCATCCTCCATGGCCTGGCTGTATTTTGTTTCATTAATTACATCAAGATGCCATTTGGTGAGTTTTGAAGCAAGCCGTACGTTTTGACCTTTTTTCCCGATAGCTATTGAAAGAAATTCATCCGGAACAATTACTTCCATCAAACGGTTCTCTTCATCAATAATGACTCTGGATATTTCGGCAGGCGCCAGAGCATTGCAAACAAATTTTGCAGGATCAATATGCCAGGATACAATATCGATCTTTTCGCCCTTGAGTTCCTGAACAACATTTTGTACACGACTGCCTTTCATGCCAACGCATGCGCCGACAGGATCAATATCTGAATCATTTGAAGCAACAGCAATTTTTGCCCTTATACCAGGTTCGCGGGCCGCGCCCATTATACTAACTATACCCTCGCTAATTTCCGGCACTTCTGTTTTGAAAAGACTGACAAGAAAATTTGGGTGTGTTCTCGAAAGTATAATCTGAGGCCCTCGAGAGTCATGAAGCACGTCTAATATTTGAGCTCTGACGCGGTCACCTCTCCGATATACTTCTCTTGAAACCTGCTCTCGTTCAGGAAGAACACCTTCAGTATGGCCCAAATTGACTATAATGTCACCGCGATCAACTCGCTGAACAATTCCATTAATTATTTCGCCTTTTCTATCAATAAAGCTGGAATAAACCGCGTCTCTTTCCGCATCTTTCATTTTTTGAATGATAACCTGTTTGGCTGACTGGGCAGCTATTCTACCAAAGGTTGAAGCATCCATTTTTGTACCGAGGCTGTCACCAATCTTGCTTTCCGGATCCAGGTTATATGCTTCTTCAAGGCTGAGTTGAAGGTCAGGTTCGGTAATATTTTCTACCACCTCTTTAAACTGGAATACTTCTATTTCACCAGATTCTTCATTATATTTAACTTCAATATCAATGTTGCTTCCGAATTTTTTTCTGGCAGCAGATTTCAGAGCATCTTCAAGTGCCTTAATAAGGATTTCACTATCAATGCCCTTGTCTCTGCCGACCTGCTCAACGACACGCTTTATATCTGATATAAACATTCGTTTTCTCCGTTAAACTTAGGGCTCGGTAAAAAATAACTTGGCATTTTTGCGCCCAAATTCTACCAACTTATTTTTTTCCGAGCCCTTAGAAGGTGCTTCAAATATTTTCATTTATAGACTTTCAGATAAATAATTTCACTGTGTTATCAGTCGTTGACGTATAACTAATACGCCTTCCTCCTTCCGGCCTTGTGAAATTAATTATCTGAAAGTCTATACAAGCCGCGCGCTTTTAACTTCCTTAAAAGGAATAGCGACTGTTTTATCATCTAATGATATGTTTATAGTTTCTTCTGATATCCCCAACAAAACACCTTTAAAATTTTTCTGTCCATTAACAGGAGCTATTGTTTTAATTCTTGCAACCCTTCCTTTAAATTTTTCAAAGTCGAGTTTTTTGTTTAAGGGGCGATCAGAACCTGGAGATGACACCTCAAAACTGTATGAACCGCTGCCATCAAAATGTAAATCCAGGGTATCACTCAACTGGCGGTTGATAAACACACAATCATCTAATGTAGTTCCTCCTGGTTTGTCTATATAGATACGGAGTATAATGCCCCTGCTTTCCCGCTGGTATTCAACATGTACCAGTTCCATCCCCATAGATTCGCACAAAGGTTCGGTTAAGTCCTTAACTTTAGCAATAAATTCCTCTTTATTTTTAAGAAAATTTTTTTCAGCAAATTCCGGTCCACTGCTTTTTATTAGTTTATTTCTTTTTTTTCTTTGTAATTTCATCATGAAATATGACTTATACAAAAAACAAAAAAACGGGCTACCGCCCGTTTCCTGTCATTCAATTAGATCCTTACGTTATGGATCAAAAAACTTTATCTGTTCATGTAAATCATCATAAGAAATAAATTAAATCCAAACTACACATAATTAGATAAAGTTTTGCCCCTAAATCATCATAAAAACGGCAAATCCCGAATTTCTAAATGGAGCGGGCAACGAGATTTGAACTCGCGACACCAAGCTTGGGAAGCTTGTACTCTACCATCTGAGCTATGCCCGCCTCATAAAATTCAAAAAGTACGACAATAATTTTACATTGTCAACAGTTTAAATTCGTTTGAATTCAGCGATACTTAGCCAAGCAAATCCCGAATTTGTTCTAGTTCTGATCGGATTTTATCGACAACATTAGTTGGTAATTTTCTTTTTTGCTCTCCATATTCAGAGTTTAAGTATTTCTTGGCGCCCTTAATAGTAAATTTTTTTTCATAAAGAAGATGTTTAATTTTTAGAACGAACTCTATATCGCTCTTTCTGTAAAGCCTTTGGCCGGAGGGAGTTCTTTTGGGATTTATTATAGGGAATTCGTTTTCCCAGAATCTTAGAACATGTGACGGAAGTGCGGCGATTTCACTGACCTCTCCTATTTTGAAATATAGTTTGTCAGGCAGTTCTTTTATATGGACTTTATTGTTTTGCATCTTCTATGTTGGAAGCAAAGCGTCAAATTCTTTTAGAAGCCTGTCTGTAATATTTTTATGGATATAATTTACTTCGTCATCTTCTAAGGTTTTATGTTTTGATCTGTAAGTTATTCTCAGAGATATGCTTTTTTTGTTTTGAGGAATAGTATCGCCTTCGAATACATCAAACAAATATAAATTTTCAATCAGCTCCTCGCCGGATTTCCTGATGGTTTCAGGCAGTTTAGACGATTCCAGATCCTTATTGATTATAATGGTAATATCCCTTGAAATAGATGGAAATTTTGGAATTGGTTTTGAACGAATAGTTTCGGGTATCAAGTCGGAAATGGCCTTCAAGTCAAGTTCAAAAATGAAGGCAGCCTGTTTTAGATCAAAATTACTTAGTACTTGAGGATGTATTTCTCCGGTCAGACCTATAAGCTTTTTTTCTTGCAGAATTTGAGCTGTATGCCCGGGTCTGGTATAAGTGCATAAATTATCCGGCATACAGGTAAATTTTATACGTTCAATTTTTATTCTGTTCAACAGTCCTTCAACCACTCCTTTTATGTCGAAAAAATCACATCCGATTTCTTTTGAGTACCATGAGGCATTTGTACAAAATCCTGTCCAGATGCCGGCTAACATCTCTATTTCTTCCGGCAGGTTATCCTTGCCCCTGCCGATATAGATTTTGCCGACTTCAAATAATTTCAGAGTCTTAATCTGCCTCGCTATATTGCGATGAATTGTTTCGAGAAGACCAGGTATCAATGATGTCCTCATAACTGCCTGATCCTCCGTCAGAGGATTTAATATATCTACCATATTTCTTCTTTGGTCGGCAGATTCAAGTCTGAGGCTATCGCAATATAATCTATTTATAAAGCTGTAATTAATTATTTCAGTAAATCCAAAGCCGGTCATAACTTTTTTCAGGCTGTTTCTTAACCCCAACTGTTTTTCAGGTTGTCTGGCTTCCGCCGGTATCAGGGGGTAGGTAGTGGGTATATTATTATAGCCGGACAGGCGGGCGACTTCTTCCATAAGATCAACCGGCCTTGCTATATCAACTCTGAAGGAAGGTGAGACAACTGCAAGCTCGTCGCTGCCTGTTTTTTCAACATTGAATTCAATTGATTCTAATAAATTTTTGATTTCGTCCTGATCAAAACTGGTCCCAAGAAGACGATTAGTGTGTCCAACGTTTAGAGTTATGGGCCCGGCATTGTTAATTTTAGAATATTTATCTATAACTCCTTCAATTAAACCGCCCCCGCCAAGTTCCGACATAAGCTGGGCTGCTCTATTCAAAGCCGTAATAATACCTTCAGGGTCAACACCGCGTTCAAAACGGTGCGAGGATTCCGAGCTTATGCCAAGTTTTTTTGAAGTCTTGCGAATTCCCACAGGCGTAAAATAAGCGCTTTCGATAAGAACCCTGCTGGTTGATTCCGTTACCTCGGAATTATGCCCACCCATGATACCCGCCAGCGCAACAGGTTTTTCACCATCGCAGATCATAAGCATATCAGGGGTAAGCAAATGTTCTTTTTTGTCCAGAGTGATAAAGGTTTCACCTTTTTTTGCCTGGCGGACAACTATTCTGTGATCTGACAGACGGTCAAAATCAAATGCATGAAGTGGCTGTCCTGTTTCCATCAATACAAAATTGGTGATATCTACTATGTTGTTTATAGGCCTTAAACCGACTGACATTAGACGATCTTGCAGCCAAAAAGGAGAAGGAGCAATCTTAACATCAAAAACAAGCCTTGCCGAATATCTTGGGCAAAGATCCGGTGCCTTAATTGTAATAGATGTAAGGTCGGAAATTTTATCGCCGGCATCTGAAAGTGATGTTTCGGGATATTTTATTGTGGTTTGCTGAAAGGCGGCTATTTCACGGGCTATTCCGATTATGCTTAGACAATCCGGCCTGTTAGGGGTAAGGTCGATTTCAAAGACCATGTCTGAAAGTTCAAGAGCTTTTGATAACTTATTCCCTGTCAATTGTTTTTGATCAAGAATCATGACGCCACTGCGGTCTGCACCAAGACCAAGTTCTGCTTCGCTGCAAAGCATTCCTTCTGACAGCTCGTTTCGGATTCTTCCTTTTTCAAGTACATAACCTTCTGGAAAGCGGGTGCCCTGTAAAGCTGTCGGAGCGACCATATCTTCATATATATTTGGTGCTCCGCATACAACCCTGATGACACGGCTTCCAATATCAACCTCACATACCTTGAGCTTTTCAGCATTTGGGTGGGCTTTGATATTAAGAATGCGTCCAACAACAACGCTGTCCAAGTAATCATACCTGTCTGTAACCGAATCAACCTCAAGCCCCACCATAGTGAGTGAATCGGCAATACTATTATATGATTCCTTATCTATTGGGATATAATCATTTAGCCAACTTAAACTAACTTTCATATTAAAACTGCCCTAAAAATCTCAAATCATTTTCAAAGAATTTCCGGATGTCGTCAATTCCATATTTCAACATGGCAATACGTTCTACTCCCATGCCAAAGGCAAGCCCTGTATAACGTGTGGTATCATATCCAACATTTTCAAATACAGCCGGATGGACCATGCCTGCACCTATAACTTCAAGCCATCCGGTGTGTGAACATACTCTGCACCCCTTGCCTCTACACATGACACAAAGGATGTCTACTTCGGCGCTTGGTTCGGTAAAAGGAAAGAAACTTGGGCGAAATCTGATAGATGTCTTTTTATCAAATATATGGTGGATAAAGGTTGTAAGTATTCCTTTTAGATCACCGAAAGAAATACCTTCATCAACCATTAAACCCTCTACCTGATGGAACATGGGCGTGTGAGTCAGGTCAGAATCACAGCGGTAGACCTTGCCGGGGGCAATAATCCTTACAGGCGGAGTAAGTTTTTCCATTATTCTGACCTGGATGGATGATGTATGAGTTCTAAGAACTATATTATCTGAAATATAGAAGGTATCCTGCATGTCCCTTGCAGGATGATTTTTTGGAATATTTAAAGCTTCAAAATTGTAGTGATCTGTTTCAACCTCAGGCCCTTCAGCTATATCAAACCCAATTTTTTTAAAAATTTCACATATCTGCCATGTAATTTGCGTTATTGGATGCAAAGAACCTTGCTGGATTGTCCTTCCCGGCAAGGAAACATCAATTCTATAATCTTTTTGCAGAGATTTTGTTTCAAGATGTTTTAACGCGTGCTTGAAAGCCGTATCTAAGCTCTTTTTTACCTCATTAGCCCTTTTCCCCACCTCCGGCCTTTTTTCCAGAGGAAGGTTTGAAATATTTCTTAAAAAATGAGTTATTATACCCTTTCGGCCAAGATACCGGATTGAAAGAGCTTTGATACTTTCACTATCTGTAGCGGATTTTATTTCCTTAAAGGCTTCTTCATAAATTTGTTCTATAGTTCTTTCCACTTTTTCCGCTCTAATCTTAACCTATTATTTCGTAAAGGTATCGAAAGATTAAGTATTATCCTAATTAAGCGAAAGCCGAGGATGCTCCAGATCCAAGGCGTCAAGGGTGAAGCCGTAGTAAGGCTACTGCGAACTCTTGACAACGCAGGAGATGGGGTATCATCGGCTTTCGCTATATTTGTTGTGAGGCAAGTTCGGCTATCCTGGTAAATCCATAGGGATCAGACACAGCTAATTCTGCAAGGACTTTTCGGTCAATCTCGATATTGGCAAGCTTTAATCCGTGAATAAATTTACTATATGATAAGTTATTCATGCGAGCCGCTGCATTTATCCTCGCGATCCAGAGCCTTCTGAAATCACGTTTTCGCGTCCTTCGATCACGATAAGCATACATTAATGCCTTATCAACAGCATTTAAAGCTGTACGGAACAGCTTGCTGCGACCTCCACGGTAGCCTTTAGCTAATTTTAAAATTTTCTTTCTACGTCTATTTGCTTTAAAACCTCTTTTTACTCGCATAGTGTTACTCCTTATATAAACTCAACCCTTGATTAACCATTGGGCAGAAGCAGTTTTATCTCTTTTCTATCTGGTTTGGAAATAATCTGGCTCTTCCTTAAACACCTTTTACGCTTGGTTGTCTTTTTAGTCAAAATGTGGCTTGCGTTTGATTTCGAAAATACGAATTTGCCTGTACCAGTTTTTTTGAAACGCTTTGCTGCAGCTCTATTTGTCTTAATTTTCGGCATTGTTTTTTTCTCCCTATTTAGTGTCCGAACGAAAACTAGAAAATTTTTTTAAGTTCAAGTAAGGCGCAAATTTTAACCGCAGGAATACATTGAGTATTTTGAGGATTAAAATTTAAGCCTGACGCAAAAATTGGGAAAATTAGCAGTTTTCGTTCAGGCACTATTTAAAACATAGATGGCGTGAGCGACCACAGATAGCGGCTCACGCCATCTTTTGAAAATTCCATAAAATAAATCCTTAGTTGAGCAATTTTTTACGAAGAAATGCGCAAGAAATTGGTGCAGATCGAGTAAAAAATAGCTCAATTTAGGTAAATGTGAGTTATATTCGGCATCCTTCACGACAAGTCAAAAGTAGTTTATACTTTGTTGATCTTGTATTTTGGCAGTGAAATTGGAAATTGAAAAAAATACAAAGATGTAGATGCGTTACCTAATTTCAAATTTCTAATTTCCAGTTTCGACATCGGCATTCAATTTGATAATACACGTTTTTTCGAAAAAAGTGTAAACTGATTAATGAAGGATGCCTTGTATTTTAATAATTATATTTTTCGCAGGAGAGTAATATATCGAAATTTATTACCGCAATTACTTTGGTGATAGAATCATCATCATGGTACGGCCTTCAAATTTAGGATATTGCTCTACTACTGCAATATCATCAATTTCTTTAGCAATTTTTTCAAGCAAATTCCTGCCAAGCTCTGAAAGCGATATTTCTCGTCCCCTGAACATAACCGTAACTTTCACTTTATCTTTTTTTCCTATAAACTTTTTAATATGGCTAATCTTGATTTTCAGGTCATGTTCTCCGGTCTTGGGACGTATTTTTATCTCTTTAACCTGGAATGTGCTTTGTTTCTTTTTTGCTTCCTGTTTCTTTTTGGTCTGCTCATATTTATAGCGGCCGTAATCCATTATTTTGCATACAGGCGGGTTGGCATTAGGAGAAATTTCCACAAGATCAAGACCGAAATCACCGGCTGTCGCAAGAGCCTTATAGGTTGGTATAATACCTACCTGATTGCCGTCAGGATCAATAACTCTAACCTCTCTCGCTCTTATATCTTTATTAATATTTGTTTTATTGAACTTGTTTGGCCTATTTGTTTTCTTCGATATAACTATACTTTTTACCTCCTAAAACAGCGATTTTTATTGATTTATTTGAGGTTAATACCAAGTTTAATTTATAACACGCTGGTTTTGTTATAGCTTGCTTGTTAACCGGTTAATATAATTTTAACAAATATATAACAAAATAACGAAATGCAACAAAAAAATGTAACAAAAAATTACTGCCTGAGCGTATATCCGGCTAAAAGGCTGTCTTTCCAGTAAGTGTTTTTTTGATTTTCAAAATAGACCTTAAAAAGTTCCATGCTTTTATCTCGCAAAATATTAGGTATAATTTTAATTTTCCGCTTTTTGTAAAAAGGCGATAGCTTTGTCAAATCACACCTTGTACAACCTCCCATTACATCTTCGTAAGCGTAAACAATTTTGCCTATGCCACTTAAAACAATGGCGCTATAACACATAAGGCATGGTTCTAAAGTACAAAAGAGTATTATTTTACTTTTATCCACATTTTCCTTTAGTTCGGAAAGACGTCTTAATGCAGCCATTTCCGCATGGTCAATTTCATTTGTGTAGTTTCCGGTGGTGCCGGTTCGGGTGCCGGTAACTATAATGTTATTTTTATATGTGACTACGCAGCCAACCGGGAACTCGCCTGATTCTAACGCTTTTCTTGCTTCCTCAATCGCCTTTTCCATAAAGTATTTATAATCCATAGGTGCCTTAAATATACAGCAAATTACTTTTTAATGTAAGCGTTCAAGTTTCAAGCCGTGAACGGCTATCTTTTAATTTTGCATATGGTGTTATCGCAAAAACAGCTTCCATCAACTTCATAGACATACATAATTCTTGATTCAATTTCCGCCCTTTTTATCGGAACCGGATCAAAATGCTTATCAGCAGTCATATTACTTAGTTCGGATCTTGAGGGTATAGATTCAAAGCCACAGCCCATTACTTTTCCTGTTAAACCATCCAGAATATTCGTTTCTTCGCCATTTGTTACAACAACAACAGGCACCTGATATGATGCTACAAGTCTAGAGGCGGCCAATGCGGAGCGGTGCCTGGTTACCAAAGAACCCGGGGCATATTTGATTATCATACATACTTTTCCGGTTAAGCTAACCTTGAAATCAACTGTAACAATAGCACTTTTGTTCGAAGCCTTTATATCAAGATCACAACGTGGTTTAATTTCATCTTTATGGTACCCTTTATCAGTTACCAGTATTTTAGCTAATTTTTGTCTATACCGCTCGTCATGGGTATCTGTTATGGTTTCACCGGTTATAAAATCGACAAGTTCGCCAAGTATTAGATGATGATTGTCCATATTAAAGCAGTTCACGGTTTACAGTTCACAGTTTACGACTGTTCAAAACATAAAACTGTGAACGGTTACAAATAATGAGTGAATTATTACTTTACAATTAATTATGTTTGTGAATAATTAATATTATTATTTTATACGTTAATTTATTTAATAGAAAGCTATTTTGTAACTACTCAGGTGTTTAGACTGAAGGCTATGGGCTGAAGGAAACAAATGATTCCTGAGCGTTATTCTCTATGTTTAGGACAAGATTTGCGGCCGCTTTAAGAAAATATTGGCTTCCGGGAGTCTTTTCCCTAAAAGTCTTCAGTCTTCAGCCTAACCAGCCTGAGTAGTTACGCTATTTTTATAATTAACTCAACAATAAAAGGTAGAGATTTATACTAAAAGTCTATGTTGATACGTGAGGATTTTGAAAATCGTGAAAGGACATTTATTTCTTCATTCGGCTGTCTTAGTTCGGAATCAAAGGGCCGAATAAGAGAGGAAGCGCCTTGCCCCATCCGCACCCCTTTTCAGAGAGACAGAGATAGAATCGTTTACTCCAATGCCTTCAGGCGGTTAAAGCACAAAACCCAGGTTTTTTTATCTCCCCTGGGCGATCATTATCGAACACGACTGACCCATACTCTTGAAGTGTCGGAAATAGCAAGAACAATCGCCAGGGCAATGCGTTTAAACGAAGATTTGGTTGAAGCCATTGCTCTCGGCCATGATCTTGGACATACACCATTTGGTCATGGCGGAGAAACAGCTCTCAAAGAAATATATTCAGAAAGCTTTTCGCATAATGAGCAGAGCCTGCGTGTTGTGGATATTTTATGCAATAACGGGAAGGGACTTAATCTTACTTACGAGGTGCGTGATGGAATTTTGAAACATTCAAAAGGATTTGGGAATATTATGCCGAGAGATCCATCAGAGCAGGCATATACCATTGAGGGCAGAGTACTGCGTGTTTCCGATATAATTGCATACCTGAACCACGATCTTGATGATGCGATCAGGAGTGGTGTAATAAGTTCCGACCAGGTGCCTGAATTCTGCCTGAAGATAATTGGGCATTCGCATTCGGAGCGAGCCAGGACAATGATTGAAGATGTTATTTCATCCAGTGAAGTTATAGATGATGAATTATGCTTGCGCATCAGCGATAATGTATATTCAGCGATGAAGACTTTAAGAGAGTTTCTTTATGAAAATGTATATCGTTCGCCTCAGGTACACAAAGAGTTTGTCAAGGCAAAGAAAATTCTTTCCGATCTATATTCCTTTTTCTTAAATAATGAAGATGATCTTCAAAGAGAACTCGAAAATATGGAAATGGCAGATTGCATGAATAACAGCCAATCCAGAGAAAGGGTTGTTTGTGATTTAATTGCCAGCATAACAGACAGATATGCCCTTAATCTTTATGAGAAAATCTTTTTCCCTTCTCCGCTTGTTTGAGCATGATGCCCTTAAATCTTGAACAAATTAGATCAAATCAAAACAAGTATTCGCCTTTTTTAAAAAGGTTGGGAACAATATGGGCGGATATGGGGAAAAAATATCAGGAAGCCGCTGATTATTATGGTTTTTTCTGTAATGGATGTGAGGATAATTGTTGTTATACCCGTTTTTATCATCATACACTTTTAGAATATCTTTTTATTATGAAAGGATACAGCGCTCTTGAACATGAAATACAGAATCAGGCGGCAGCGCGGGCTCTGCAAGTATGTGATAGAACTATAGAGTATGACAAAACAGGAAAAACCGTACGATTATTATGCCCGCTGAATTTTGACGGTTTGTGCATATTATATGAATACCGTCCTATGATATGCAGGCTGCATGGTATTCCCCATCAGCTTCAAAGGCCAGGTCAAGGCATAATGTATAGCCCTGGGTGTGAAGCCTTTACAAAACAGTGTGAAGGGAAAGAATATATTAAATTTGACAGAACACCTTTTTATATTGAAATGGCTAAACTTGAAAGCCAGTTAAGAGAAGCAGTCGGTTTTACGCAGAAGTTTAAAATGACCGTGGCACAGATGTTGATCAAAATATATTGGATAGAGGCTGACAAGAAGCAAGAGGTTTAACAGAAGGTTTACAGTTCACGGTTTACAGTTCACGGTTTACAGTTTACGGCTGTTCAAAACATAAAACTGTTAACTGTAAACCGTGAATCTATCGCAAGTCCTTGATGCGCAAGAGATTGGTACAATCTGAAAGTCTATAGTAACCGGTTATTTTTGTTTAAAAAGTCTTGAATCAAATGAAAACTTCTCAATATTTATCAGATCTACAAATTTTATGTCTGGATGCAATAGATTTATAAGAGTATTAACTTCCTTCACAACCACTGCTGATGGAATATCAAGTAGCAATGATGATTTTGATTTTATCCAATTGGTACCAATATTTGCTAACTGCTCAGGAGCAGGATAGTCACGCCAGTTTGATGGCAACTGGCTTTCATTGATTGACTCCCACTCAATATTCTCCTGAATATTGATTTCAACAATGCTCAAATTTTCAGGTGCAAGTGCCATAGGTACGTGCACTAAAAATTCAAGAGCAGCAAGAGACCTGCTACCTGAAGTGTAAACTGCCGGATAGCCGGTATGGTTCCAGCGCCCACCATAAATCCTGGCCCCCATACCGGTTATGTCGTTGATATGTTCGGATGTGCTTATTTGAAAGAGTTGTATCACGAATAAACTCCAAATTCTATACGACCTAATTCTTCTAATACTAACTCTGTACCAAAACGTGAACCCAGCATGGTAAAAGGCGTGTTGCCAGAGAAAACTTTATGTGGCGTGTTTAACCACAATAATAATTTTCTTTTTTCTTGAAAAATTTCAGTGCCTTTGGCTAAAACTTCTGCGATATGAAGAACTTGCTCGGAGACTGTCGGGTTAAAATGCTGGTGCGATGTATACCTTTGGAGGGTTCTCTCTGTTACTGGCAATAAAGCAGCTACCTGCTTCCATGACAAGGAAAGATAATTTACCAAATGTGATACAGCATTTTTGGTAACTCCAATACTGCCAAGCTCGACTAAATCCATTTTGTTTTCGAGCTTTTTACCTAGAATTTTCTCACCACCTAAAATTTCACAGACTTGCGCTAATTGCATAATTACACCTCATTGTTGACATTTATCTAAAATATACCGCCAAATGTCAACAATGTCAAGCTGGTTAAGTTGGTAGCCCTTATTGACCCATAGGATTAGCTCGTGCTAAGATTTAAATTGAGCGATTAGCCTTTAGCGGTTAGCTATTAGGTTAATGATTACAGGATGTTTTACTATTACAAACTTTCACCCATTGGGTGTTATTTCTAATTAACGTAATGCCCTGATTTTTCTAAGCTAAACGCTAATGGCTAACAGCTAATAGCTCAACTTAGGTAAGAATATATTTGAGTTTTGAATTTCACTCAGCGTCAGTCAAGGCAGGAACTCGCAGCTTGACGATGTGAATATTTGTAGTTTTTCTGAGGACTTAGAGGAGATATAATTCAATGAAAAAAATGTTGATGAGACTTATCAGTTTGCTGGGTATTATTATCTTTCTTCTTACCACAGCTTCGGCATGTGCGCTTAAGCTTAGTGAAGAGGAAGTAAAAGTGATCGTCAGAGATGTCATCAAAGAAAATCCGAAATTAATTCATGACACGGCAGTGAAGTATGCAAGAGAGCAAAAGAAAAAGCAGCAGGAGGAAAAACAGAAAAGGGCTCTGGAAGAAAGCTTTAAAAACCGGA
>JAUWFS010000226.1:0-4888 GCA_030606805.1 Deltaproteobacteria bacterium
GAATTAACTTCCACAAGTAGGCGCATAGATTTGGGTCAGATTTGTTCGATCTCAGATCACAAAAGTTGATGGAATAGCGGGCTATTTTGATATTTTTGTGATTTGAGATCGGGCAAAGGTGGCCTGAAGCTGTGATGCATAGTTGGGGAAGTTATTTCGTCCACGTTCCTAAACTACTTTTGACTTGTCGTGAAGGATGCCAAATATCATTATGAAAAATAACATGGATATAGATATAGATTCCATCAAAATAGGTGTCGTTGGGGCTGGAAGCTGGGGAACAGCTATAGCAAATCATCTTGGCTTAAAAGGTTTTAAAGTTGATTTATGGGTATTTGAAAAAGAAGTTAAAGACCAGATTGAAAAATATAGAGAAAACAAAATTTTTCTTCCGGGTTTTACTCTTTCCTCAAATATATTTCCATCAAATGATCTGTCCTCTGTTGCCTCAGATAAAGACTTACTAATAATTGTTGTCCCTTCGCATCTTATGCGGGAAACGGTCAGCAAAATTACAGGAATTGTTTCAAAAAATACAATTATACTATCAGCCTCCAAGGGGATTGAAAATAAAACTCATTTGACAATGTCCGGCGTACTGAAAGAAGCTCTTCCTAAAATCTCGGACGACAAAATAGCGGTTATCTCCGGGCCCAGCTTTGCCAAAGAAGTCGCAAATAAGGTACCGACTCTGGTCACTGTAGCCTCAAAAGACAAAAATGTTGCTGAGTTTGTGCAGCATGTTTTTTTTACGCCGTACTTCAGAGTATATACGACCGACGATTTAATTGGAGTTGAACTGGGCGGTTCTGTAAAAAATGTTATTGCCATAGCCGCCGGAATAATAGATGGACTATGTTTTGGATTAAATACAAGAGCGGGTCTTATAACAAGAGGCCTGACAGAAATCAGGCGGCTTGGATTAAAGCTGGGCGCAAATCCAAATACTTTTGCAGGGCTTGCAGGTATTGGTGATTTAATTCTCACCTGCACTGGAAATCTAAGCCGTAATTACACGGTGGGCAAAAAAATTGGAGAAGGAAAAAAGTTAAATGAAATTCTTTCTGAAATGCGCATGGTTGCAGAAGGAGTAAAAACAGCCAAATCCATTTATAACTTGTCCAGAAAAATAGGTGTTGAAATGCCTATCTGTCAGGAAATTTATCATATTCTTTATAATGATGTTTCACCTGAAGAGGCTGCACGCAGGTTGATGAGCCGCGATCTTAAACGGGAAATAGATGAATAATAAAGAAGAAAAATACCCTCCCTGCTTTGGTATACTTGATTCTGTTTTTCCAAAAAAAGAGAATGGACTTAGGGATAGTCCGGAATCCTGTATTCCATGTTCCCATAAAACAGAGTGTTTAAAATCAGCAATGCATGGACCTGGTGGATTAAAAGTTAAAGATGAATTTATTGACAGGGCATATGAGTCCAAAATGATAGGCTTTCTGGAAAGATGGTCTAAAAAGAAAGACATCAATCGCAGGCTTAAAGAACAGCGATCGGGGGTCAGGGATCAGGAGAAAACTAATTAATGAAATCTATTAAAGATACGGCAATTTCAGGCAAGAAAGTTCTGATCAGGGTTGATTTTAACGTCCCAATGGATGAGCACCAGAATATTACTGATGATACACGTATACGTGCTGTCTTACCTACCTTGAAATATGCATTGGACCATAATGCTGTATTGATTATAGCTTCTCATTTGGGCCGGCCAAAGGGCAATGTCGTGCCTAAATTCAGCCTTGCTCCTGTTGCCAAGCGCCTTGCCAGGCTTCTTGAAGAAAATGTCATAATGGCGACTAACTGTGTCGGCCCTGATGTAAAGAAAATTGTATCAAATATGAATACAGGCGATGTTTTACTTCTTGAAAATCTGCGTTTCCACCCAGAAGAACAAAAAAATGATGATGGATTTGCAGAAGAACTGGCTAAGCTCTGTGATGTTTATATTAATGATGCCTTTGCTGTATCTCACCGTTCCAATGCTTCTCTTGTAGCAATAACTAAATATGCACCTTTATCTGTTGCAGGTTTTTTACTTCAAAAGGAGCTTGATTATTTCAAAAAAGCCATAGCCGATCCAAAACGTCCCCTTGTTGCTATTATAGGGGGTTCAAAGGTGTCAAGCAAGCTGGAGGCTTTAGAAAACATGCTTAAACATGTTGACAAGTTTATAATCGGTGGAGCTATGGCCAATACTTTTCTAAAAAGCACGGGATGTGATGTCGGCAAGTCAAAAATTGAAAAAGATCTTATTGATGTAGCAGGATCAATAATAAAAAAAGCAACAGAGAACGGAATAAAGTTTTACCTCCCTGTTGATGCAAAAGTGGCCAGCCAATTCAATTCAAAAGCCGAGGTAAAGACCGTGCCTATACAGGAGATACCTTCCGAGTGGATGGCGCTTGATATAGGGCCTGCAACTTCTTTGCTTTATTCTGAAGTTCTGCAAGATGCAAAAACAATAATTTGGAATGGCCCAATGGGTGTTTTTGAAATAGATGCTTTCAGCAGGGGAACAATTGACATGGTAGGCACCGTGGCTGAATCTTATGCGATGACAATTGTCGGAGGCGGCGATACAGACGTCGCTGTACACAAGGCCGGCAAGAGTGATATGATAACATATATATCAACGGGCGGAGGTGCTTTTCTAACGTTGCTCGAAGGCAAGTCATTACCCGCCGTAGTTGCTCTCAATAATGCTGAAGGTGTATAGGCTGAAGGCTGAGTAGTTACAAATAATATATAAAATTTATGCCACTTAAACCTTCTACAAGCAAATATATAATTCTATTTCTTGCTGCCGTATGTGTCTTTGCTTTGGCCGGATACATATACAGCGAACCTTTATCCAAATATATTACCAAATATTACCATTTTGTTACCGATAAGGAAAAAATCGAAAACTTTATAAACTCCTATGCAAATGGAATAGGAGCGCCTGCGATTTTCATTATAGTTCAGGTCTTACAAGTTCTGTTTGCGCCCGTTCCCGGTGAAGCAAGCGGCTTTATTGGAGGATATCTTTTCGGAATAACCAGGGGCTTTATATATTCAAGCATCGGCCTTACTATAGGATCATGGATAAATTTTTTAATCGGACGATTTTTAGGAGAACATTTTGTCAGAAAACTTATTCCAGCCAGGCAGCTAAACAGGTTCGATACCATTATAAAACATCAGGGAGTCATAGCTGTTTTTATTTTATTTGTTTTCCCCGGCTTTCCCAAAGACTCTCTCTGCTTTTTCCTTGGATTCAGCGCTATTCCGATCAAACTCTTCATGATACTTTCTTCTATTGGACGTATGCCAGGAACATTGATGCTAAGTCTTCAAGGCTCACTGCTTATTGAACATAGCTATAAAATGTTTGCGCTTATTCTTGTCATATGTATTATATTAATATTTATAACTTTTCGTTATAAAGAAAATCTATATAAATGGATAGAAAAAATTAATGGTAAAAAGTTGTAGTTGTTGACGATTATTTAAAACAATGATAATCAGACCTTGCTTGTTAGGAATCAAGGAAGGAGAAAATTTGGCATTCTGGACTGTAAGAGAAGCGCTCAGTCAGGCAAATAGATTAAGACGTTCATATTACGAACTATTGAGAGACGAGCTTGACCAATTTATGGTCAGTTATGCCCTTATAGATTCCTATAAAAACTTTCTAAACAAAAGCATCCCTTACCCTTTTGTTGAAAAGCGTGAGCTTAAACCCCGTGCCCGCATTCCTGACGTGGAATATGAATATCAAAATGCTTTTATAGTAATTTTTCTTGAAGATACAATTCCCGCTGTTCACAAGAAGTATATAAGGTTCTTCGATGTAAACAAGACCAGCAAAACAAATCTTCTCCATTCCAAAACGCTTCGACTTTCAGACGACTTTGACAGAAATCAGAAATACCTCGACTCAGTTCATTTTTATAATTTTATTAAAATTCTTCTTCCAGTCGATTACGCCCTTCTTATTCAAAGAACTACGGGTATTAAGAAAAGAGACCGCTACAGTCTTTCTCATTTTCATGTAAAAATTGACTGGCCTATTGCAGATGCGGCCGAAGCCCTGGCCCAAAGCCTTCGCTATATATCAAAAGATTTGTATGAAAAGGGAGATAACTACGCCGAGGATATACAAAAAAAATTTTTCGAGTACTACGGCCTTCATGTCACTGCTGGCGGCAGAAGGACTGCCGCTATTGTAGCAGCCCAGTATCTGAAAAAAATTCCATGTATTAGTACCGTGTATGTAGGAAGCAGCGAATCAAGGGCATTGATGCGGATTTCTGAAAGAGGAGTATCAAGGTCAATTCTTATGAAATTTACAAACGAAGAATTACACCGCATTGCAGAGACAAACAGCCTTACGCCAAGCACTTTCAAGAAGAACTATATGGTTGCATGTAAAGGGAAGGAAAATATTTGCATATTTCAGGCAACCTATTTCTATACAAACCCTTCAAGACCGCCTGATGATGGCAAACTTCATGAACTTAATCCCGATCTATACTGGCTGACAGTCAGCGCTCAACATATAATTCCAAAACCGGGTATCTGGAAATATCCTCCTCTTCCGATCAACGCAATCTACACGTAGCCATAGTCTATAGATTTTCAGATAACTAATTTCACAAGGATAGAAGGAAAAATCCAAGTAAGTTGTACTAAGTTATACGTCGTCGAGGATTTTGACTGATAACGCAGTGAAATTATTTATCTGGAAATCTATAATTCTTTCATCATTGCTATCTCATCGCAGTCGGGGAACTTAACACACAGTAAACAATCTCCCCATATCTTGAGAGGAAGGTCTGATCTGGGTATTTTTACAAAACCGTATTTCTCGAAAAATTCCGGCCTGTAGGTA
>JAUWFS010000161.1:0-8025 GCA_030606805.1 Deltaproteobacteria bacterium
AACACTTCCAGACTCGCCAATATAGGAAAGTGTGCCTCCGGCAAATAGAGTATCCCCTGTAAAAAGGATCTTTCGGGTAAATTCATAAATGCAAATTGAACCGGAAGTATGCCCGGGTGTATGCACTACTTCCAGGATGTAGTTCCCGAGATCAAATCGAAATCTGTTTTCCAGCCAGAGATGAACTTTAAGAGATGGCTCGTTGAGATCGCCGGATTTATACATGGTAACGTATCTATCTTCTACGGTAATCTTGGTAGCAGCAAAGCGATGGGCGGCAATCAGGGAATAATCCTGGAAATAACGATTGGCTCCAATATGGTCAAAATGTTCGTGGGTATTGATTACTATATCTATATCTCTGATCTTGAGTCCCAGTGTAAGCAAGGATTTTTGCAATTTTGAGAAATTTTTATCCACTCCTGAATCAATGAGAACATTCTTATAATCTCCCCTGATCAGGTAGCTGTGGCTGCTGGTATCCTCTCCCTTGAGCCTGAAAATATTGGGCTGCAATTCTATTATCAGGTCATCTTTTACCATAATTTCTCCATTCACTCTTTTTTGCGCCATCTTCATCCTCATAAATCTTAAAGAACTGATCCATGCGATTTTCCTTAAAATAGTTTAGTATTTCCAGCTTCAAGGAACATAGCTTTAAGCATCCTCCGAGAAGGTCAATCTCCTTTCTCATACCATTTAAAACTCCCAGAAGGGTGATTGGTTCAAACTTCTCTAACTCTTTGAAATCCATAATTACTCTTATGCCTCTTTCCTTGAGATAAGAGGAAAGGATACTTTTGACCTGAAGGGCCTCATTCTTTTTGGGTTGACCTGAGATTTTTACAATAAAAAAATCGTCGTCCTTTACTATATGATATTTCATAACTCGTTTGTCCTCTTTTGTTTGTCTGTAACAGTTTACGGTTGTCGGTTTACAGTTAACAGTTTTATGTTTTGATCAACTGTGAACTGTTACGTTTGTCTTAATATTTAAAATTGAACCTTTATCGTAAATCTTTATTAAAGGTTGATTACTAATGAGTTAGAATTTGATTAGTTCGTGCCTGAACGGAAAAAAGGGGTTTTCGTTCAGACGCTATGTAGAATTATAGACACTGAATATGAAATTCGTGTGAAGGGATTGTTATAATCGTGTAAAAATATAGGCATATCAAGGAAAGAAAGGTGTTCTGGAATCAAAAAATGTGAACGGTAAACCGATAACTGTCAATGGTTACCTATATTTTAGGCAGATGGATAATAAAATTGCTTCCTTTTCCAGGCTTGCTCTCAACCGTAACGTATCCACCATGCGTCTGTACAATATGTTTAACAATGGCAAGGCCCAGGCCTGTTCCTCCGAGCTTACGGCTTCTGGCTTTGTCCACTCTGTAAAATCTTTCAAAAAGACGGGGAAGATGTTCTTTTGGAATTCCAATGCCGTGATCCTTAAAACTTATACAAACCTCGGTGTCCGTAATAATTGCCTCAACCTGAACCAATCCACCTTCATTACTATATTTTATTGCGTTATCAAGAAGATTTACCACAGCCTGCTCAAGAAGCTGGGTGTCAATTTTAGCAGAAATATCTTCATGACATATCAGATTGACTTTTATTTTTTTTGCTTCTGCTTTTGTCTGGCAGACCTGAATAGCTGTTTTAATAACACTCCCGATATGCCCTTTTTCCAGATTTATCCCTTTACTTTTATCTCTCTGCTCAATTACTGAAAGGTGCATAAGATCTTCTATTATAGAAACCAGGCGGTTAACATGTTTTTCGATAATATTTAAAAAACGCTTAGCTTCGTCCGGATTTTCTATTGCTCCGTGACTTAAAGTCTCAACAAAGCCTTTTATTGCTGTGAGGGGTGTTTTGATTTCATGGGAAACATTGGATACAAATTCTTTCCGCATGTTTTCCAGGCGCCTTAGCCGGGTCACATCGTTCAATACAATAAGTATGCCTATAAAGTCTTCACCTTCACCTCGGAGTGAAGTGGTCTGAATATTCAAAATACTTTCCTCGTCCTGATAAAGAACGATATCGCCTTCTGCATGGTCACCGCTTCCAAGAACGCTTTTTACAATTTTCTGCAGCTCATGGTTTCTGATCACTTCCTGAATGCTTCGCTGTTCTAAATCAGACGAATTGCTTTTAAACATCCGGGCGGCTGCCTGATTTATACTGATGATTTTCTCATCTCTGTCAATAGCGATTACACCCTCCTTCATGCTTGAAAGAACGGCTTCAAGCTCATTACGCTGTTTTATTGCTGTCTTTATTCGATCATCCAGATGTGCGGCCATCTGGTTCATTGCTTCAGCTAAACCTCCCATCTCTTGTGTATCAGGAGCAGGCATTCTATAAGCCAAATCACCGCAAGCAAATTGCTCCGCGCCTTTTTTCATTTCCTCTATTGGCCTGCTTATACGTTTAGAAATAAATAAGCTGACTCCGGCAGCAAAAAGCGCTATCAGTAAATATCCGAAGCCTATCTTAATCTGAATTGATTTTAATTCATCATATATTGAAGTTACCGGTATTGAAGTACGTAAAACAGCAATAACCTCATTATTCTTCTCCAATGGTATCGCAACATACATCATATCTTGTCGAAGTGTACTGCTGTGTCTATCAGAGGTTCCAACATTTCCAAGCAAAGCTTCCGCCACCTCAAAACGATCAGCATGGTTGTTCATATTTTCCGGTGCTTCTTCAGAATCACCGACCACTTTCCCTGAAGGAAGTATAACGGTAATGCGAATAGATGATTGCCTGCCGGCTGACTTGCATATAGAATCAACAGACATTTCATCCAGAGGTGCGATGTAGTTTCCCACCTGTTTTTCCAATAGATGTGCTCTTGACTTGAGGTCTGCGGCAGTACGCTCAAGAAAAAATTCTCTAAAGGCACTTGATGCAAAAAGGCTGACAGCCAGAAGAGAAATAAGTGTAATCAGCAGGTAAGATGGATATAACTGCCAAAGCAATCGTTTCTTTTTTTTCATGGATTTTCCCTGAACCTGTACCCTACCCCTCTTACAGTTTCTATGTATCTGCCACAGGAGCCGAGCTTTTTCCGCAGTCCAACAATCTGAACATCAACGGATCTATCCGTAACCGGGTAATAATCTCCACGAACCGCATCAACAATCTGGGTACGCGTAAAGACCCACCCAGGTCTCTTTGCAAGATAATAAAGTACCTGGAACTCAGTAAATGTCAAATCAACAGGCTTTCCATTTGCAATGATCTCTCGCTTGTGAGGATTAATTACAATATCGTGGACTTGAATAACCGACATATCATCATCGGTTTCCTCCTTCTTTTTCCTGCGGATAACAGCACGTACTCTTGCAATTAAAATTCTGGGGCTGAAAGGCTTGGTTACGTAGTCGTCAGCTCCAAGTTCCAAACCAGTAACGATATCCGCCTCCTCTCCTTTTGCCGTCAACATAATGATTGGGACATGCTTTGTATTTGAATCACTTTTCAAATTTTTTGCAACTTCAAGGCCATCTATACCAGGAAGCATTAGATCCAGCACGATTAAATCCAGCTTCTCTGATCCGGCCTTTTTAAGGCATTTCTCACCGGAAGATGCGCTAATTACTTGATACCCTTCTCTGGCAAGATTATATCTAACCAGCTCAAGGATATCTTCTTCGTCATCTACAACCAGGATACATTCTTTTGCCATAGTTTTTTCCTTTTAAAAATTATAATTATAAATCCATATTAACATAATGTTAGTATAATGTTAATATAATGTTAATTTTTTATGTATCTCTGAAGGTTGCAAATTGCGGTTTTTCAAGGTATATTACATCCTTTAATTTTGCTGTTTACTTTTATTTTACCATAAAGTAAGGAACCAAGATAAAAACAACTTAAACCTAAATTGGAGTAGGCGACGCCGCAACTATGGCTAGGGATTTCATTTCATGTTGATACCCTTTTTCTATGCACTGAATTTATTGCTGTTACTCTCAGGGCTTTTAGGCATTCGCCTGGACAGTGGTGTGCGGCGCTTTTCGCTCGCGCTGGTTCAGACTCTGCTGTGCTTGCCTCTGCTTGCCGGAGAATATCTCTATCTGGCATATCACCTGGAAGCGCAGGCAGTTCAGGTAGTACTTTTTTCCGAAATCGTCTTTGCCCTTATATGGCTCTCCATGGCGCAGCGGTTGCGCCGTGCAACGGTCGCAACCGTGAGTGAGTCACGGCTCAATTTCTTGATTGAAGTTATTGCAGGAGCCGTGGTAACAGTCGCAGCCGGTTATTTTATGGTTTACCGCTCTATCCCCGAAATATTCGATGCAATCCTGGCTTTCCACCTTTACAGTCCCATCTATTTTTCGGCTGTCTTTATCCTATTGACGGTTTTCTATGCTGCCTGGCGGCTGGAGCAGTTTTGGCGCACCCTCAAGGCCGCGCGGCGATGGGAGTACAAGTTCCTGGTGATCGGAGGCTGCCTGGTCTGCTGTGCCCTGGCCTGGAGCGCCTCCTATCGGCTCACTTACCTGGCCATTGTCCCAAGGCATATTATGCTCCTGGCAGCGCTTTTGCTTTTTGGCTGGACTTTGATGTCCTATGCAGTGGTTCATCACAGGCTGCTGAACCGCAAGATCTTTGTTTCCCGAAAGGTGGTCTATTCCTTTGTTGTTCCGTCCCTTCTTGCCGCGTATCTTTTAGGTTTCGGGCTGGTCTCCCTGATCATGCGTATCTTCGAACTGCCGCTGTCTTTTGTTCTGAAGTGGCTGTTTCTGACTCTTGGGTTTGTTGCTGTCGGACTCTTTGCCTTATCCGAAAAAATGCGCCGCCGGGTCCACTTTTTTATCAGCACCCACTTCTATATCAACAAATACGAATACCGGGATGAGTGGCTGGCCCTTTCGCAGCATCTCCAGGGAGCTCTGACCGAGGCCGAAGTAGTTAATTCCCTGCGCCAGGTGCTGGCTGAAAGTCTCTATACCACTGAAATTTTTATCTGGCTTGGGGATTCATCCCAGGGATACAGGCTGGTTTCTTCCCCTGAAAATTCCGATGTCGTGAGTAATGAAAATGCCATTGCTTCAAATGATCCTCTGGTGCAATTTATCCAGACCCATTCCCATTTTCATGTTAAAGAAAAAGAACCGGACCCGGCATGGCAAAAGATAGTAAAAATCAAGAAGACCTTTCTGACCTCCCTGAATCTAACACTGCTTGTCCCCATCTCTGTCGTCAATCAGCTTGCCGGGCTGATTGGTCTCGGGCCGGAATTTACCGGCGAACAATACGGCTATGATGATTTTGACCTGCTCTCCGTGCTTGGCAGTCAGACAGCCTCGGCCCTGCTGGCCGTGCGAAGGGCCGAAAAACTGGCTTATGCCCGGGAGCAGCAGGCCTGGAACCGTTTGTCGGCCTTTGTCCTGCACGATATCAAGAATGCAGCTACCATGCTCTCGCTGTTGCGGGAAAACGCACCTGACCATATCCATGAGCCTGAGTTCCAGCAGGACATGCTGGAGGTGGTGGACGACGCTTTAAGAAGAATGGGCCGGGTGGAGCAGCGCTTGCGGACATTGAAAGATGAGATCACGCCGAAACGGCAGAACCTTGAACTTGGTCCTTTTTTGCTGGGTTGCCGCCGCCGGCTGGAGACAAAGCTGGCGTCAATGAAAATCAATATTGAGCGCAAGAGTGAAATGCAGGTAAGTAGCGATCCGGAGCTTCTTTTCTCCATCCTGGAAAATCTGCTGCTCAATGCTTTTGAGACAGGCGGAGAGGGAACTGTTGTGCAGATCAGGACAGGCAGGCATGATAACGGCACACAGGCGGTTGTGGAGATTATGGACAATGGTCCGGGAATCGCAAAAGAGCTGTTGCCAGATGGCCTGTTTGAACCGTTTAAAACCACTAAGGATGGAGGCAGCGGCATTGGTTTGTGGCAGGTAAAAAGAGTGGCAGCCAGCCTGGGGGGCAGTATTTCGGCTGAAAACAGGCTGGAGGGTGGGGCACGGTTTGTGATCAGGTTGCCACTGGCCGAGGGTGTCGGATAATTTAACAGCTTAATTTAGCCACAGACCCACACAGACGGACACAGACAAAATGGGATAAAAAAAATCCCCCGGGGTGATCCGGGGGATTTTGTGAAACTATATCTGATTTTATAATGCTGTCAAAACCTGTCTAACTCTTTTTGCTGAAGCGTTTGCGGTTGTAACCCACCAGGCCAAGGAGGCCGGAACCCAAGAGCAGTATGGTGGTGGGTTCGGGGACAGGGACGCTGCTTGTTGAACCTCCGTCTCCGCCGCCAGGCCATGTGTCACCAGACAACCAGGATTGTGCCCAAATTTGGCCCTCCTGCCACAAACTTGAATCGGTGAATGCAGCATTATACATAATTACATCTACTGTAAACTTTAAGGATTCACCCAATCCAATAGTGGTTCCTGCAGATGCCAACTCATAAATACTCCCCGAAGCACTGTTCATCTCATCGACCGACCAATCGGTCGGTTGAACAAACGTTAGGCTGTCCACACTTTCAAAAACACCGTTTCCGAACTCGAGGCTTAGGAAATTCATTTCAGCATCCGACCAGCTGTCAGTAACAGTGAAAGTATATTGCAGACCGGTTACGGTAGATTTGCCATCGCCGATATCGGTGATAGTTGCTGCATGTGGGTTCACATATCCTTCAACTTCGGTATAAGGATAAGCCATCGCAAATCCGGCAACCAGAAATACTGATAATATTGAAAGTATTAACATTTTAAAAAGCTTTTTCATTTCTCCACCTCTCTCTTAAAATACTAAAAATAGATTTAATCCATTTGTTTTTTATTTATTTAGCAGCAACTATCATGCCATTTATTTAACTATTTGAAATTACACATATTATCAATCTTCGACCTGACTGCGATTTAGCCATTGTAAAAAATTCCGACAGCTTCAGGAAGTCACAATCCGCACCTTTTTTTGCGATACAATCACCTGGAAACTTGTAATTGTCAGGATTAACAGCAGTTGTCTGGAAAAGATGGGAAATTGGGCGGAAAACCAAGCAAAAAGGGGTGTCGGAATAATTTACAGTTTGGCGAGGGATGTAGTTACATCCCGTGTTTTTTCAAAAGGTCGTGCAAGGTAGGACGGCTGATCTCGAGGAGTCTGGCTGCCTGGCTGATATTGCTGCCGCTCAGTGCCAGTGCCCGGCGGACAGCATTTTTCTCGGCCGTCTCACGAGCATCTTTCAAGGTAGATAGTTTCTGTTCTTCCTGTTCCATTGGCATCTCATCGAGTCCCAGATCAACGGGAGTGATAACCCTGTCCATAGTGGTGCCAAGAGCCCGGCGGATGCGGTTCTGGAGTTCACGGACATTGCCCGGCCAGTCATGGGCGGTCAGGGCGGCAATGGCTGCCGGTGAAAAAGATGTCTGTCCGCGTTGCAGTTTTCTGGTCTCCTCCAGCAAGAAGTTTTGCGCCAGCAGCAATGTGTCTTCCGGCCGTTCATTCAGATCGGGGATCCTCAAGGGCACGACATTCAGGCGATAGAAAAGGTCTTCGCGAAAAACTCCCTGTTTGACGGCATCCTCCAAATTAATATTCGTGGCCGCTATGATCCGCACATTCAGAGCAATTGTTTTTGTTCCTCCAAGCCGCTCAATGGTGGATTCCTGGAGAAAGCGCAGGATTTTCACCTGCAGGACCAGGGGCAGTTCACCAATCTCATCCAAAAAGATCGTTCCCTGGTCAGCCTGCTCAAACTTGCCGATTTTACGAGCCGCGGCCCCGGTAAAAGCCCCCTTCTCGTGGCCGAACAGCTCACTTTCCAGCAAATTTTCCGGAATCGCGCCGCAATTGATGATGATCAGGGGTTTTTCAGCTCTCTGGCTCAGGCTGTGCACAGCGTGGGCAGCCATCTCTTTGCCGGTTCCCGTATTTCCGGTGATCAGTACCGGATAGTCGGTCTTGCTGACGTGTTTGAGACGCTCAAACAACTCCTCCATGACAGGGGAGATACCGAACATGCCG
>JAUWFS010000108.1:0-11021 GCA_030606805.1 Deltaproteobacteria bacterium
TTTCACAGGCAAAGTGAGCCACACCGCTTTTTTCATTGTGCGTCATGGCTCCTCCGAGGTCTTCAAAGGAAATTTGTTCTCCTGTTACAGCCTTGATAACTTCCGGGCCGGTAATAAACATGTAGCTGCTTTTTTTAACCATGAATATCCAGTCTGTCATGGCTGGTGAATAGACCGCTCCACCTGCGGTCGGTCCCATTATTGCCGAGATTTGTGGAATAACTCCGGAGCATGCAGAGTTGCGGAAAAAGATCTCTCCAAAACCGGAAAGCGCATCAATTCCTTCCTGTATCCTTGCTCCACCGGAATCATTTATGCCGACAAAAGGTACTCCGGCCTTTAATGCAAGATCCATAACTTTGCAGATTTTTTTTGCGTGCATTTCGCCGAGGGTGCCGGCTCTGGAGGTAAAATCCTGGGAAAATGCGAATACTGGCCTGCCTTCAACAAGGCCGTGGCCGGTTATAACTCCGTCTGATGGAATTTCGGTCTTTTCCATGCCGAAATTCACGCACCGGTGTTTTACGAACATGTCGATTTCCCGAAATGTTCCTGTATCAAATAAAAGGTTTAATCGTTCACGGGCGGTCAGCTTTCCTTTTTCGCGCTGTTTTGCAACCATTTTTTCGCCGCCCATTCCCAGGATCTTTGCTTCCCTGTCCTTTAGATCTTTTATCTTATCTTCCACTGTACCCATTATTATATTCCCTTAAGCTTTTCAGTCCATTTATTTTTGGTAAAATATAAATACTATCTAAATTTTTCAATTGCCCTCTATGGAAACGTCAAAGTCGGTGCTAAAGCTTTATATTAGGAGTTTCTGGAGACTTCAAAATCCGAAATCCGAATATCGAAACTCGAAACAATATCTAATTTCGAATATCAAATGACCAAAACATTTCAGGCAGTTATCCAATATTTGCGGGGCTCAACACGTTTAGAATTTTTGATTTTGGTCATTCGTATTTGTTTCGGATTTCGTGTTTCGTGCTTCGAATTTATAGAAAATCCCATAAATAAACAATTCTTGTTAAGTCAGCAGGTTATCAGCTTAAATGACGTAGCCCTGAATTGCCCTCTTGAACCCTGGAATTGAGTTTATAATAGTATCATCATCCACACAAAAAGCTATTCTAAAATGACCCGGGCAGCCAAAACCACTGCCCGGCACCACAAGAATCAATTCATCCTGCAGAGCTTTCACAAATTTTACGTCATCAGGCACAGGAGATTTAGGGAAAAGATAAAAGGCTCCGGATGGCCTGACAAATTCATAACCGCATTCCGCAAGGTTATTACATAGAATGTCTCTTTTTCTTTGATATTCAGATATATCAACGCTTGCTCCCTGTATTGAAGCTATTATCCGTTGCATAAGAGCAGGAGCATTAACAAACCCAAGAATTCTATTGGCCAGAGCGATTCCGCTGATAAGATTTTCTTTAAAAACTGCTTCCGGATTAACTGCAATATATCCTATACGCTCGCCGGGTATGGAAATATCCTTGGAATAAGAAGTGGCAATTATGCTTTCTCTGTAGCAGTTAAATATACTTGGAACTGTGATTCCATCATAGACGATTTTACGGTATGGCTCATCTGAAATAAGATAAATAGTTCTGCCTGATTTTTTCCCTTTGTCATTTAATACAGTCCCAAGTTCAATTAGACTTTCTTTGCTGTATATTTGCCCTGTAGGATTGTTCGGAGAATTTATAAGTACGGCCTTTGTTTTATTATTGATGGCAGATGAAATTGCATTTATATCCAGACTGAAATCAGGCTTTGTCGGCACTGTCTTTAATATTCCGCCATGGTTATCAGCATAAAACCTGTATTCAACAAAATAAGGGGAGGGAGTAATAACCTCATCGCCGGGATCTAATATTGTTTTAAGAATAACATTAAGAGCCCCTGCTGCGCCGCAGGTCATTATTATTTCTTTTTCAGAGACCTCTGCCTGCTGTTCCACTGAAACATAGGCGGCCACCGATTTGCGAACATAAGGAAAACCGACGTTGGGCATATAAGCGTGCTTCCCCTCCACAGAGGACTTGGCGGCATCTATCAGATTGTCACTGAAATTTTTCGGAGGCTTAAGGTTTGGATTGCCAAGGCTGAAGTCATATACATTGCTTGCGCCATGCTCTGCCCTGAGGCGCGCTCCTTCTTCAAACATTTTGCGTATCCATGAAGATTCGGACAGAGTTGCCTCAATTTTTTTTGCAATCGTCATAATAACGATATCCTTATCAGATAGTTTACGGTTTACGGTTGTCGGTTCACAGTTTTTTCAACAAGTTTCAAGCCGTGAATGTTTACAAACTATGCAACGACTGAAGCATTTTAACCGTGAACCGTGAACTGTTAACCGTGAACCGTTAGTCCACGGATTCAACAGACTTGATTTCCGGGAGTGCCTTTTTCATAATTTTTTCGATTCCGTCTTTAATTGTCATTTGCGACATCGGGCACCCTGAACAGGCGCCTTTCAAGCGCAATTTAACCACGCCGTCAACAACATCAACAAGTTCCGCATCTCCTCCATGTGACTGAAGCGAAGGCCTTATTTTTTCCATAATTTCCAAAACTTTTTCTTTTATCATTATATTATTCCCCCTTAATTATTATTTTTATAGTAACTTACCACGGATTTTCACGGAATTACACTGAATTATCAATAACAATCTTCATACTTGGGTGTCGGCACGAACATGCGATTGTTATGCAATTTTTCTCTTCAATTCCGGAGTATGGATAATCCCAAGCAGACCGTCTATAGAAACATCTTCATCTAACAAAGGCCAATGGATACCATATCCTGAAGGAGAAATCTCAAAAGTATTTCTTTCTTCATCCGTAGCTTTTTCAAGAGAAGATGATATTTTCTTCAATAGAAAGTTTTTCTTTTTTCCATCAATGATTAATATCAGAAAATCACCTTTAAATTCAAGGCTGCTTATATGATGGTATTTTTTCATTTAATGCTATTATAAAAATCTTTTCTAAAAGTTGCAAACTCATCCTTTAATATTGCTTCCCGTATTTTTTTCATGAGGCTTGTATAATAATGAATATTATGAATTGTATTCAAACGATAGGAAAGCAGCTCTTTTGCCATGTACAGGTGGCGTAAATAGGCTCTTGAGTAATTACGGCACGTATAACATGTGCATCCTTTTTCCACAGGATCTGTGTCAAACCTGAAACGTGAATTGCTGATATTTATTGTGCCGGATTTTGTGAACATCTGGCCGTTTCTGGCATTTCTTGTTGGGATAACACAGTCAAACATATCTGCGCCAAGAGAAACAAGCTCTACGAGATCTTCAGGCGTTCCTGTTCCCATTACATATTTTGGCTTTGTATCCGGCAGAACAGGGAGTGTAAACTCTGCAATATCAAACATTATATCTTTAGGTTCCCCGACACTCAACCCGCCGACTGCATAGCCGTTGAAACCGATTTCCATCATTTCTTCAGCAGAGATTTTGCGAAGATCCTTGAACATGCCTCCTTGAATTATTCCAAACAGTAAATTTTGAGCGCCTTTGTTTTCATTCCAAGCTTTTTTACATCTTTTTGCCCATGCTGAAGTTAGTTCTACTGAGACTTTTGCTTCATTTTTGTTTGATGGATAGGCAATACAATTATCCAGGCACATCATTATATCTGAGTTGAGGCAGATCTGAATTTCAACAGCCTTTTCAGGAGTCAGCAAATGCTTTGATCCATCGATGTGGGACTGAAAAGTAACGCCTTCCCCATTTATTTTTGTAAGCTTTGCAAGCGAAAAAACCTGGAATCCGCCACTGTCGGTCAGAATCGGTCTGTGCCAGTTTGTAAATCCGTGAAGGCCGGAAAACAGGTTTATCACTTCACATCCCGGCCTTAAATACAGATGGTATGTGTTGCCAAGGATTATTTGAGCTCCGGCTTTTAGAAGTTCTTCAGGGGACAATGACTTTACTGTCGCAAGGGTCCCAACCGGCATAAAAACAGGGGTTTCAACAATACCATGACGAGTATGAAGCAATCCCGCCCTTGCCCTTGTTTTTTTGCATTCTGCAACTACATTGAAATTGGTCATATTCCCAGACCCTGTAAGATTTAGTTTTTTGTCGCCCACCAACTCTTTAGTGACAGGATTTTGTTCAAAAATTGGATATTAGGCCGGTCTGGGTTCACGGTTGTCGGTTCACAGTTTACAGTTTTTTCAATGAACTATGCAACGATTGAAGCATTTTGGATATTGATTTCAACTCTTGCATTAATTCTTTTGCATCTAAATCTTCAAAAGAGGACCCCATAGTTCTTCTCTACCTTCTGTTTTTTTCAACCGTGAACCGATAACTGTAAACCGTGAACCATTAAGCTATTATGCTATAAACATGGCGTCACCATAGCTGAAAAACCTGTATCTTTCTTTAATTGCTTCCCTGTAAGCATTAAGAATATTTTTGCGGCCCGCAAAAGCCGATACAAGCATCAGAAGTGTTGACTTCGGCAAATGAAAATTTGTAATCATTGCATCTATAACTTTAAACCTGTACCCGGGATATATAAACAGATCACAGTTTGCGCTGTTGCTTATAATATCCCCATTAGTATCAGATAGATATTCCAATGAGCGAACGCAAGTCGTTCCAACGGCTATGATCCGGCTTTTGTTTGCTTTTGCGTTATTTATAATTTCTGCACTTTTTTCAGGGATTGTACACCATTCAGAATGGATCCTGTGATCCCTTATATCTGAAACTCTTACAGGCGAAAAAGTACCATATCCCACGTGCAGGGTAATTTCAACTATCTTGATATTTTTTAATTTCAGTTTTTCAATGAGTTCTTCCGTAAAATGCAATCCTGCTGTAGGTGCTGCAATAGCGCCTTTTTGAGAGGCGTAAACTGTTTGATAGGATTTTTTGTCATTGCAGGCGATATTATCTTTATCTCGTCTTATGTAAGGGGGAAGGGGAATCTTGCCAATCCGGTAAAGAAATTCTTCAAAATCGCCTTTGCAGGTAAATTTTACCGAATAAAGCCCATTGCGAGAACTCATTACTTCAGCTTTCAATCCCTGATCAAAAAAAATAGTTGTGCCCTGTTTTGCGCGTTTTGAAGTTTTTATCAGGCACTCATATACAAAAGTATTGCCATTTTTTCTTTTGTTATAGCCTTTAGCGTAGTCAAGAATAAGTATTTCCGCGTTTCCGCCAGTGTCTTTTTTTCCAATTAGTCTTCCCGGAACGACTTCAGTGTTGTTAACAACCAGTATGTCGGATGATGAAAGGAAATCACAAATCTCATAGAATTTATGATGAGACAGCCCGCCTGTTTTCCGATGCAAAAATATGAGTTTTGATTGGTCCCTCTTTTCAATCGGTTTTTGAGCTATAAGTTCCTTTGGAAGGTCGTAGTTATAGTCAGTTATTGAAAACACGATTCCTAACTTTTCCCCAAATAAACTATAAACAGTCCGATTAACATAATTATAAGACCGAATTTTCGTAATGTTTCGTCCGGCATTTCAACAATTTTTTGTAACCAGAACTTCATTCTTTCCGGAAAAGCAAAGTACGGCAATCCCTCTACGACCATCACCATCCCGAGTACGCATAAGAAAAATTCCATGATGTCCCTCTGAAAATCAGAAATTTACAAACTCGTAACAACTCACCAGCGGTCGGTTTGTTTCATAAATCTGATGGACTCGTCCAGTATTTATTGAGGAGTTACGAAAACTTTCTTATTAACTACTGTCCTATACTTTGTCAAAAACAAAATGCCGAAATTGTTTGATTTCGGAACTGTAGGTCATTTTTCCTATCCCTGCGTCAAAATTCTGATCCTTTCTTTCCACCTTAAGGGCTCGGTCAAAAATAACTTGGTAGAATTTGCGCCCAAATTTGCCCTAGATTTAATCGATCTGATTGAGCAAAACCGCAGGAATAGCGAGCTATTTCGAGGACTTTTGCGAATGAAGATCGGTTAAAGATATGGTGAAGTTGGGATGCAAAAATGGGTAGTCCCTACAAAACAGTGCAGGTCAATAATTTCAAGCAGTTAGCGCTCAGTTGCTGTGAATGAGTTCATGCGTGAATCAAGGCTTTGCAGGGTGTACCAAGCATCTTTTTGAGCACCTGCACTGTTTTGTTGGGACTACCAAATATCCAGACCCTTGTTTCCTTGCTTGACACACAAACCTCATTCCGCTATATTTTATTAATTTGATAGTATAGAAACTTTCATTTTGAGTCTGCTTTCCTTGACCTATTAAGGATTGTAAGGAATGGCCAATCCCATGATCGAGGTCCCCATAACTAGAGAACTGCGGTTAAAACGAATACAGGACTATATTTTTCGGATGCCAAGCCTTTCTACCACGGTTTCAAAAGTTGTGGAAATCTGTAACTCTCCGGCTACCTCCCCTAATGACCTGAACCGTGTCATTTCACTCGACCCAGTGCTTACAGGTCAGGTGTTGAAGCTCATCAATTCGGCCTACTATTCTCTGGTCAACCGAGCCACCTCCTTGACTCGGGCTATTGTTATGCTGGGGCTTAATACTGTAAAAAATCTTGCATTGAGTACATCTGTCCTGGAAAGTTTAGGCGGAGAAGAATCTTTCCAGGCCATTTCTATGGACAACTTTTGGATGCATTCCATTTGCGTGGGGGTGACTGCCAAGTCCATGGCTGCAATTAAACGTGTCCCTATTACAGACAGGGAAGAATATTTTGTAGCCGGATTATTGCATGATTTAGGTAAGATCCCCCTTAATAAGCGATTTCCGGAGGAATACGTTCATGCCATGGAATGGGCAGAACTTCAGCAAGTTCCCCTGTACCAGGCTGAAAATAGTATTTTTGAAGTCGATCACTGTATGGTTGGAGGTATGATTGCTGAAAAATGGGGGTTGAGTAAAACGATAACTGATTCACTTTGCCATCACCACAAGGTGGTTGAGGCGAGGGAGGAAAACCACCAAATGGTCGCAATTGTGGCATTGGCAAATACTTATGCCAATTTTCTTGAGGTAGGCTCATCCGGAGATCGTTTTCCTGAGGACCCACAAGCAACTCATCTTCTCGAACAGATTGGAATTAGCTGGTCTGCTCTTTTAGACCTTCGAGAAACTGTCATGGGCGAGATAGAAAAAGCCAGGATTTTTCTGCAACTCACCCAAAAGGAGTAGCCTGATGAAAGTAAAATTCTGGGGGGTAAGGGGTTCCATACCCTGCCCAGGCCCTTATACCATAAAATATGGCGGAAACACAGCCTGTATTGAATTAAGATTTGTGGAATCGAATAGGCTTATTATTATTGATGCAGGCTCCGGCATCAGAGAGCTGGGCAACTATATGATGGCCAATGACCTTCCCAGGGGTCCGATAAAAACAGAAATCTTTCTGACCCACACCCATTGGGACCACATTATGGGATTTCCATTTTTCACGCCAGGTTATATTCCTGGGACGAAACTTAAGATTTACGGGCCGGTCAGCTATGAAGATAATTCCCTTGAAGATAGTGTGGGTGGGCAGTTGACCTATCGTTATTTTCCAGTACGCCGGACGGAACTTGCCTCAGAAATAGAATACATCAATCTAAAGGAAGACCAATTTGATCTTGGCGACGGGATTATTCTCACCACCAAGTATCTCAACCATCCCCTCCTTTGCCTCGGCTATCGTTTCGAATATCGTGACAAGGTTTTCTGCACTGCCTATGATACGGAACCCTTTCAGAATGTTTTCTGCACCGACCTTGATGACCCATCCTATAATGAGGCCATGGCCCACGAAGGCGACCAGGCGGCCAGGACAGAAAATCAGCGAGTGGAAAAATTTACTGCCGGGGCCGACCTCCTAATTTACGACGCTCAATACACCCAGGAAGAATACGAGTCCTCTAAGATCGGCTGGGGGCATTCTTCATGTGAATATGCCATCGCTACGGCGAAACAGGCCGGGGCCAAACGTTTGGCCCTGTTTCACCATGAGCCCATACGAACTGATGAGCAGATGGGTGAGCTGGCCGAGAAATATTGCAGCCGAGATCATACCGGTGACACAGATATCTTTTTTGCTCGCGAAGGAATGGAAATTGAACTCTAAGGGATTCACTCAAAATTACCTGTGCATAATGGTGTCACCCATTAAAGGGCACAGCTTGATAATCTGTTGTCCGAACCGAATTTCTAAAACCTACTAAAACTAAATTGAGCGATTTTTTACTCGATCTGCACCAATCTCTTGCGCATCAAGAGCAAGGCGCGAAGGCGCGAAATAGTAGGGGCACGATGCATCGTGCCCCTACCATCTGCCTGAGCAACACAGCTATTGATGTTCAGGGCCAGCGAAAAATCGCAAGTTGTGGCCTTTCGAGGTATAGTTAAAAGGAAAGTTGTATGGAAAAAATTACCGCATTTGATATGAAAACCTCGGTTGCAGAATCAGTAATTAACCTGTTCGACACAATGCTTTCAATGAAAGTGGAACTTTATGAGACAGATTCGGAGACAGGCCTGGATGGTTTTCGAATGACAGGATCATTGAGTTTGGCAGGAGATGTAATGGGGACTATGGCTATTCAGGTAAGTGATGTCTTTGCCCGCTTGATGACAGCAGCCATGATGGGCATTGAGTTGGAAGAAATTGAGAGCGAAGAAGAGGTCAAAGATGTGATTCGTGAAGCATGTAATATAGTTGGCGGCAGTTTGAAGTCGGCTCTTAGTGACCTTGGATTGTCCAGTGAGATTTCTATTCCTTCGATAACGACCGGAAACGATTTTGTGATTGAAACATTGAACATGGAACGGTATGAATTTTTCACTTTTCATTACCAGGATCATAAATTCTTCGTGGAAGTATGCATAAAAGCTGCTGCTAATATCGACTCTGAAGCACAAAGACAACTCACGGGCATAGATATCCATAAATTTAAGAGGTTGGACATAATATCAACCTCCGGTGATTCGGCAATAGAATTTTTTAAAACAATGCTTGATTTAGATCTGGAACTCTCCGAAAAAGTTTCAAAATCAGATTCTGACGATCTTCAAATTATGGGATTAATCAATTTTGCAGGATCTGTGACAGGTAGTTTAAATATACAGACGAGTTATGACCTTGCCCGCATAATGACCGTAAAAATGCTGGGCATAAAGCTGGAGGAAATTGAAAGTGAAGAAGATGTTAAAGATCTGGTTGGCGAAGCAACCAATATTATCGCCGGTAATTTAAAAGCGGGTTTTTGTGACTCAGGTTTAAACACAGTTATCTCTGTTCCTTCGATAACGACCGGAAACAATTTTGCGATTGAAATACTGAATATGGATAGATACGAACGCTTTGTTTTTCGTTGCATGGAATATGATATCTTCCTTGAAGTTTGCGTAAAGATAGATGAAAGCACAAACATTCCTTCTCAGACCGAAAGTGATGCCGGTGATGCTGTTGACTCTCAGGAAGACATAGATAATTTACTTCAGAGCATGCAAGATTCCGCTGATGACAATGTTGCTGAAGTTTTAGATAAGCCAGGCACCATAAAAGATTCTGTTGATGAAAAAGCTTCTCCTGAGATTAACGATCAAACAAAGACTATAAATGATGCTGTCGATAACAAGGGTTCAGCCGGTGTGGATGAGATTGACAGTAGGCTTGGGTTTATCCTTGACATTCCTTTAGAGGTGACGATTGAACTGGGCCGAACTGAGATGAAGATAGATGATTTGCTTAGAGTTGGTCAAGGATCGGTTATTAAGCTGGAAGAATTTGAAGGTGAAACCTTGCGTATACTGGCTAACTCAAAGTTGATTGCCAAAGGAGAGGTAGTAGTTGATAAAGGAAAATATGGTATTCGCATTACTGAAATTGTAAGTCGGCAAAAGCGGATTGAAAGTATGAAATAAATTACTGTGGGGCTGAATAGCTTAATTCGAGCGTTGCGAGATAATTGATATAGACTTTCAGATAATTAATTTCACAAGGCCAGAAGGAGGAAGGCGTATTAGTTATACGTCGACGACTGATAACACAGTGAAATTATTTATCTGAAAGTCTATACTTCAGCCTTCAGTCTATCCACCTGAGTATTCAAAATTGCCGCCAAGGAGGGCATGTGCTTGTACTGACAAGAAAAGTAGGTGAACGGATTAACATTAGCGATGATATTATTGTCAGTGTTATTGAGATCAACAGAGGAAGTGTAAGGCTGGGGATTGAGGCCCCAAGGCAAATATCTATCCTCAGGCATGAGGTCTATGAGAGGATCCGGGAAGAGAACCTCAACTCATCTCAAGGAATTTCCACTGATGTTGCAAAAGCAGCTCGTTTCTGGCGAAAAAAAGGTTTTAAGGAGTAAGGCATTGAAAATAGAAACCACAAAGTTTGGGACGATTCAGATTGAAGAAGAAAAGATCATCACCATGCCGGCCGGCATGCTCGGCTTTCAGGGAAGGAAACGCTTTATTATTCTGGAGAGTAAAGAAACGCAGCCCTTTTACTGGTACCAGTGTGTGGATGACCCAGCCCTAGCCTTTGTGATCATTAATCCTTATCTTTTTAAGCCTGATTATTCTGTCGATCTGAAACCGACGCTTAAGGAAATGTCGTGGGAGGCGGATGGGGAAGAGAATTTGAAACTTTATGTGGTGGTGAATACCTCCACCTCTAATGGGGCGACTGATAAGATAACAGCCAATTTGATTGGTCCGCTTCTTATTAACACGCAAAGATGTGAAGCTGTTCAGATGGCCATCCATAACAACCTATATTCTCACAAATATCCTATCTTCTGAAAATTTATCAAACCCTTTCATCAAAAAGAATGCCCAACACATCGCCCATTCTGATAATCAGATCCAAAACATCTTCAGGCGGAATCTGTCTAATCAAATCTCCGGTATCTTTTTCAACAACTTTTATTATACTCCGGCCTGATTCTTCATGCATCGAAAATTCAAGCCCGACATTATGGATTGTATTTATGTTATGTTCCAGCTCATCCAATAAATC
>JAUWFS010000185.1:0-6765 GCA_030606805.1 Deltaproteobacteria bacterium
CCTGGTCATTACTTCTGAAACCTTTTTCTCCATATTGGTCTCGAATCTCAAATCCCTGTTTGTCACAATGCCGACCAGTTGATCTTCTTTTGTAACAGGAAGTCCGGAAATGCGGTACTCCTCCATAAGCTTAAGCACCTCGTGGACCGGCTGGTCAGGATGAACCGTAACCGGATCAATAATCATACCGCTTTCCGATTTTTTTACTTTATCTACCTCCAAAACCTGACTTCTTATACTCATGTTTCGATGTATAAAACCCAATCCCCCCTCTCGCGCCATACCTATAGATGTTCTGGCCTCAGTTACGGTATCCATGGCAGCGCTGACGATAGGGATATTTAAGGTAAGGTTTTTAGTCAAACGGGTACTAACATTCACATCTTTGGGCAATACATCAGAATAGCCGGGAATCAGCAAAACATCATCAAAAGAATATGCCTCTTCAGGTGGTATTTTGATCATAAATTTCTCCAGAAATTATTAATTAAGTAACGGTTCACGGTTTACGGTTCACGGTTCACGGTTCACGGTTCACGGTTGATCAAAATAGTCTATACCAACTTAAAACTGTTAACTGTAAACCGACAACCGTGAACTGCTTTTAACTATCATTTATTTGCTTTCTTGACAATGAAATAAAACACAAATAAATAAAGACCGAACTATTTATTTGAGAATATTATGCTAATAGAAATAAACTCCAAAAATCCGCAGACACGACTAATTTGCAGGGTTGTCGAACATCTCAAAAGAGGTGGTATAATCGCCTATCCGACTGATACCTATTACGGGATAGGTTGCGATATAATGAATAAAAAGGCTATTGAAAAAATATACCAGTTAAAACAGCGCAATAAAAGCAAGCCTTTCAGTTTTATTTGCTCAGGGCTTAAAAATATAAGCCATTATGCAAAAGTTTCAAATTATGCCTACAATAATATGAAGCGACTTTTGCCGGGCCCTTATACTTTTATTCTCGAAGGTTCGAAACTTGTTCCTAAAATAATGTTGACCAAACGAAAAACCGCTGGAATTCGTGTGCCTGACAATGCCATTTGCTTAGCGCTGGTTGAAGAATTAGGCAATCCAATTATTACCACTAGTGCAACCACGCCTGATGGTTCAATTCTTAATGACCCATCACTTATTCATGATTTTTTTCAATCCAGAATAGATTTTGTAATTGACGGGGAAACGCCTATCCCGGGACAGCCTTCCAGTATAATATCTTTGATAAACGATATGCCTGAAATCATACGAAAAGGCTTGGGCGATGTGAGCGCTTTTGAGTAAAGCGCTTTGCTTTTAATTTTCGCTGCATCCTGCAGGGCTATAAAAATACTTTGCAAACAAACGTGGATTGATAAAACGGTTTGCAACCTCCCTTAAGGATGAATTCACAAGATATTTTAAAACAGAAAACTTCTTCTCTGGAGGATAAACTGCCGATACCTTCCCTTTTATTCCCCCCATACGTCCTGCCCATTCTATCGCATCCTCAAGATTTCCAAAACGATCAACAAGGCCTAGTTTTTTTGCCTCTTCTCCTGAAAATATCCGTCCATCAGCAAATTTTTCTACTTTTGACTGCTCTATCCCTCTTCCTTCGGCAATGGCCTTAATGAATTGTCTATGAATTTGATTCGCAAGATTACGCAGAATTTCTTCTTCCTTTTTGGTCATCTCTCTGACCGGAGATCCTATATCCTTGTACTCACCGCTTTTGATAACAACAGGAACCAGGCCTATTTTTTTAAGCAGCTCCTGAAAATTTGAATATCCCATAATGACACCTATACTGCCGGTTATGGTGCCCTGATTTGCAACAATGCCGTCTGCACCGGCCGCAATATAATAACCTCCGGAAGCAGCCACGCCACCAAGAGAAGCTATAATCTTTTTGCTTTCAGAAGTCTTTCTTATCTCCCTGAAAATTTCCTGTGAAGCCCCCACTCCACCACCTGGCGAATCAATTCTAACAACTATGGCCTTGACGGAATCATCCTCACGGAAGCGCTTAAGATTATGAATTATATCTTTTGAATCCGCTATAGCACCGATTATCTCTATAACGCCGACTTTTTCTCCAAATTCAAATTCAGCATCTCTTGTACTAAGCATAAAAAGCAGAGATAATCCAATAATTGCAACAGATGTTACAGATGTAAATATCAGGATAAAAAAAAGATATGGGTGTCTGCGAGAAAACATAATATAATTTTAAAGTAATCGTTCACGGTTAACAGTTTACAGTTAACGGCTGATCAAAACATATCAGCCGGAGGCTCCAGTCCTGCCTGCAGCAGGCAAGTGTGAGAACTAAGTTGAGCAATTTTTTGCAAAGAAATGTGCCAAGATCTTGATGCGCAAGAAAATTGATGCAGGTCGAGTAAAAAACCGCTCAATTTAGGGTTAATATTTCATATGAGGTTAAGGGGTGTTTACCGTAAACTGTGAACTGTGAACCGTTAACCATTATAAATTTAATTCCCGTTCAACTTGTCTTGAAGATTCTCACGCAAAATTTCTCCAAAAGTTGAAGTTGCAGGCCTCGCGTTGTTTACATATTCGCTTAGAAGACCATGCTCATCATCAACCTCAAGCCGTTTAACTGAAAGACCTATTCTTCTTTCTTCACTATTTATATTCATGACCCTGGCAGTTATAACATCGCCTACATCAAACTTGCCGACCGGAGTTTTTATTTTTTCCTTACTGATTTCAGATACATGAACGAGGCCTTCAATTCCTTCTTCAAGTTCAACAAAAACTCCAAAATCGGTAATATTAGTAACTGTGCCCGCTATCTCCTTGCCGACCACATAACGCTCTGCTACAGTTTTCCAGGGATCACTTTGCAGTTGTTTGATACCCAGAGAAAATCTTTCATTCTCCTTTTCGATATCAAGGACTATAGCCTGAATCACATCGCCTTTCTTGTATAACTCAGATGGGTGTTTAATACGCTTTGTCCAGGAAATATCGGAGATATGTACAAGGCCGTCTATTCCTTCATCAATACCGATAAAAAGCCCAAAATCCGTTATATTCTTGATCTTGCCTTCAATAGTTGTGCCGGTTGGATATTTCTCACTGATTACATCCCATGGATTTGGAACAACTTGCTTCATTCCAAGAGAAATACGCCTGTTTTCCGGTTTAATATCCAGAACAACTGCATCAACCATATCTCCAATAGAAACAACCTTGGAGGGATGGCGAATCTTTCTCGTCCATGACATTTCAGAAACGTGAATCAGGCCTTCGATACCCTCTTCCAGTTCAACAAATGCTCCGTAATCCGTCAAACTCACAACCTTCCCTGTTATACGTGAAGCCAGTGGATATTTTTCTACAGCAGCCAGCCAGGGGTCCTCGACAAGTTGTTTCATGCCCAAAGATACTCTTTCCCTCTCCATATCAAGGCTGAGAATCTTTACGGTTATCTTATCGCCAACCGAAAAAAGTTCAGATGGATGTTTAACACGCCCCCATGAAATATCTGTTATATGAAGAAGACCGTCCACACCGCCCAGATCAACGAATACACCATATTCGGTAATATTTTTTACAACTCCATCAACAACTTTATCTTCATGAATAGCTTCCAGGGTTGAAGCCCTTTTAGCCTCACGCTCATGCTCAAGAATAGCCCGCCTTGATAAAACTATATTACTTCGTTTTCTGTTATACTTTAACATTTTGAATTCTAATTTCTTACCGACCAAATCGTCAAGGTTGCGAATAGGCCTCAAATCCGCCTGTGAGCCAGGTAAAAATGCCTGAACTCCTATATCAACTGAAAAACCGCCTTTTACACGAGTTAAAATAACGCCTTCAACTGTTCCATCTTCATCATAAGTTTTCTTTATTTCTTCCCAAACCTTAACCTTGGCCGCCTTTTCTTTGGAGAGGATGACACGCTCTTCATCTTCATCCCAGAATTCAACCATTACTTCTACATCGTCACCCATGTTGACGTGTATCTCACCCTTTTCATCTTTAAATTCATTAATGCGTATCTGCCCTTCTGATTTATACCCTATATCAACGAGAACATAATCCTTATCAACTGATATTATTCTGCCGGTAACAACTTCACCTTCAGCAAAACGCTTGAAGCTTTCTTCATACATATCCATCAAATTTTCCATACCGGCACCCTGAACATCTTCCGATGTATTATCATCAACAGCTTTATCTAAATCAACCTCTTCTTCGTTTTGTTGTGCAACCGCCACCCCTGACAAATCCTCCTCGCCAGGATGATGTTCGGCTGAATCGTTTTTTAAAGAATTATCCATGAAACAAAATACCCCCTTGACCAATTTTTTAATACTGCTATTTAAATAATAGCATAACCTTCTTTTTATAACAAACTAACTATCAAAAAACAACGATTAATTTGACATCTTTCAAAATAGGTCGAAAGTAGTTGACACTTTTTTCAACCTGTACGATTACATAACATAGAAGTGCCTAAAGTGAGCTAAAGTGCCTAAAATGCCTAAAGTTAAGGAATTCTGCCATTTTATATATTCCTTAAGCCATTAATACATAAGATGGCAAACTCCTGTAGTTTTGGATTATCAATTAGCGCGCCGAAGGCGTACCACAACTTTAGGCACTTTAGCTCATTTTAGGCACTTTAGGCACTGTCTTTTCTTTAGGCGCTTTAGTTAAGAATATAGTCCAGCATCATCTTAACCACATCATTAGCGGAAAGATCGGTAGAATCTATTATTACCGCATCATCAGCCGGTTTCATCGGCGCCACTTCTCTTTTTCTGTCATTCTCATCTCGAAGCCCGATTTCTTTTTCAACGTCCTCAAGTATCTGGAAAGTTTTTGATTCTAATTCTTGATAACGCCTTATTGCCCTTACTTTTTGTGATGCATCTAAATAAAACTTTTTATCAGCATCAGGAAACACAACAGTTCCCATGTCACGTCCCTCGAATACAACTCCTTTTTCTCTGCCCAGATTCCTTTGCAAATCCAAAAGATATTTTCTTACCACCGGCCTTGCTGAAACTGCCGACGCCATCATCGATATTTCAGGAGTCCTGATTTGATCAGTAATATCTGAATTATTAGACAAAAGGCGCAAGCCTCTTTCATCTTTTACAAAATTTAAATTAAGGGTGCTGCATAAATTCTCAAGACCTGTATCATCATACTGGCTTACCCCTGCAAATTTTGCCTCAAATGCAACACCTCTGTAAAGTGCGCCAGTGTCAATATATTTGTAATTAAGGCGATCAGCAATTTTGCGGCTTAAAGTTGTTTTGCCGGCACCTGCCGGGCCATCTATTGTAATGAGAAGACGTTTCATTAAATTATTTTTTCAAGCGCATTTAAAAAACGGACATTTTCTTCATGCAGACCAACATTTATTCTTATAAAGTTGGGATATCCATACGATGTCATTGAACGAACAATAACGCCCTGCCTGAGCATTTTTTCAAAAACCTCGTCAGCATTTTTACCAACGTCTATTAAAAAAAAGTTTGCCTGTGTCGGAAAATATTTAATATTCATCCTGTCAAGGGATTCGTATAAAAAATCAAGACCTTCGTGAACAAGAGATAAAGTTTTTCCCAAAAAAGCTTTGTCTTCTATCGCAGCGCCTGCACCAACCTGTGCTAATGAATTTGCGTTAAAAGGCTGCCTGACTCTGTTCAGCAGGCTCGCTATTTCTTGCGGCATAATACCGTAGCCTATTCTGAGGCCGGCCAGGCCATAAGCTTTTGAAAATGTTCTAAGTATAACCAATGCAATACCGGAATCAAGGTAATCAATACTTCTAACACAATTTTTATCCCGTACAAATTCAATATAAGCTTCATCCACTACTATCAGAACTCCATCAGGAATGCTTTGAAGAAAGTCTTTAAAATCTTTTTTTGATACAACGGTTCCGGTAGGATTATTAGGATTGCATATAAAAATCATGCGCGTTCTGGATGAAATTCTGTCCCTGATTCCATCCAGGTCAACACAAAAAGACTTTAATGGAACCTGTACAGGTGTTGCTCCGGCACAGCATATCATTATATTGTACATAAGAAATGAAGGATAAGGCATTATTGCCTCATCGCCCGGACACAGCAAGGCACGTGTAATCATACCGATAATCTCATCGGAACCGTTTCCTAAAACAATGTTTCCGGTTGCAACGCCAAGCTTTTCAGCAATATTTTTTACCAGATCATGCCCGCTTCCATCTGGATAACGGTTCAGATTTCCTATCGCATCCTGAATAGCTTTTACAGCCAAAGGAGACGGCCCCAATGGATTTTCATTAGATGCAAGCTTGATAGAATCGCTAATACCATATTCTCTCTCAAGCTCCTCAAGAGGTTTGCCAGGAGAATAAGGCTTTATCGCTAATATATAATCAGGTACTGATAATTTCATTTTCAACCCTTTTAAAAGCTTTAAAAAGAGTTTTTGTATTTACAATTTATATTTGTGTCAAGTTTTTTCAATAATATTATTATAAACAATTATTCAGAAATTTGAAAACTCAAAAGTAACTTGTTAACAACCAGAGGTGGCGGGCATTTAAATTTAAAACGGCTGACTGTTTGAGCGTATTAGTGAGCATTAAGAAAAAAAAGGCACTTTTGTATATTTTTGTTAAAAGGATAAACTCAAGCCATAACGTTCTATTTTTCTAACTGATATTAATACTCTTTTTTCTTTAGGCTCACTTATGCGCGAGTTTCAGACGTTCTTAAATTTAATTGCCCGCTGCCT
>JAUWFS010000055.1:0-16549 GCA_030606805.1 Deltaproteobacteria bacterium
TCCAGGACTGCCCGCAACTGTATCGTAATGAGCTCCCAGTACAACTATCCTTTCTTCTTTGTTTGATCCAGGTATGCTGCCAATAATATTTCGATAAGTATTTCCTCGAAACACAAAAGATTGATCATTAACATGACAGCCATATTCTTTAAACCGGCTGGATATATATTCTGCAACCTGATAGAGCTTTTCGTGGTCATTGTAACTTCGTGGGCCTATCTCAACAGAAAGATAACGGATGGTTTCTTGCAAACGTTTTATACTTTCCTCGAGTTTCATCCTGAACCTTTAACCTCGATAGATATCCCCTCTATGTGCAGGTAACCCCTCAGATAATATAATCAAATTACATTTTCTTTGGTTTGCCATATGAACTGCGTTTTTCTTTTACTGTAAAGCCGATTTTTTTCTTTGGCTCATTTTCAATATTTATTAATTGATCTAACGTCTCAAAAACAATTTGAAAGCGTTCATCAGTGATCTGTTTTAACTCTTCAAGTTCTTTTTGGAGGTTCTCATTATCTAATAACGCGTGTCGAAGTTTTGTGAAAGTTCTTATTATTTGTATATTTACTTGAATAGCGCGTTTGCTGTTGAGAACACTTGAAAGCATAGCTACACCCTGTTCGGTAAAGGCCATGGGTTTATACCTCAATCCCATCTTATCACTATTGGAGGTGCCAATTTGGCACCTCCAATACTCCAACTCCTTTTTTGTAAGATCGAACATAAAATCAGAAGGAAAGCGATCAATGTTTCTTCTTACCGCTCTTTTGAGTTGTTTTGTTTCAACCCCATAGAGTTCAGCAAGGTCCCTGTCAAGCATGACCTTTAAACCGCGTATCATATAAATTTTACTGACAATGGTTTCCATTGATACAATATTAGACATAATAATATCCTTTTTCATCAGACAGGGTTGGGGACATTAGTTTATAAGATTGTCATCTGATTATTTTATCATCGAAAAGACCCTGTCAAGTTCTTCAATGGTTATTGACTCTACTTTAACCGGCTCTTTAAGGAAAGAACCATGAGGTATAAATTTACTCATCATCCCCACAAAATGATTGTAATCAACATATTTCTCTTTATTGTATTCATTTATTTTTTTTAATTTTCCTTTTTTTGAAAGGTTGAATAATACATATTTGTTATCTTCTTCAACGATTCCGGTATAACCATTGCTATATGATTTGATGCTTATAATTTTCATTATGTTATGAGTGATGGCTTTGTAAAAAGTCCAAAAATTAAGTGTTCTGCCATATATGTTTCTTTCAATGTAAGTTGACCCATTAGAAGTTATATATTATACTATTTTTTATAAGCATTTTTAGACCCTGATTGAGCGCAAACAGAATGAAAAATTTCCTTAAACGATTTTTGAAAATGGCGATAACTATTGCCATCTTTCATTTTCTTCTCTCAAGCATTCTAACTCCGTTTTGCATCTCAACTCGACTATCAGGCACTCAATCACCGCTTTTGTCGGAATTTCATGTGATTAATCATCTTGCTTACCTGCTTATGAGTATTATCGCGTTTCCATTGGGTATTCTAGCCAAGGTGGCGCCAACGCTTTACTCCTTTCTCAAATTGTCCGCCAAAGGTATTCCAACTTGGGTTCAAATTGAAATTCTGTTGTTACTGAACAGTCTGCTCGCGTCATCAATTTTCTCGGCTTGTTTTGTTTCCGTGTCAACTTTTATGAAATTAATCAAAAATCAAACAACGGAAAAAGAACATTTGGAATGATACGGGGCACCCTTGATTAATACCTGAATTTTGCACGATTCAGGTACTATAGACTTTCAGATAATTCATTTCACAAGGTTAGAAGGAGGAAGGCGTATTAGTTATACGTCGACGACTGATAACGTCAGTGAAATTAATTATCTGAAAGTCTATATCAGTTTAAAATCGTTCCGGGAGCTATTGAATGCCCGCGCAAAAAGTCTCTAATAGATAGCTGCTTGCCTGATTCGCCCTGAATTTTTAAAATAGACAGAGTTCCTTTACCCGTTGCGATCCTGAGTTCATCTGTGAAGCATTTTATTACTGTTCCCGGCCGGGCGGTGATATCCGTTAAGATCGGCCTGGCCGCAAAGATTTTAAGACGTTTATCGCCGTAAAACGTAAAGGCACCAGGCCATGGAGTAATTCCTCGTATAAATGCCTCAATATCTTCAGCAGACTTTTTCCAGTTTATGTGCCCATCATTTTTTTTAAGCAATGGTGCATATGTAGCCTTCTTGTGGTCCTGCGGGATGGGCTTTAACTCTTCAGCCTCTATAGCTTTTATTGTTTTTATAAGAAGATGAGCGCCAAGTTTTGCCAGGCGGTCATGAAGCGTTGCCGATGTGTCATCCGTGGCAATTTTCAATTTCGCAGAAAGAAGTATATCTCCTGTGTCCAAGCCCTCATCCATAAACATTGTTGTTACTCCGGTCTCTCTTTCCCTGTTTATAACAGCCCACTGAATTGGCGCTGAACCACGATATTTTGGAAGTAGAGATGCATGAATGTTAATTGAACCTATTCTTGGCATTTCAAGTATATTTTTTGTGAGAATATGACCATATGCTGCCACAACAAATATATCTGGTTTAAGCTTTCGTACAATTTCTTTAAAATTATCTGTCTTAATGGATACGGGTTGGATTACTTCATATCCTAGACCTATTGCGGTTTCTTTAACAGGAGGAGAAATTACTTTGCGGCCTCGTCCCTTTGGGCGATCAGGTTGAGTTACAACTAATACCACATCATAGTGGTTTTTGTTTAATTCCTTTAGGGAAGGGACAGCAAACTCTGGAGTTCCCATAAAGATGATTTTAAGCTTTCGATTATTCACTATTTTATAAACTCGTAAAAAATCATGAAGTTAACTATAGATGGCTAAGTAAAAAGTTTCATATACAAGGCGTAGTGATTTTTTAGGATCGAAGGCATACATATAGTATGTTGAGAGTCTGAAAAATCACTGCAACGCAGTAGATGGGACTTTTTACGACGCCATCACTATTTTCTCAATTGCTTTTTTATACGTCTTTTATAAAGTTCTCTTTTTAATGCGCTTATATGGTCTATAAATAAAATTCCGTTTAAATGATCAATTTCATGTTGCAAGACTATAGCAAGGTATCCTTCAGCATCAATTCTCATGGGCTTACCTTCTCTATCGAAAGCTTCAACCAGTATGGATTCTGCACGTTTTACGTCTGCCCTTAGATCCGGAACGCTGAGACAACCTTCCTTTTCTGATATTATACGACCATTGCTTTCGATAATCCTTGGATTTATAAGAATCTGAAGAGATCTTTTTTCTTCGCACTGTGATGATACATCATAGAGGATTAGACTTTTATCGAATCCTACCTGTATTGCAGCCAGCCCGACACCTTTTGAATTATACATTGTAAAAGACATGTCTTCAATAATCTTCTGAGTCGTTCCATCTATATTTTTAACAGGTTTAGCAGGCTGTCCTAAAAATTTGTCGGGATATGTTAAAATATTAAGCATTGGCATTATAATAGATTTTCCCCAAATCAACACCTGAAAGCGTTGCGGATATAACTCCTATAATTATTACCGGAAATATTTGGATTGCATGGCTAGCCAGAGTAAAGCCGGCAGCTTCTTTTGCCGAGATGCCGAAAAGGGACAGTGCGAAAACACCTCCTGCTTCCCATATACCCCAGAAACCAGGGACAGATGGAAGAGCTATAAAAAAACATATAATAATCATGACTGCAAATAGTTCAAGATATGACAGCCTTATGCCTGGGCAACCAAGAGCTATGATATAGAGAGAAAAGGCTGATAACACCCATATAATAAAAGAGAGCCCAATACAAATGCATATTTTTTTGGGATAGTTAATAAAGGAAAAACCAGTTGAGAGGTTATCTACAAAGCATATCAAAGAGGCACAGAATTTTTGAATTTTGTTTTTTAATGAAAGGCTTGTTAATGAAAAAAGCAAGGGGATTTTATTGATTGTCCATTTTATACCTTTTCGGATTGAGCTAAAACTAAAAAGCATGATTCCGGCTATAAGTATAATCATTAATTTGAAAAGATTTCCGCTAATGCTGATCAGGGTTTCACCGTTCAGATTATATTTCCCAAAAGAAATACTAAGCTGGGGATCTATATCTATATACGCAAGCATTGCTCCAAAAAGAATGATGAGAATACTTGAGTCAAATATACGTTCAACCACAACCGTTGCAAGGCCCGTTGAAAAGGGAACCTTTTCCTTTTTTTGCAGAATAGCTGGTCGCGCCACCTCGCCGACCCTGCCCGGAAGGATGCAGTTTAACATAAAACCTATCATCAAAGGATGAAATGCTTTCCAGAAGCTGACTTTGCAGACCGGTTCCAATATAAGCATCCATCGAAATGCTCTTAATGAAAAACTTATAAAAACAACAAATACAGATGGAAATAACCATAAATAATTAATTGATGACAGGTATTCTATAAGTTCATTAAATGGAACATTTTTAAAAGCAAAATAGAATGCAGCAATTGAAATTACAATACCTATTATAAGAGAAATTTTTGCTTTTTTTTTCAATTTTCAATCTTCAATTCGCTTCTAGTTTATCCGGATTAGGATAGGAGCTTGCGTGCTTTTATTATATCTTTTTTGATTTGTTCTGATAGTTCTGAAATATTTGAGAACTTTTTTTCATCCCTTAATCTATCTATAAAGTTGACACGAATTTTCTGACCGTAAATATTTTCTTTAAAGTCAAGTATATGAGCCTCAACAGTAAAGATATAATCATCAAAAGTAGGGCTATAACCGATATTTGCCACTCCTTTAAAATTTTCCCCCTCGCATTCGACTATAACAGCATATACTCCAATTTTTGGCTTCAGTTCATCATATAGATTTATATTAGCAGTGGGGAATCCAAGGAGTTTTCCCCCTCTGTCACGTCCAACCTCGACTTTTCCTCTTATCTGGTAATACCTGCCCAATAGTTTTTTGGATTCAGCAACTTTTCCGGCCATGACCAGTTCACGTATTTTTGTGCTGCTGATTCTTTCAGGATAGGTGTTTGATATATACAACTCGTCTATTACGATTACTTCAAAACCACATTGGTTCCCCAAAGTTTTTAGCAGGCCTAAATTCCCCTCACGATTTTTCCCGAAAGTATAATCTTTGCCCACCGCAATTGCCTTAATCCCAATGCGCTTGACAAGGATATCTTCCAGGAATTCCTTCGCGGGTATGGCTGCAAACTCCTGTGTAAAGGGAATGCAAATAAGAACATCAAGGCCGGCCTTTTCTATGAGTTCTACCTTTTGTTCGTAAAGGGTAATAAGAGGGGGATGATTATTTTTTTTTAATACTCTGATAGGATGGGGTTCAAAAGTCATAGCGATTGATGTACCATTAAGTGCTATAGCTTTTTCAATCAGATTATGAAAAAGAGCCTGATGTCCAAGATGTACGCCATCAAAATTACCTATTGTAATAACAGCATTTTTGTATGGTTTTGTTATCTTATTTATATCTTCAATTATTATCATTCCTAACTTTCCTGCTTAGAGCTTAAAATAATGAACTTGACAAGAATAAAAAAAAGAAATAAATAGAACTTCTTCTGAATAAAATCAACCTTTAATTTATTATGATTTTAGACGGCAAAGTAAAAAGCTTCAGTTTCAAGGCGCGCAAATCCTGAGGAGAGAGACGTACTTATAGCTACGTATAGACTTTCAGATAAATAATTTCACTGCGTTATCAGTCGTCGACGTATAACTAATACGCCTTTTTCCTTCTATCCTTGTGAAATTAATTATCTGAAAGTCTATATCAACGACAAAGGATGCAGCGCAACGCAGAAAATGGACTTTTTACGAAGCCGTTATGATTATGCCGAAGTGGCGGAACTGGTAGACGCGCTAGGTTCAGGGTCTAGTGGGGGTATCTCTGTGGGAGTTCGAGTCTCCCCTTCGGCACCATCTATAAAAAATTGGCCGCAATCTCAAGAGGTTGTGGCTTTTCGACAATACTCCTCTCCTAAACTGACTGCTGAATACTGATTCCCGGCCTCTGAATTAGTTATGCTTTATAGATTTTTAGCTGACGCTATAATAATTATCCATTTGATTTTCATTCTATTTGTAATTTTAGACGGTTGCCCCCCACTCCTTAACAAGCTCGTGCTCAATTTTCAGATGGTCGAGGACCCTTGCAATTACAGAATCTACGAGGTCGGAGATGTTTTGCGGGTTTGAATAAAATGAGGGGGATGGAGGCATGATGGTTGCGCCGGCCTTGGCTCCCACATACATGTTTTTCAAATGGATAATGTTTAAAGGAGTTTCCCTTGGCAGCAGGATCAACGGACGTTTTTCTTTGAGATTTACATCAGCAGCCCTGTGAATGAGGTTGTCTGCTATACCGGCTGCAATTGCTCCAAGTGTTTTCATTGAGCATGGGGCAATAACCATGCCGTCATTCCTGAATGACCCGCTTGCAGGAGGAGCAAAAAAATCATCCTGATTATATGTGTATAATTGAGCTTTTTTGTTAAATGTAATGCCTTTGTCCTTTAAAAAAGATGAAAAGGATTCACCGCTGTAGCTGGTTTCATGCTCAAGGACTTTATATCCGGCACTTGATATTATAAGATATATGTTTACCGGATTTTTCAAAAGAGCTTTGAGAAGTCTTATTCCGTATATAGACCCTGAAGCCCCGCATATTGCCACTACTATTTTTTTGTTCACATCCACCGCCTGACCAGCTCGTCTGCCAGAATACCCAGGAATAAAGTTATGGAAATCAAGCTGTTAATATGAAAAAAGGCAAAATTGACATTGCTGAGATCGTCCGGCTTAACCAGCCTGTGCTCAATAATTAATAAAATTCCGATTATAACTACTGCGAAGAAGTACATCAGGTTCATATCAAATACAAAATAGATCAGAAAGAAAAAACAGAAAGAAGCAAGATGTATAATAGAAGCAATTATAAGTGCTTTTTGTACACCAAAATGAGCAGGTATGGAAAAAAGCCCTTCATTTTTGTCAAATTCAATATCCTGACAAGCATAAAGAATATCAAAGCCTGCGATATAGGTCATGAGGGCAAATGAAAGAATAAGAACAGACCATGAAAAGGTTTTGGCAAGGGCTATCCATGCACCTGCAGGGGCAAGAGATATGGCGAAGCCCAGATAAATATGGGAAAGCCAGGTAAACCTTTTTGTATAGGAATAAGAGAAAAGTACAACAAGCATAGGAAAGGAAAGATAAAAGCAGAGTTTTCCGAGCATTGCTGAAGAAAATATAAAGAGACCTGAAAAGAAAATTACAAATACTACTGCTGAAGATAAAGAAAGCCTTCCTGATGGTATATCTCGTTTTGAGGTGCGTGGATTCTTTGTGTCAAACTTTACATCAGCTATCCTGTTAAAACCCATGGCAGAGGAGCGTGCTCCAATCATGGCAAGCAAAATCCAGAAAATATCTGATATAATCATCTGATGCCGGCGCTGGGCAAGTATTACGGCTGAAAAAGCAAAGGGAAGAGCAAATACAGTATGGCTGAACTTTATCATCCTGCCGTATGTAAGAATCCGTTCCAGCAAAATTACAATCCTACTCCATCTATATGCGCTCCACAATGTGTGCACTTACCGTTTTCTATCAGATTTTTGCTTACATAAAAACCCCACCTGTCAATAAGAATATTTTTACATTTATAACAGAAAGTATTCTCGCCGTCGTCACCCGGCACATTGCCGGTATAAACATATCTCAAGCCCGATTTAATACCGATCTCACGGGCCATAACAAGTGTTTCTATAGGTGTGGAAGGCCGGTCTAAAAGCTTATATGTCGGATGGAACCTGCTTATATGCCATGGTGTTTCAGGACCCAGAGACTTTACAAGAAATTCAGCCAGCATTTCAAGCTCATGCTTGTCATCGTTTAGCCCAGGAATAAGAAGAGTGGTTACCTCAACAAAAATACCAAGTGACTTCATCAGTTTCAACGTCTCCTTAACAGGCTCCAGCCTGGCCTTAACAACATCTTTATAAAAGGAGGCATTAAATGCCTTTAAGTCAACATTTGCCGCATCCAGGTAAGGGCTTATCATTTGAAGAGCTTCGGAAGTCATGTATCCATTTGTTACAAAAACATTTTTGATCCCCTTTGCATGAGCCAGTTTTGCAGTATCAAAGGCAAATTCAAAGTATATGGTCGGCTCGGTGTAGGTATAGGCTATGCTTTTGCAGTTTCCTTTTACTGCTGCGTCCACAACATCTTCAGGTGTGTATAAGTCGCCGGTTATCATGCCATTATGGTCTGACGGCATCTGCGAAATATCTGCATTCTGGCAGAAAAGACATTTAAAGTTGCAACCAACTGTTGCTATAGAGTAGGACAGACTCCCCGGGAAAAAATGGAACAGAGGCTTTTTTTCAATAGGATCTATATTGCTTGCTATAAGCTTTCCATAAACCAGGGTCTTCAGAGTTCCTTCCTGGTTCTCACGCACACCGCATATCCCGCGCCCGCCATTTTTAATCACACAACGATGGTTGCAAAGATTGCATTTAACTTTTTTTTCATTAAGCGGTTTGTAAAGATATGCTTCCATAGTTGCTTAACTCCGATTTCTAATTTTCATGGTTTGCTCAAGACCTCTTTTAACCTGTTAATGCATTAGTTGTAGGCTTGGCTTGACAAGTAATTGAGAGCGGTCTGGTCATATAGCGGGGAACCGGGGCAAAAACAATGCCTGCGAAGGCCCCAAACGGGCATCTTTGAATCAGTCTCGAACGTTCTATTCTGGAGGTGATTTTTCCTGATGCCGATAAAAAATGACATACAGTTCTCCATGATATAGGGACATCTCCCAAAACGGCACGGATAATTTTTTTTAATTCCCAGATACTGAAAAACTGCGCGCGGTTGTAAATGCTTTTGGTAAATATCCCTTTAAGCCGCAACTGTATCCCCTTAAGAGCATACCTATTAAGAACGCCTATAAAAATTCTGTCTTTTGCAACCCTGCAGGCCTCTTCAATTGCCTTCCTGGGATCATCAACAAATTCCAGAGTTGTTATAAAGCAGGCATAGTTAAATGAATTATCATCAAAAGGCAGATCTTCGGCAAATCCGCGATGTAGATCCACACGATGCCCAACTTTTTTAAAAGCAATATCGAGCATATATTGAGATGGATCAATGCCTGTAATCCGTAGTCCTTTGTTTAAAAATGGGAGAAGACTTGCACCGGTTCCACAGCCTATTTCTAAAAGAGAATTTCCATCCATCGGCTTGAGCATATCCAGCATAAGTCGGGATTCAAGGTCGGCGGCAAAACTGTTTCGTGGTCGATCATACCACTGATCATAATTTACGGCATCATTAAAATCAAATATATAACCCATATCTAATAATTTATTAAAAAAAAGGAATTTTATCAAGAAAAAAACATTCGTACGCGTTCACGGAACATTGAAATTGGAAATTTGGCCTTCATGCTTTTATACTGTTCTTCCCGGGTGCAATACAAATTTAATCTCTCCCCAATTTCTACTTTCCAATTTCAAGTTTCAAGCCGTGAACTCTTAGAAAGATTCTTAATAGAAATGTATTTGGAAAGACCTGATAGGAGTGTATTTTCAGGTTACTTTGAATTTTTTTCTATACTCGGGAATTTTTATAATCGGCGGCCTTTCAAAGCCCTTATCTTTATAAATATCTGGCTGGTATCCGTCATTTCCCAATTTGTATTGTATCATCTCGTTAAAAAATTCGCTTTTTAATTCAGCCATACCAAGCTTCTCAAGGCGCTTGCAAAAAGTCTTCAGAATAACAAAAGACATTTTTCCCAATGATTTAGTATCCTGATTCCTGTGAACCCGCCTTTCAAGATCTACCTGAGCAATAACATCGAGTCCCCATTTTTCATAAGTATCAAGAATTATACTGGTTTCAATGCCGTAGCCGATTGGAAAGGGAATTTTCTCAAAGAGTTCACGGTAACCGGCATATTCGCCGGAAAGAGGCTGTAGTATCTGGGTAAGCTCCGGGAAAAAAAGAGAGAACAGAGGCCTTATTACCAGTTCCGTGACTCTCCCGCCGCCTGTAGGTCTGGTTTTTTTCTTGCCTGTGGCAAGGGTAATGGGCCTGTCATAATATGCCTTGCTATATTTGATATTATCAAAAAGAAGAAGCGGACCTACAAGAGCATAAACAAATCTATGATGAATATTTTTTATATCAGCATCAAGATAAACAATTATATCACCTTTTGTAATATAAAGAGCTTTCCAAAGATTTTCACCCTTTCCCTTGAACTTTTCAAGTTTGGGCAGGATATCATTAGCTTTGTATACATCAGCGCCATAAGTTGATGCTATTTCCATGGTTCTATCTGTTGAGCCTGAATCAATAACCACGATTTCATCAAGAAGTTGATAGCGAGACATCAACTCCGAGTTCATGATAATAATTTCTTTTGCAATAGTCTTTTCTTCGTTAAGAGTAGGCAGACAAAGAGATATTTTAATCTTTTTCTTTTTTTTTTCTTCAACAAGACGGTTAATGTCTTTGAATTCAGAATGATGAAAGGTATTTTTTTTTAGCCAGTTGCTATTCATCGCAAACTCCTTTGTCTATTGCCATAATTGCTCCAATAATCTGAGCGATCCCTTTATACATTGGTTCAATTTCCATCGTAGCATTTTCAAGATGAATATTTTCTCCATGAGTAATCCCAAGTGTAACTGCCGGTATTTTGTGTGCAAGAAGAATTGACAGCTCAGATTCACTTGGTTCACATATTGGTTTTAGGCCCAACCTTTCAATTATTGCGCCGGCACTTTTTACAAGGGGATGATTGTATTTTAAACTGGCTGCGCTCAGGTTGCTTATAGTTTTCAGCTTCAGCTCAATTTCATTCTGGTGACTTATGTCTTCAATAATGTCATTAATATCATTATAAATACTTTTGACCATTTTATCTGAATTACTTTGAATCTCAAAGCCAAGTTTTGCCTTACCGGCTATAGTTCCATGCTTGAAACCGCCTGATATTTTACCGATAATTACTCTGGAACGTGGTCTTTGAGGTAGCCGTAACTCCATGATCTGATTTATAACTTCATTTAAAATCAATATCGCATTTGACTTGAACTTCTGAAGCGGTCCGGGTGTGGGTGATATATCACATTCAACTTCACATCTAATCATTCCTTCAGAATAATAATTAAGTCTGCCAAGTTCAACACCCTCCATGCAAATTGCACCTCTTATGGGAGTATTCCACGTTTTCAGGAGATGCCTGATGCCTCGCAAATTCCCCCTTCCTAATGATTGTATAGTTCCCGCAAGAACAATATCTGATTCAAAACGAAGATCCAGCTTTCTAAAAATTTCCGGCAACGAAGCCAATACCCCAATACTCAATGAATTATCTAAAATGCCTACTCCCTTTATTCTTTTTTTCCTGACAGTATAATTATGATCTACATTTTTTTCAAAAACCGTGTCCAGATGTGCAACGACAAAAACAGGTGGCTTTGATGGAGAAGTTCCCCTGATAATTCCAATGGGATTCCTGTATGCATCGGTTGTACATTCATCTACCTGAAACTCAGCCAACCTTTCCATAAATAAATCGGTCCGCCTTTTTTCCTTGAAAGTAGGAGCAGGTATCTGTCCAATAAATACTATATTAGCGATAATTATTTCCTTGATCGATTTTATCGCCTCAACAACGGACGGTAATTCATCAAGATACTTTTCCATATCAGCCACCCTAAAAACAGCAAGAATTTATTGAAAAATTATATTTTATTATCATATGTGCCGAAATTTTAAAAGAAATTATTGACATATTAAACATTTTCAAAGCAAAATAGAAACCTATTTTAATCGTTATTCAATACGGAATTTCAACAAGAACCTTTACTAAGCCCTTTACCCGTTTGGCATGGACAGGAATTAAGGGTACAAAACTTGAGTGCTAATTTACAATTTTTATGGAGAATACCGCAAATGAAAAGATTTATTGTTTTTTTCATAGTCTTATTTTCTACAGCAGTGCATGCTGAAACCATGTATATTGATGATATTGTTAAAATAACGGTCAGAACTGGGCCGGGAATTGCTCACAAGATAGTAGCAATGATTAAATCAGGCGAAAGAGTTGAGGTGCTTAAGACAGAGGAGCCAGATAAGGACTGGTTTCTTGTTCGAATCAAAAACGGAAAGGAAGGATGGGTTCTCAGCCGCTTCCTCAAATCTAAAGAACCGGATGGACTGATTCTTGAAAGATTGGAAAAAAAACATAACGCGTTTAAGAATCAAGCTGCCTCTATGATTGAAGAAAACAAGGTCTATAAGAAAGAAAATAAGAAACTGAATTCAGAACTTAAAACAAACAAAGAAATATCAAATAAAATTAAATCATCTTACGAAACCTTAAAAAAAGAGTCAGCCGAATTTCTTGAACTAAAGTCTAATTATGGAAAGGCTTCGTCAAAACTTATCGAACAGACAAAAAAAGCTAAAAAATTGGAAGAAGAATTAACAAGCCTGTTGTTACAACAGAATATCAAGTGGTTTTTAAGCGGCGCCGGAGTGCTCCTTTTGGGTTTCGTGATAGGATTTAGCACCAAACGTCAGCGCAGGCGATCATCTTTACTGTAAAATTATAAAAAATGGAATTTGAAACTGATTTCTTGATTATAGGAAGCGGTGTGGCTGGGCTGACGTTCGCCCTTAAAGTAGCAGAATTCGGCAGTGTCGCACTTGTAACTAAAAAAGGAATCATGGACAGCAATACAGCTCAGGCACAGGGCGGAATCGCCTCTGTTTTTGATAAAGTTGATTCATTTGATCTCCATATTCGTGACACTCTTGCATCAGGAGACGGTCTTTGCAACAAGGAAGTTGTTGAGATGGTAGTAAAAAACGGACCTGATAGAATTCTGGAACTGATCAATTTTGGTGTACATTTCAACTTAAAGAAAAATGGTTCAAAAAAGAAAACTTTTGACTTTGATCTTGGACGCGAAGGGGGACACTCAAAAAAACGTATCGTGCATGCTCAGGATTTGACGGGACTGGAAATAGAAACCGTGCTGGTACGTCACGTCAAAAATCATGAACGCATTACACTGTTTGAGAACCATATCGCAATTGATCTTATCACCTGTTCAACTCTTTTAAAAAGCGGTCTGGTAACAACCAACCACGAGGAATCATGCTGTGGAGCATATGTTCTTGAAAGAGATACAAAACAAGTCAAAACCTTTCGCGCTAAAATAACTCTGCTCGCCACAGGTGGCGCCGGCAAGGTATATATTTACACAAGCAACCCCGACATTGCGACCGGAGATGGAATCGCAATGGGATACAGAGCAGGCGCTACATTAGCCAACCTTGAGTTTGTCCAGTTCCATCCAACCTGCCTTTACCATCCTGAAGCTAAAAACTTTCTTATTTCAGAAGCTGTCAGGGGTGAAGGAGGAATGCTTATTGACTCTGCCGGAAATCCTTTCATGGAGAGATATGATCCCCAAAAAGATCTGGCCTGCCGTGATATTGTTGCCAGAGCTATAGATGCGGAACTCAAAAAAAGCGGAGATGATTCGGTATTTCTCGATATATCTCATAAAAATTCCGAATTTGTTAAAAATCGTTTTCCTAATCTTTATGAAAAATGTTTAACTTTCGGTATCGACATGACAGCCGAACCTATTCCTGTTGTTCCGGCAGCTCATTATATGTGCGGCGGCGTAAAAACAGATATCCACGGCAGAACAAATATCCTCGGGCTTTACGCCATTGGGGAAACAGCCTGTACAGGCCTTCACGGCGCCAATAGACTGGCAAGTAATTCTCTGATAGAAGCGCTGGTCTATGCCCATATGGCAGCGAAACATGCGGTAAAAGACCTCGAAACTTTAGATTTCAAATCCATGCCCGACCTTCCCCTATGGGACGAATCCGGCACAACCGATAGTGATGAAGTCATCATGGTTTCACATAACTGGGATGAAATAAGACGGTCTATGTGGAATTATGTAGGAATAGTTAGATCGAATAAACGTCTTGAAAGAGCAAAAAGAAGGATAGAGAATATTCAAAACGAAATTCATGAGTATTACTGGAATTTCAAAATTGCCGGAGATCTTATTGAACTCCGAAATATTGCTACGGTTGCTGAACTGATTATTAAATGCGCCATGCTCAGAAAGGAAAGCCGCGGACTTCACTACAATATAGAATATCCTTATCGTGATGACAAATTATGGGGGAAAGATACTATTATAAGAAAAACTTTTGAAGGATAAAATTGTTCAATATAGTTAATAATTTTCTTGCATGAAAATCGTTACTAAGATATTAAAAACGGTTCACGGTTTTTTATGAGTTCTCACAACTGAGTTTCTTGCTTTTATGTTTTGATCAACCGTGAACGGTTATTATGATAGCTTCTTGATCAGACAGCAGGTAGAAAATTCTATAGAGGAAGATGCAATGATACACAAAATTAAGCACCTAATTTTATTGGCTATTTTGGTATCTATCGGATATTTTTTGTTATCAAATCATATAATTTATTTTGGTAATGGGATTAAGTTATTAAAAAAATCAAGGCCTACTTCAGCTTATACCTTCTTCAGCATTGAAAATAAAAAAGTTGAGGATATTCTAAAAATTGAAGACTTGCGAAATGACGGTATAGGAGATTTTCTTGTTGAGATTGGGACGCTGAATAACGAAGAAAAAGAACAATTGGAACATATTATTACGAGCCGTCCATAACTGAACTGGAAAAACGTTTTACGATTTTATAACGGCATTTGTTAATATCTATCAAAAAAGGGCTAACCAGCCCGGCTAAACCCTTATTATTATTATCTGGTGGAGCTGAGGGGGATCGAACCCCTGACCTCATGACTGCCAGTCATGCGCTCTCCCATCTGAGCTACAGCCCCAATTAATATAAGTGGGGCAAGTAACAAAAAGCTTTAAATGTGTCAATATTTATTTGTAGCCGTTCACGGCTTGAAACTTGAAATTGGAAAGTAGAAATTGGGAAGAACAGTACAAAAGCATGAAGGCCAAATTTGATAAACTCGTAAAAAGTGCGATTTACCCCTTAATCGTCATTCCCGCGAAGGCGGGGCACGCAGTGAAGCATTAGCGCTATCCAGTAATTACAGCTTGTTATGGACTCCCGCCTTCGCGGGAGTGACCTGATTTTGGACTTTTTACGGGTGCATCAAATTTCTAATTTCTATTTTCTAATTTCAACGTTCTGTATATAAAAATTCAAACAGATTATAATGACGAAAGGTTAATATTATGCAAACAATAGAACAGATAGAAAGAGAAATGATGCGGCTTGATTTGCCTGCTTTTGCTCCAGGAGATACTATTAAGGTATATGTCAAGATAAAGGAGGGTGAAAAAGAGCGCATTCAGGCTTTTCAGGGGGTTGTAATAAGCAAACGCAAAGGCAGAAGTAACGCTACGTTTACAGTACGCAAGGTTTCGTACGGTATAGGTGTTGAGCGTATTTTCCCTCTCCATTCCCCGCTCATCGATAAAATCAAGGTTGTTTCCAAAGGCCGTGTGCGGCGTGCAAAGATCTATTATCTGCGCAAACTGAGAGGCAAGGCTGCCAGAATAAAGGAACAGCGTTTTAACTAATATCGTAATCGTTCACGGTTCACAGTTCACGGTTAACGGTTGATCAAAACATAAAACGGTTCACAGTTTACCGTTAACTGTAAACCGTCAACATTAGTCGTTGCATAGTTCATTGAAAAAAGTGTGAACTGTTACCTAATACCTTTCTATGGACTCCATGAAACTTGATCCATGGTCTTTTGAAAAAAAAAGTATTAAAAAGGGATTTTCAAGAGTTGCCGGTATTGATGAAGCCGGTCGTGGTCCCCTGGCAGGGCCTGTTGTTTCTGCGGCAGTTATACTGCCCACCTCTTTTCCGGTTTCCGATGTAAAAGATTCAAAAAAATTAACACCAGGGAAAAGAGCCGATCTATATGAAAAGATTTATGAGCATGCAATATCCATAGGTATAGGGATAATTGACTCGATAGAAATAGATCGTATCAATATCCTGCAGGCATCACTCATGTCCATGGCCATGTCTGTCGACAATCTTAACCCTCAGCCGGATTATCTGCTTATCGACGGCAAATTCAAAATACCATCGGTTCTGCCGCAAGAGCCGATTGTGAAGGGTGATTCACTGAGCATCTCTATTGCGGCCGCTTCTATTGTCGCCAAGGTAACCCGTGACAGGCTGATGGAAAGATATCATATCGATTATCCGCATTTTGGTTTTTCCCAGCACAAAGGATATCCGACCAGAGCCCATAAAGAGGCTATCAGGGAGTTCGGCCCCTGTCCAATTCACAGGCGTAGTTTCAAGTCGATTGTCGTTTGCCCTTAATTTGTAAATTGACATCCCAGTTTGCCTTTCATTTTGTGCAACAAATCACACTTTACGCCCGAA
>JAUWFS010000236.1:0-4298 GCA_030606805.1 Deltaproteobacteria bacterium
GTGGTCATAACCAATCCGCCCTTCGGCGGGATGGAAGAAGATGGAATAGAGTCAAACTTTCCGGCCAATTTCAGAACAAGGGAAACTGCCGATCTCTTTCTAATTCTTGTCATGTCCCTCCTGAAAGACGGAGGCAGGGCAGGCATTGTCCTTCCCGACGGCTTTCTTTTCGGTGAAGGCGTTAAAACACGGATTAAAGAAAAATTACTGGAAGCATGTAACCTCCACACAATCGTGCGCCTGCCAAACGGCGTGTTCAACCCGTATGCCAGCATAAAGACCAACCTGCTTTTCTTTACAAAGAGTGAACCGACCAAAGAAATCTGGTATTTTGAGCATCCCCTGCCTGAAGGCTATAAAACATATAACAAGACCAAACCGATCCGCATTGAAGAATTCGATCTTGAAAAGGCATGGTGGGAAGACCGCGAAGAAAATCAATATGCATGGCGGGTATCAATCGAAGAGATTAAAAAGCGCAATTATAATCTGGATATTAAAAATCCCCATCAGGCAGAAAATAATATCGGCAATCCTAAAAAACTCTTGGCGGATTATAAGAAGTTGCTGACGGAGATTGCGAAGACCCGTGACTCGCTAAAGAAAGAATTCATGAATACGCTAAAACAATAGACTCACGCCAAGACGCAGGCGCAAAGAATGGAATTTTAAGACCTTGGCGCCTGCGCGTAAGGCAAGAGAGACTATGAGAGATATTGATAATGAGATTTAAGCAATTAATCGCTTTAATTGAGCAAACAAATCAAGGCCTACAAAAAAAGGCGATTTCCTCGATCAATCAGTTGCTCGTTGTTAGAAACTGGTCAATAGGTTTTTATATAGTTGAATTCGAACAAAATGGTGATGATAGAGCAAAATATGGGCAGCGGCTTCTAAAAACCATCGCTGAAGAGCTTGAAAAGAAAAAGCTCAAAGGCCTCTCTTTTACCAACCTGAAGCTTTTCAGGCTGTTTTATCTAACCTATCCTCAAATTGGTCAGCCAGTGGCTGACCAATTGAAAGTTCAAAATATTCAGCCGCTGGCTGACCAATTAAGGAACCAAAAAGGTCAGCCGCTGGCTGACAATTCTGTCCAAAAATCTGATTTATCTCATGACCCCCAAATATTAATACAACATTTCTCATTTCGACACTTCACCGAATTAATCAAGATAAAGGAACCCTTAAAGCGTATATTTTATGAACAGCAGGCCATCAAAGGCAATTGGAGTTCCCGGCAGTTAAAAAGACAGATAGAGTCCTTGCTGTTAGAAAGAACCGGTCTTTCAAAAGATAAGGAAGCTTTGCTGAAATCTGTTCAGAACAATCAAGCTGTTGTCAGTATAGAAGATACCATCAAAGATCCGTATGTTCTGGAGTTTACAGGGTTTAAAGAGTTGCAGGTCTATTCTGAAAATGATCTGGAAACATCATTGTTAAACAAGATACAGGATTTTTTGATTGAGCTTGGTCATGGATTTTGTTTTGAAGCTCGTCAGAAAAGAATAACCATAGGAAATGAACATGACAGGGTTGATCTTGTTTTTTATCACCGCATCATTAAATGCCATATCCTGATCGATTTGAAGGTTCGTGCCTTTTCCTATGCTGATGTGGGACAGATGAATTTTTATCTGAATTATTTTAAAGAAAATATTATGGAGGCCGGGGATAACCCACCGGTTGGCATAATCCTTTGTACTGATAAAGAAGAAACAAAAGTTGAATACGCCATGGCAGGACTGGATAATCAACTGTTTGTATCAAAATATTTAGTCGAGTTGCCCAGCAAAGAAGACTTTATAAAATTGTTGGAGACATAAAACAGGATATAGGGTCTAAAACTTGGCGTCTTAGCGACTTTGCGTGAGGCAAGAGAAACTATGAAGCTGGATACTTTATTCGATAATTACGATTTCCTGATGGATTCTCCGGACAGCACCGTAAAGATGCGTAAACTGATCCTGCAAGTTGCCGTCCAGGGCAAACTGGTTGAACAGAATTCTACAGACGAACCCGCCAGCGAACTCCTGAAACGTATCAAAGCCGAAAAAGAAAAACTCATCGCCGAAGGAAAAATCAAAAAACAAAAACCCCTCCCACCGATTGCCGAAGATGAAATCCCTTATGGATTGCCACAAGGGTGGGAGTGGATTAGACTTGACGATGTTTCTTCGTACATCCAACGAGGTAAGGGTCCAAGATATGTAGATAATAGTGATTTTCCTGTAGTATCCCAAAAGTGCATTCAGTGGAATGGCTTTCAGATTGAAAAAGCTCGTTTTATTGATCCTGCCTCATTAGAAAAATATGCGGAAGAACGTTTTTTGCAGACTGGTGATTTGTTATGGAATTCAACTGGTACTGGCACAATAGGTCGGCTATGTGTCTATAATCATGGTGATAATCCTTACGATAAAGTCGTCTCTGATTCACATGTAACAGTTGTAAGGCCATTAATAATAAATTCTGAATATCTGTTTTGTTTTCTCGCAAGTCCTGTCATTCAGACTGGTTTTGAAGATAGAGCCTCTGGCACAACAAATCAAATTGAATTAGCCACAAGTACAGTTAAGAATCAGGTTATACCAATTGCCCCACTTATGGAACAACACCGCATCGTGGCCAAAGTCGATCAACTGATGCACCTCTGTGATCAGTTGGATGCCTGTCAGAAAAAAGCCGCCACAAAATATGAATCGCTTAATGATGCAGCACTTGAAAAGCTGTTATCTTCTAAAACCATTGATGAATTTGCTAATCATTGGCAATTTCTCTGTAATAATTTCGATCTTATTTACAACGATCCTGCTCATGTAAATAAACTCCGCCAGGCCATTCTTCAACTTGCAGTGCAAGGAAAACTGGCACCACAAGACCTCAACGACGAACCCGCAAGCGAACTCCTGAAACGCATCAAAGCCGAAAAAGAAAAGCTCATCGCCGAAGGAAAAATCAAAAAACAAAAACCCCTTCCATCAATTACCGAAAATGAAATACCTTATGAATTGCCACTGGGATGGGAATGGGTATATTTACCAGACATAACTGCGTTTGAAAATAATGCAATAAAAAGAGGCCCTTTTGGTAGTGCAATTAGAAAGGAATATTTCGTGCCTGATGGTTATAAAGTATATGAACAACGTAATGCAATATATGATGATTTTACGTTAGGTAAGTATTTCATTAATGAAAAAAAATTTCAGGAGATGAAGAGCTTCCAAGTAAAACCTAAAGATATAATTATAAGTTGTTCAGGTACAATCGGTAAAGTTGCTATAGCCCCCGAGAATATCAAACAAGGAATTATAAATCAGGCTTTACTCAAAATAACTCTGAATGAAGAGGCTATTCTTAATAAATATTTCAAGATTCTATTTGAAAATTTTGTGATGAGATCTAACATATTGCAGGATCTGAAGGGTACAGCAATGAAAAACATAGCATCCATTAAGATTTTGAAAACACTTCCATTGCCGATACCTACTAAGGATGAACAAAAACGCATCGTATCCAAAGTTGATCAATTGATGCACCTCTGCGACGAACTCGAAACCAGACTCAACCAGTCGAAAAAAGACAGCGAAATGCTCATGCAGGCAGTACTATATGAAGCTTTTTCTTAAAGAAATCTATTCGGGGGGAATTTCAGAGACGGGGGGTACGATTATCGAATCTTGAATTGTGAATTACACTTTTCTTTATTCACTATTCAACGGGCTGTTGCCCAAAAGCAATTGTGTGGCATTTTGCTACTATATCGCATCATGGCAAGAACTTAACGTATTGATTTTATTGAATGCAGTTCTTGGCTGGATTGCTAATTTTTATCAAATTTGGATTTGGGCAACAGCCCGTCAATATCTGACACCAAAACTTCGTCAGCCCATAGCTTTGCACTCCAGCTTCCTTCAAACATAACCTCACAATTACGGCATTGCCTTAGGCCAATACTTTTGTTAATGTGTTCAGCATATTAACAAAAGTCACGTATAGGGGGACTTTCACCTGCATTAAGTCTGACGCCTATTACGCTACGCTTCATAGGCACAGCTTATGCAAAACGATATGTGTATAAAATGGAGAATGAAATTATCATGGAAATAGGGATCCTACATCTAACAGATATTCACTTCACCAAACAATCTGATTTAGATAGTAAAATCACTTCGCTTTGCAAGGTATTTTCAAATGATTTCGCTGAAATAAGTAAGTCATATCTTGTAATCAGTGGCGATATTGCCAATAATGGAAAAAAAGAAGAATACGAAAAAGCACAAAAATTTATTAATAAAATT
>JAUWFS010000101.1:0-11600 GCA_030606805.1 Deltaproteobacteria bacterium
ATGGCGTAAAATCTAAAGACGCACTCCATATTGCATGTGCTATTGAAGGAAAAGCGGAATATTTCCTAACAACAGATGATAAACTTTTAAAAAAATTGACTGAAACCAAAGAACTTATTGTGATTAATCCTGTTAATTTCATTCCCATTTTGGAGAGTATGTGATGATAACTGATACAGAGATTAAACAAAGAGGCATAAAAGCATTAATTGCCGATCTTGGCAATGTACAAGCAGAACGCTTCATCTCTCTAATAATCAGAGAACCTTTTGATTATACAAAGTGGCAAAGAGACCTTTGGCCAGACGAATCCGTTGAAGAGCTAAGCAAAAAAGCCATGGAAGCAATACAGATGAAGAACGGCGAACAAGGCGCTTGAGCTGGACTGGGCAAAGCCGTGCCGTTTTTTGAGGGCAGTATTTGACCGGTAGTTTTTGCCTTTATCATAGTTTTTCGGTTATAGTTGCCCATCCAGTCAGCTCTACGTTATTCCTTGCCTTTCGGTGCCGTTTAAATGCTCCGTAGCGCAGTTGACAATAAATGGAGGCCAAATGAGCGCTGAACAATCAGATGCACAGAGCTGGGAAGAAAAAAAGTTCTTGAGGGAGATGGAGCTTAGGGAACGGGAACTCGTGGTGGCAGAGCTACGATTGAAATCTGATAACCGCAGAAATTTGCTCATTGGTGCGCTCGTTCCGATCATAGTTGCACTGATGACGGTCTTGCCCAGCTACCTAAACTCAAGAAATCAGCAGGCAATGCAGAGAGCAACTTTTGAAGCGAATCTCATTATAGAGAGCATTAAAACTGGAGACCCAGGCCAAGCTGCGGAGAATCTCAAATTTTTAACTCAGTCTGGATTGCTCACTGGCCAAACAGCCTCTCAAATTGACGAATTCCTTATGTTGCGGAAGCCTGGTAGCGGTGTTGGCCGTGTGTTGCCAAAGTAGGATCAGGTTACTTTGTTCGTCATGGTGTGCAAAGCAGTTTTTCAGCGTTTCCGGCGAGATTGGCATAACAAGGGCATTCTCGTGTCCAGATAAATCCGAATCGTTGGGATTCCCGTTAAATGGGATGAAATTCGATGATGTTCCCCAGTGGGTGTTCGCACAGTATGGTACTGCGAAAGTCCCACCTGACTAAAGTTTAGCCAGCAGGTCAGTAGAGACGTCTTATAAAGTGGTAACCTGTCGGGTAGCATAGTTATGCGCCTACTTGGGGAAGTTATTTCGTCCCCGTTCCTAAGTAAAGTAATGATTTCTGAAGACAGCAGTAAAAAATCGGCTGATAAACACAGGCCTGACGAAAAACCTGACAGCTTAATTAAATATGAGATTTTAAAACATTCATTAAACAGTGAACTCTCGTGTGCATCTGCATTTTTGATAGCAAAAGAGCACAATGTCTCTCCGGACAAGGTTGGAATGATCATAGACTCAATTAATTACAGGTTGGTAAAATGCCGGATGGGATTGTTTGGCTATAGGCCCGATAAAAAAATTGTAAAGCCTGTAAAGACTGAGAACCAAAATCTTAAAAATACAATTATCGACAATCTTGTTGAAGGAAAGCTGGAGTGCAAAATTGCGTGGGATATCGCATCCCGCTTTAAAGTAAATAAGATGACAGTCAGCGGTATATGCGAAGACATGGATATTAAAATTAATAAGTGCCAACTGGGAGCATTCTAATTGTATTGTTCTAAAGATAAAATAAATTTCTATGAAAAGTCAGCTTGCCTGATTTTGGCAATAATGGCTGTATTGTTTTTTTTTTCAGTTTGTTATTCTGGATGTGATAAGGAATGGGGTTCTAATAATGTATTTAAGGGCATTCTTAAAGCCGGTGAAATTACTGTCTGTACCCGTAATAACGCCCACTGTTACTACCTGTACAGGGAACAGGCAATGGGTTTTGAGTATGACCTTGCAAAGGCTTTTGCTGATTATCTCGGAGTTAATTTAAAGGTCAGAATTGCTGAAAAATGGGAAGGTATGATTCCTGCCCTAACAGAGGGAACATGTTCATTTATTGCTGCCAGCATGACAATTATGCCGCAAAGGAAAAAGTGGGTCTCCTTCTCAAACAGATATATGCCGATCCAACAATACGTAATCGTACATAGGAACAACAGATCAATCAGAGGCCCGGAGGATCTCGCTGGAAAAACCGTCCATATTAGAGCTGGCACTTCCTACGAGGAAAGGCTCAAATCGCTAAAAAATAAAGGAATTGATCTTGAAATTAAGCTGCATGATGATTTGCCTACAGAAGAACTCATACACCAGGTCGCTGAAGGAAAGATAGAGGTCACAATAGCTGATAGCAATATCGCCTTACTTAATCAGAGGTACTATCCAAAGGCTGTATTGGCATGTCCGATAAGTGAACAGGAATTTCTTGGGTGGGTTGTAAGTCGAAATGCACAAAATCTTCTCTATCAAATAAATTGCTTTTTCAAAACCATAAAAGAAAATGGTAAATTTAATGAAATATACAACAAGTATTATGCAAATATTGATGATTTTGATTATGTTGATTTAAGAGCATATCACAGGAGGATTAAAAGCAGGCTTCCCAAATATAAAGAAATTATCATGCAAGCGGCAGATTACCATGGTTTCGACTGGAGATTAATTGCAGCGCAGATATACCAGGAGTCTCATTTTAATCCAAATGCACTAAGTTATGCAGGGGCAAAAGGCCTTATGCAGCTCACTCGTTCCACCGCTCAAAGCCTCGGGGTAAAAAATATTTTAGACCCGGAACAAAATATTAATGCCGGGGTTCAGCATTTGAAGGATCTTTATAATCATTTTGAAAAAGCCGAAGGTTCAAACAGGTTATTTATAACATTAGCTGCTTACAATGTTGGCCAGGGACATATTTTTGATGCTCAGAATATTGCGCGTGAAATGAATCTTGACCCGTATAAATGGTCTTCACTATCAATAACGCTGCCGCTTCTAACCTATCAAACACATTATAAAAAAGCTGTGTATGGATATTGCAGAGGAACAGAGCCAATAGAATATATAAACAAAATTATGATATATTATGATATTTTGAAGCGTCAGGGAATAAAATATAATAGATATGCCGAAACCTAATATTTTATAGACTTTCAGATAATTAATTTCACTGTGTTATCAGTCGTCGACGTATAACTAATACGCCTTCCTCCTTCTGGCCTTGTGAAATTAATTATCTGAAAGTCTATAGTTTAAGGAAAAGGGAGATAAAAAAATCAGGTTTGCCTGACAAATGGATTAGATAGTTTTTCTCTCCCTATGGTGGTGTTAGGCCCATGTCCCGGGAAGACCTTTACATCATCATCCATCTCAAACAGTCTGTTTTTTATGCTTGATATCAGTGTGTTAAAATCTCCTCCAGGCAAGTCACTACGTCCAATCGAATCAGCAAAAAGCGTATCTCCAACAAAAAGTTTGTCATCGGTATAAAGCGAAATCCCTCCGGGTGAATGCCCGGGAGTATGTATAACTTTTAATCTGATTTCGCCAAAGCTTATGATATCGTTATCTTCCAGCGTTCTATCCGGCGGTGGCGAGTTCTCCGCTGAAAATCCGAATAAAGTTGCATCAGACGAAAGCCGGCTCAGCATCGGCGCATCAAGAAAATGAATAAGAATATCGGCGCCTGTTGCTTCTTTCATTTTTTTGTTGCCGCCGACGTGGTCAAAATGGCCATGCGTATTTATTATATATTTTAGTTTTAGCTTTGAGTCTGCAAGGGATAAAAGGATTCTTTCTGTCTCATCTCCGGGATCTATTACTGCGGCTTGTCTGGTTTTTTCACACCCCAATATTATGCAGTTTGCCATAAGCATCCCAACAGTCAGTTCTTTAATAATCAAAATGTCTCCTTGTTGTTACCTTGATAGTATAGGAATTTCCGTTTTATGCATAGTGAATTCGGTACGATAGGATAGATGAGTAAAGAGTGCCTAAAGTGAGCTAAAGTGCCTAAAATGCCTAAAGTTATGGTACGCCTTCGGCGTGCTATATATCTTTAGTGCTTGATTATAACTTCAGCCGGAAACAAAGTGAGCAAAGTTGTATGAAAAAATTAAAATCGGCAGCGCCAAAGGCGCATTCCTCAACTTTAGGAACTTATTTTTTTTTCTTCCAGTGCAATGCGTATGCTGTCAAGAATTCCATTTATAAAAGCGCCTGATTCTTTTGTGCCGAATTTTTTCCCTATATCAATAGCCTCATTAATAGATACTTTTGATGGAATATCTTTACGGAAAAGCATCTCGTACACAGCAAGTCTCATAATATTTCTGTCAACAATGGACATACGGCTGATCTTCCAATTACTGGAAAACCGCTCAATTGCCGAGTCAATTTCAGGCATAGCCTCAATAACACCGTTTACCAGTTCAAGAAAGAAGGGCAAATTTCTTTTTGAAGTCACAAAATTTTCACAAAAGAGTTTAACCGCTTCTTTTGAGTCATTCTGACCCATATCCATATAAAAGAGAGCCTGCATGGCAAGTTCCCGCGCCTTGCGTCGGTTTCTCATGCTTATACGTTATCAACCGCCTCAATAAGGTTAGCCATTTCTATGGCGCTTAATGCCGCACTCCATCCTTTGTTGCCGGATTTCATACCAGAGCGTTCTATGGCCTGTTCAATTGTGTCAGTAGTTATAATTCCAAATATTACAGGGACTCCATATTCCAGGCCGACCATTGCAACACCTTTACTTACTTCAGCGCTTACATAATCAAAATGCGGGGTCGCTCCGCGAATCACAGCGCCAAGACATATAACTGCACTATAGCGACCTCTTTCTGTTACCTTTTTCGCAATCAGCGGTATCTCAAAGGCGCCCGGCACTTTTATGATTTCAATATCTTTTGTATCAGCGCCGGAACGTAACAATGCATCAACTGCACCTTCTGTAAGCTTGCTGGTAACAAAATCATTAAAACGACTAACAACTATGGCAAATTTTTTCCCCTTGGCAAGAAGTTTTCCTTCAATAACTTTCGGCATTTATGTTCCTCCCGATTAATAAGGTAACCGTTCACGGTTCACGGTTCACGGTTCACGGTTTTTTTATTGAGTTAGTTTTTTGAATTTTTTCAGAAAATATTTTAACTTCACATGCAATATAAACTTGAGTTCTCAGCCATTCGCCTTTATGTTTCAATCAACCGTTAACTGTGAACCGTAAACCGTGAACAGTTTTTCCTTAAGGTTATAGCTTTGCATCAATATTAAGCAAATGCCCCATCTTAAGTCTTTTACACTCAAGATAACTTTTGTTGTATTCATTAGGCTTTATTTCAATCGGTACCTGTTCAACAATACTCAGACCATATCCATCAAGTCCAACCATTTTCTTGGGATTGTTTGTAAGCAGCCTCATCTTCCTGACCCCAAGATCAACCAGAATCTGAGCGCCAATACCGTAATTTCTCAGATCAGGCTTGAATCCGAGCTTTTCATTCGCCTCAACTGTATCAAGGCCCTGATCCTGAAGTGCGTAAGCTTTCAACTTGTTCACAAGACCAATTCCCCGGCCCTCCTGCCTGATATAAAGAAGCACCCCTGAGCCCTCTTCTTCTATCTTTTCCATTGCTTTATGAAGCTGGTCTCCGCAGTCGCATCTAAGTGAACCAAATATGTCCCCGGTCAGGCATTCCGAGTGCACTCTGACAAGCACCGGTTTTTCCGGATCGATTTCTCCCTTAATCAGGGCAATATGAAGCAAATCATCAATATCATTTTCATATACAATGGCCTTGAACTTACCTGCGTATAAAGTAGGTATAACTGTTTCTGCACCCCTATGCACAAAAGATTCTTTGCTCATACGGTATTCTATAAGATCTGCAATAGTACATATCCCGATACCATGTTTTTTACTGAATTCCTCAAGAGACGGCATTCTGGCCATAGTACCATCATCGTTCATTATTTCGCAAATAACACCGGCCGGCTTTAAACCTGCAATTGAAGCCAGATCAACAGACCCTTCTGTTTGACCCGACCTAACCATAACACCCCCTTCTTTTGCTCTTAATGGAAATACATGTCCCGGCCTGACAAGATCGCCAGGTTCAGCACCATCTGCGACTGCTGTAAGAATTGTGGTAGCACGGTCTGCCGCAGAAATTCCTGTTGTTACACCCCGGCTCGCCTCTATTGATACAGTAAAACCTGTTTTAAATTGAGATGTATTATTATCAACCATAAGCGGAAGATCAAGGGCATCGAGCGCTTCACCTTTCATAGAGAGACATATCAGCCCCCGTCCATATTTTGCCATGAAATTAATGGCTTCAGGAGTAACTGCTTCAGCAGCCATCGTCAGATCACCTTCATTTTCACGGTCTTCGTCATCAACGAGAATAACCATTTGACCGGCCTTTATCTCCTGAATAGCTTTTTCAATACTAATAATCGACATTTTTTCTAATTTCTCCTGTTTATTTCATAGTAACCGTTCACGGTTAACAGTTAACGGTTGATCAAAACATAAAACTGTGAACTGTGAACCGTAAACGGTTAAAGAAAACCGGATTTCGCCAGAAATTGCTTATCAATAGACGATTTTCCAGTTTTTTGCTCTTTATCATCATTTTTTACAAATCGCTCAACATATTTTCCTATCATATCTGTTTCAATGTTAACAAGATCTCCAATCTTCTTGATGCCTACGTTAGTCAGCTTTGCAGTATGAGGAATTATGCTCACCTCAAAACTTATCTTATCACAATTATTTATGGTAAGGCTGATACCATCTACTGCAACCGAGCCCTTTTTGATCATGTAACGAGATAAGGATTCAGACACCTCAAACGTAAATATTATGGCATTCCCTAATGTCTTTATGCTTTTTACCGAGCCCGTTCCATCTATATGTCCTGAAACAAGGTGGCCGTCTATACGATCGGAAAAACGGAGTGCGCGCTCAAGATTAACCCGACCTCCGATCTTTGCTCTGCCGAATGTTGTCCTGGAAAGGGTTTCAGGTGACACATCAACCTCAAAACTTTTCCCCTCAATCACAACAGCCGTCAGGCAGGCACCGCTAACTGCAATGCTGTCTCCTGTTTTAGTTTGGTCAAGGGGGTAATCAGCTTCAATTGTAAAACGCTTACCCTGTCCTGAAGGACGAATCTTTGTAATAGTGCCGAGTCCTTCTATTATCCCTGTAAACATATATATGTCCGGAGCGCATGGCTCTAACTTCGAGCACTATTCTATGTTAAAGTTAATTAATACTTACAAAACGAAAAAGGTTTACGGTTCACGGTTCACGGTTGATCAAAGCATAAAACTGTTAATTGTAAACCGTGAACCGTAAACCGTTACTTAATATATCCTTCGATCATTACATCATCACCAAAACGGTGAACATTTATATTTTTGACTGGAATGCAATTTTTCATTAAATCAGGTCCTGGCCCCATGCACATGGGGATACCATCATCTCCTCCAAGAATTTTTGGAGCATAAAAAAATATTGCCTTATCAACTATTCCCGCCGAAAGCGCAGATGCATTAACCCTGCTTCCACCTTCAATCAGCAGACTTGTTATCCCCAGAGTCCCAAGTTGCACCATAAGTGAAGCAAGATCTATAAGGCCGTCTTTTACCGGAGCTACAATAATTTTAGCGCCTTTTTTTTCTATTCTGTTTTTTTTATCTTCCGAAACGGAACTACAAGTTATTATAATTGTATCGGAATCAGAATCAAGCTGCAATACCCTGGCCTCCTCAGATATAGAAAGGTTGGTATCAAGTATTATTCTGGCAGGGTCCAAACCATTTATATCGTCCAAACGGGTGGTCAAGCTGGGATTGTCAATTTTAACGGTATTAACACCGACCATAATTGCATCTGCAGCATGACGAAGCTTATGGACAAATCTTCTTGATTCTTCACCTGAAACCCATCTGGCATCACCTGTTCTGGTTGCAATACGTCCATCCAAAGTAGCCGCACATTTTAAAGTTACAAACGGAGAACCGGTTTCGACAAATTTTATAAAAGCCTCATTTAGTTTTTTTGCTTCATCCTCACAAATTCCAAGAGTAACATCTATGCCTTTATTTTTTAAATAATCTATACCGCCTCCCTTAACATTGGGATTTGGGTCTTTCATTGCAATGACTACTCTTTTTATGCCGGCCTCTGCAATTTTTAAAGTGCATGGTAGAGTACGGCCAGTATGATTGCATGGCTCAAGTGTAACATAAAGAGTCCCGCCTGATGCTAAGCTCTTTGCATCATTAATGGCATTGATTTCCGCATGAGCTTTGCCGACGGTTTTATGGTATCCCTTACCGGCAATTTTGCCGTCTTTAATAATAACCGCTCCGACCATGGGGTTCGGTGATGTAAAGCCCAATCCCTTCCTGGCAAGCTCAAGTGCCATTTTCATGAAATATTTATCGTCCATAATACTTATACTTTGCACAGCTATAAACTACGCTTTTTGAAACGGTCAGGATTATAAGGGCTCGGTCAAAAGGAAGAAAACATAATAAAAAGCAGAAGTTAAGACCTTCCGAGGTATAATTTATATTCTGATAAACCTACTGTTTGCTCAGAAGATTTTTCAGCTCGGAAACAAAATCATTCACATCTTTAAATTCTCTGTAAACCGATGCAAACCTGACATATGCGACATCATCTATCTCATGTAGCTTTGCCATAACCCTTTCGCCGATAGTTGATGAAGAGATTTCTTTTTCACCGGTTTCTCTAAGATCTTGCTCCAGATCTTCAATAAACTCCTCAATGACATTAATGCTGATATTGCGTTTTTCGCAGGCTCTCTTCATGCCCGCACCTACATTCTCCCTGTTGAAAACCTCTCGGCGTCCATCCTTCTTGATAATCATAATAGGAATTTCTTCAATATGTTCGTAGGTAGTAAAACGCCTGCTGCATTCAATACACTCTCGGCGTCTTCGTATTACATTACCGTCCCTGCTTAATCTTGAATCTATAACCTTGTTGTTGATTTCTCCACAAAATGGACACTTCATGAATTTTCCCTGTATTTTATTAGTTCAACATTTGCTTCTTTAAACATCTCTATTGACATGGCATCCGGATATCCCGAATGATAATAGATTTTAGTTATGCCGGCATTTATTAGCATTTTAGCACATATTAAACATGGCTGATTAGTACAGAAAAGCGTTGCATCTTTTATAGAAACGCCATGTAATGCAGCCTGAATAATAGCATTTTGCTCTGCATGGATGCCACGACACAGCTCATGCCTTTCACCGGATGCTATGTTCAATTTTTCACGAAGACAGCCAATGTCAAGACAGTGCTTAAGCCCGGAAGGGGCTCCGTTATATCCGGTAGATAGTATTCTTTTATCCTTAACGAGCAAAGCACCAACCGCTCGTCTGCGACACGTTGAACGTTTTGCAACAAGGTGGGCAATATCCATAAAATAGGTTTCCCATGAAGGTCGCGTACGATTATCTGACATTTTATTATTCGAAATGTTATTATTTGTTTATCTGAAAGTCTATATACGCCATAAAGCATCATTCTGCAATCTGTTGCTAATTAATAATCGGAAAATTATTACAAAGCTTGCCGGTCTTATGTCTGGCAGTATCAATTACCTTGTCATTATTATGATTTTTGAGAACATCAATAATGATTTCCGCAATAATTTCCATCTCAGGTTCTTTCATACCTCTTGTAGTTATAGTAGGTGTACCTATTCTTATACCACTTGTTACAAAAGGACTTAACTTTTCAAAAGGTATGGAATTTTTGTTGACCGTAATGCCCGCTCGGCCCAATACTTCTTCAGCATCTTTTCCAGTGATGTTGAAATTTCTCAAATCAGCAAGCACCATGTGGTTATCTGTGCCGTCAGATATAAGCTTTAGGCCTCTTTTCATCAGATTTTCTGCAAGAGCATTTGCATTTTTTACTACATTAATCTGATATGTCCTGAAATCTTCACCAAGGGCTTCCTTAAAGGCAACCGCTTTGGCCGCAATGACATGCATCAGTGGTCCGCCCTGTATCCCAGGGAAAACCTGTTTGTTCAACTTAGTACCGTAGTCTGTTTTGGCTAATATTAATCCGCCCCTGGGTCCTCTGAGGGTTTTGTGGGTTGTGGAAGTTACAACATCAGCAAATGGAATAGGAGATGGATGAACTCCCGCTGCTACCAATCCGGCTATATGAGCCATATCTACAACGAGATAAGCGCCGACTGATTCAGAAATCTCAGCAAATTTTTTAAAATCTATTATACGCGGATAGGCACTTGCACCGGCAATAATCATCTTTGGTCTATGTTTTTTCGCCAGTAAAGCTACTTCTTCATAATCGATTCTTCCTGTATCTTCTTTTACTCCATAGTGAACAAAATTATAAAGTCTGCCTGAAAAACTTACAGGACTTCCGTGAGTAAGGTGCCCGCCATGAGAGAGAGCCATGCCAAGAACGGTATCGCCTGGATTTAAAAGTGCAAAATATACCGCCATATTGGCCTGGGACCCTGAATGAGGCTGTACATTGGCATACGCTGCATTGAAAAGTTTTTTAGCTCTTTTGACGGCCAGTCTTTCGGCAACATCAACGTATTCACAACCTCCATAATAGCGCTTATCGGGATATCCTTCAGCATATTTATTCGTTAGCATACTGCCCTGAACAGCCATAACCGCCCGGCTTGCAATGTTTTCTGAAGCTATAAGTTCCAAGGTGTTGCTTTGCCTGTCAATCTCCTTTGCAATTGCATCGGCAATATCAGGATCTATATTTGAAATATCTTTTAAATCCAATTATCATTCCTTTTTCTATAGACTTTCAGATAATTAATTTCATAAGGATAGAAGGAGAAAGGCGTATTAGTTATACGTCGACGACTGATAACACAGTGAAATTATTTATGAAAGTCTATATCTGGTCAAACTTGTTTATTCTGTGTAGATGTCGCCCGCCTTCAAAGGGTGTTTCAAGCCATGCTTCAAGCATTGCTATAGCAAGAGATTCCCCTGTAACGCGCCCTCCTATAACCAATATATTGGAATTGTTGTGACGTCTGCTCATAATAGCTGAAAAAAGATCGTTACAAAGAGCGGCTCTTACATGCGGGAATCTGTTGGCAACCATTGACATTCCTAACCCTGTCCCACAGAGAAGTATCCCGCGCTCAAATTTTCCCTTTGAAACCGCTGAGGCAACCTTGATTCCAAAATCCGGATAATCTACTGAATCCTTACTGTCAGTGCCGACATCTTCAACGTCAATGCCGTTTTCAATGATATAAGCCTTGATCTTTTCCTTCAAATGATAAGCAGCATGATCACTGCCTATAATGACAGGTGTTTTATTTTTATACATTTTTAACTCAATAGTATAGGAAAGTCCATTTTTTGTCTAATAAATTCGGTAGTATAAGATAGATGGGCAAACAGTGCCTAAAGTATATTAAAGTGCCTAAAATGCCTAAAGTTGTGGTACGCCTTCGGCGTGCTAATTGATAATATAGGAATAGAAACTGTTACACTTCCATATGCATTAATGACTCAAGAAATCTTTAGGAACGTGGACGAAATAACTTCCAAATC
>JAUWFS010000091.1:0-12147 GCA_030606805.1 Deltaproteobacteria bacterium
TCAGAAGAGATATAAGTATGGTCAAAAAATTTCTGATAAGGAAATGTCTCAACTTCAATTGGAAAATCATGATATTTTGCCTAATTGGAATTACACGATTCGGCCAACAAAAATGTGAAGTTATTTATTGTTGACTCCTTAGCTCTTAGCTAAAGGCTAATTGCTAAAAGCTAACTGCTTAGTCAATTTTCGCATTATAAAGGCGCAGGCTGTTTGTTACGACGGAAATGCTGCTTAGTGCCATGGCCATGGCTGCGAGTATAGGATGCAGTTGTCTCAAGAAGTTTGGAAATATATCAAAAGGCTGGAGAATCCCTGCGGCAACCGGAATCAGAATTGCGTTGTAAAAAAAAGCAAAAAAGAGATTCTGTTTTACTGTATTCATGGTTGCTTTGCTTATACTGATAGCCTTGGGAACACCGTTTAAACTGCCGCTTGAAAGAATTATATCGGCTGTTTCAATTGCCACATCAGTGCCTGTTCCTATAGCTAATCCCACGTCTGCCTGAGCAAGAGCAGGTGCATCATTTATACCGTCTCCCACCATACCTACTTTATTTTTTTTCTTCTGCAGCTCTTTTATTTTCAATGATTTTTCTTCTGGAAGCACTTCTGCAAAAATTTTATCAATATTAACTTCAGAAGCAATTGCTTGTGCTGTTTGAAGATTGTCACCAGTGAGCATTACTATAGAAAGATTTTGACTGTGAAGCCGGCCGATCGCTTTTTTTGATTCCGGCTTCAGGGTATCAGATACTGCAATTAAGCCGCACAACTCATTGTTCTGTATGAGAACCATTACAGTTTTACCTTCAGATTGAAGGAGATCTACCTTATCTTTGGTTTTATCAATATTGATTCCCATTTCCTGAAGCCATTTAGGTTTTCCTAATAACACAGGAATACCATTTATCTTTGCCTCAACGCCAAGACCGCCCGAGGCTTTAAAATCTTCGGGTTCCAGTAGATTAATACCTCTTTTTTTCGCTTCATTTACTATAGCTTTTCCAAGTGGGTGTTCTGATCCTTTTTCAACAGAGGCTCCTAATTTTAGCAGGTTGTCAACTGTCTCGCAGTTAGGATGAAAGGGGACAATATCAACCACAGCGGGTTTTCCCATTGTAATAGTTCCGGTTTTGTCAAGCACAATAGTATCGAGTTTGGTTGCCATTTCCAGTGCTTCGCTGTTTTTAAACAGAACTCCCTTTTCAGCCCCTTTACCTGTACCTGCCATTATTGCGGTTGGCGTTGCAAGCCCCAGGGCGCATGGGCAGGCTATTACAAGGACAGCCACAAGCCTTATTATGGCGGAGACAAACTCTCCTGTAATTCCCCACCACAATACAAAGGTGAATAATGCTATAGCTATTACCAACGGAACAAATATTGCCGCTATCCGGTCAGCGAGAGCCTGTATGGGTGCCTTGCTGCCCTGTGCTTCTTGAACCAGTTTTATAATTTGGGCGAGAGCGGTTTCCTTGCCGACGCGGGTTGCCTTGAATTTTAATAGCCCTTCTTTATTAATTGATCCAGCTACGACTTGTTCACCTGCCTTCTTGTCAACAGGCAATGGTTCGCCGCTGAGCATTGATTCATCTACTGCTGATTTTCCTTCGATCACAATTCCATCAACCGGAATTTTTTCTCCAGGACGAATAATAACTGTGTCATCCTTTTTTACCCGGCTTAAGGGCACCTCTTTTTCCACCCCTTTTTCTATGATTGTAGCTGTTTTTGGCTGTAGGCCGATTAGTTTGCGGATAGCTCCGCCGGTTCTGCCCTTGGTTCGGGACTCGAGCATTTTGCCCAGTTTGATGAGGGTAATGATAACTGCAGATGTTTCAAAATAGACATGACCGCCCAGGGAATGAAAGATTAAAATTGCAAAAGAATAAAAATAGGCAACTGATGAGCCCATAGCAACAAGTACATCCATGTTTGCGCTTCGGTTTTTAAGACTTTTGAACGCTCCAGTATAAAAATCCCATCCAGTATAAAATTGTACAGGTGTGGCTAAAGACAGGAAGAGCCAGTTGACCCAGGTTTGATGGCTCCACATTCCAATTAGATTAAAATCCCTTCCCATGCTTAACATAAAAAGCGGCAAGGCAAATAAAACGCCGACAGCGAACTTGCGCGTCTGGCTCTTAATTTCGATTTTTCCGGCAGCTTGCTCTGCATCTTCTGCGTTTATCAGGTCGTCTGGATGTATTGCGCCGTAGCCAGCTTTATTTATGGCGGATATTATATCATTTATGCTTGCAATAGAAGGAACATATTCAATAAATGCCCGCTCAGAGGCAAAATTTACTGAAGCATTAATGATTCCTGGGACCTTTGCATTGATAACTCTTTCGATATTCATGGCGCAGTTTGTACATGTCATTCCTGTAACAGGTATTTCGACTTTTATTGTCGTAACCCTGTAACCTGAGCCTTGAATTTTTTTTACTATGTCTTTGCCGTTAAGCTGTTCAGGATCAAACGAAACTACTGCCTGTTCAGAAGCAAAATTGACGTTTGCATTTTTAACGCCGTGAAGTTTTTTTAAACCTCTTTCAATATTCATGGCGCAGTTGGCGCATGTCATCCCGCTAATCGGTATAGTGATTTTTTGTTCGGCCATAAATATTATCCTTTTGATATTGGTCGAGTGGTTGACTACTCGATTATTTAGAGGCCTTAGTGGGTGAACTGTTACCTCAGTTCTTATGCTGCAGGATAGTTGATTTTTTTTAAAGTATCTTTAATCTTTTGCAGCGTTGCAGGGAGCTCCCATTCAACACTAATGCTTTTTTCATCGGCGTTTCCTTCGACTATATTAACGCCTTCCAATTCACTTAATTCGTTTTTTATGGACATGACACAATGAGCACATGAAATATTTGGAATCGATAATGTCTGCTTTTCCATTAATATACCTCCTTAGGCCCCAGGGCCACGTCATTTAAGCTGATAACCTCCTGAATTCACAAAAATTGCTTACTTATTCAATTTTTAATAAATTCGAAGCACGAAGCTCGAAATCAGAAACAAATACGAATGACCAAAATTCAAAATTTCAAACATGGTGGAGCGCCATAGATATTGCATAAGTGCCTGACATGTTTTGGTCATTTGATATTTGAAATTAGATATTGTTTCGAGTTTCGATATTCGTATTTCGGATTTTGAGGTCCCCACAAACTCTAAATATTAGCACTTTAGCACTGACTTTGACGTTTCCCTGCCTTAGGCTCTGTCATGCTTGACAGGCGGTTAGAAGTTTTTCCAGATTATACCTTGCAAACTCTATCCCAGGATCTATGGATAGGGCAGTTTCGTAATATTGAATTGCCTCAACCGGCTTGCCCATTTCGCGGTAGTTTGAGGCAATGTTGGCATAGTCTATGGCCGAGCCTGGATTAATTCGAATGACTTTTTTGAAACAATCTATAGCCTTTTCATGTTCCTTGAGTTTGAAATAACAAAATCCCATTGAATTATAGATATCAGTTCTTTCAGCGTCAAGCTCTTCACCTTTCATAAGAACTGAAACAGCATCGCGGTATTCCCCCATGTCTTTAAGACAAACACCCATATAAGAGTAAATGCTGGGTATATCCTGGTCCGCAGGCTCAAGTTCAAGCGATTTTTTAAAGTAGGATAGGGCGGTTCCCGGATCATTTATGGCAAGAAGGCATGATCCAAGATAGAATTTGATATAGTACTTTTCAGGAAGAATATTGTCGATATTTTGAAGCTTAGATACAGCGGTTTCCGGATCATATGTGTTGGCAATATGCTTGGTTGCAAACATGCACACGCTGTTTCCCAGAGCCCTTTCTCTGAAGTGTGCACCTGGAATGATTGTATAAAAGGCCGGTATTTCCAATTCCGGATTCATTGTGTTTATAACAATTACTTCCATGCCTTTTTCTTTAAGAGCGGAGATACAGCTTTCTATTTCGACTTTAATATTATTATCAGAAAGATCAGGAAGATCTTTAATATCAATCTCATTTTTCGGCTCATTTTTCGGCTCATTTTTCGAATTAATTACAAATTCAGCTTCCTCTATTCGTTTGAACTTGGGAAGACCGCTTGCAACGTAATTTGAGCTGGTATTAAAATCACCTGCAAGCTGAGCAACTTCTGTAAGGGCGCGGCTTAAAGATTTTTGAGGGTTAAGAGTTGTTCCTGCCGTCCAGACGATTTCACTGGTTTTTGGAAATGTCAGCGGGTCGTATGCCAGAACACCTGCAGTGGGGATACCGGTTTGCAGGGAAAAATCTGAAATATATAATTTTATACCTGCATTCCTATACTTTTTTATCAATTCAACAACAATGGGATCTGTTGCCGAATCCGCTCTAATTGAAGGCACGTTCAACTTTTTATGACTTATTATTGATGATACATGCCTTTCCACAACTTCGCACATGCCCTGAGAAATCGCTTCTTCAACACAATTGCCGGCACATGCACCGTTAAACTCGTTAATCGTGAAAAACCAGTCAAATGGAATCAGTATTTCTTTGTTCTGTGTCAGATTGAATGCTTTTGTCCATTTAAAAGGAAGATCTTCAAATATTTTTTCTGCAATTTCCAGATCATCGGAATCATCGTTGACGGATTGCGCAATCATCTCAAACGGAACTGCTTTATCTTTTATGTTGCGATACTTTTCAATTAAAAAATTTTCCGGATTATTGCGAAAGCTGAACAAACTGAATCTTTCCGCCAGCTCCATTACAGCGCTCGCCTCGGCCTGATGGTTAGTTCCCCCTTTTCCCATCTGTTTTTTTGTTCCGGTTAAATTATATGCATCCTTGCCACAAATGCTGAAATAAACAGGGATATCAAGCCTTCCATTGTCAATTCTTACAGTATCTTCCAGAATATCAAGGTCGATTTTTTTAAGTTTTTCCTTGAACCTCTTAACTGTTTCTTCAGGCGGTAATATTTTATCCTGGTCAATGTTATTATACTTAAATGCATCAGTTAAAATAATTTTGTTGTCCATAATTAATTATTATTCCTTTTATTCTAACATGTTAGCGCTGTTAAATATTATTTTTTTGGACAGGATTTACAAGATATTCAGGATTAAAATTATCGAAACTTTTCCTGTTAATCCAAATCTAAATCCTTATACCTTGACACACACATTCTTCATGTTGTGATTATATTTTATGATTTACTGGATAGCTGCAATGAAAGTTGGCTTTGTTTGTGCACTTTAAATAAAATCTTGTTTATCCTGTTATCCTGTTATCCTGTCAGATTTTTTTCAAAAGGCTAAATCGTTACCATTTTATTTAGATTGACCCAATTTATATGATTTGATATAAGAATCAAATCGTTTTGTGGGGATGTAGCTCAGTTGGGAGAGCGCGGCGTTCGCAATGCCGAGGTCAGGGGTTCGAGCCCCCTCATCTCCACTTATGCTTTCCCCTATCTTCTTTATACGAAATTTTTTTATGAATTAAAACCAAAAAGTAAAGGAAAGATTAGTAGCTTATCAAAAAAGTTTGAGCTATGCGGCAAGTTCTTGTTCCAGAGTTCGGATGATCCCGCAGGTTTGCCATATTCCGGCAGTGGGATAACCTTTATTGTAAGAGGCATGGAAGAGACAGTAATCCGCTCCTTTTTCCCTGATTCCGGAAACAGGGAAAATATTATATATCATGGAAAGGAAGTTCCAGTTGTTTAGGAGCGTTATCAATATCCTCAAGGTCTTGCTGATTGACTGGCTCTTTATTTAAAATTTTTACAAGCTTTTTGTAGTCATTTACCGTAACCCACCCCATATCTTTTTTTATTTTTTTATCACATATCAGGCGTTTCAGATAAAGGCCGGCATTATCTTCCCAGTGAACAAAGCCTTTTTTGCGGATTTCATCTATAAGCCTGGAAATAAAATCATCTAATCTCGGCCCAAAATAGTGGAGTTTTTGCCAGTGTTCTGCAGGTATAATAACTTCTAATACGATTAAAATGAACAAAATTGAGGCTAATTTTTTTTTAAAATATTTTTCGTTTCGTTGACGGCTGCAAGGACGATCTTTTCAGGATATTTGCTGCGAAACCAGGCAAGTGGAAGCTCATGCGCATTTTCCGAAAGCCACACGCTCGGTGTCTCATACTGACATTTGATGCCTAAGAGTATTTCACCCTGGAGTTTATCAAATGTTTGCTCAAGTGATTCTGACTTATAAACTATTTCACCGGCAGACGATACAGCCTCTGATAGGGTCGTCCATATAATACTGTGCATTGATTCAAGATCTTTTACAACCTGCTTGAAAACAAGCGGATTCCTTAATTTTCTGATGGCTTTTTTTTCAAGAATATGGACTTTTTTTATTGATATATTTAAGCTGTTAGCAGTCTCTTCCGGTGAAAAACAACGTTTTCCTCCAATGCCATACCTGAAAATAAGAATGTCGCGCAAGTTCTTATCCAGGGAATTGATAGCCATACTTAATGAATTATTGAGCGAAAAAATGTTCATGATTTATTTCTTCTTTTTATCAATAAAATCAATATAGTTCTCCATAAATTGTTCAATCAATCTTGACACGTCAATATTTTCTTTTGATACTTTTTCAGCAAATTTACAATACTGTTCATTTGTCACGGGAATAAGTACTCCTTTTTTCTTTTCTTGTGATCTTTGCTTATTTTTTACAAAGCTTCTGTCCAAATAAAGCACATAGTTGGCAATAAACTGGCTAAGTACTCTTGTTAATTGCAATCCTTCTTGTTTCAGCTTTTCTTTAAATTTCTTATAAACAACTTTGGATATTGAAACATTGAAGCGTTGTGTGTTTATTCGAAAATTCTTTTTCTTTTCGTCATTTTTCATTTGATAAAACCTTAGCGGCTGTCATAAATTTTTTTAACTGATTTTCAAAATATGAACGTTCTTTTTTAGCTATCCTGAGAGCATATGATTCAGTTGAGACAGCTTCTTCCAACCGGCCGTTTATATAATAACATTCCGCGAGAGTGTCCAGTATGTGTGGAGATTCTTCAAGATCCGCAGCCTTCAATGCAAGATTCAAAGCGCGTTCAGGGTTCCGCAGGTTTTTATCATCACATGTGGCATAAAGCCATGCAAGATTGTTTAAAACATGCGGGTTGTCTGGTTTAAGATCTATTGATTTTTCATATGCTCTGATCGTTTCGGTATAATTATTGATATTGTAATAAAGATCTCCCAGATCTCTGTAAAGGTACGGGTTGTCTGGTGTCTTGTTAATCTCTCTTAACAGTATCTTTTCGATGAAATGTTTGCTTAACTTTTTTCCGGTTTCACCATAATTTAAGTTATATCCAATACCTCCTATTATGACTATTGCTGCAAGATATGCGGCAATGCTTTTTTTTATTTTTCGGTCTTGTCTAATTATATAGATTTTGTCTTGTTCACACAAATTGAGATATTCAATTCGTTCTTTAATGCTGAAATGATGCCAGTTCGGTTTGTCCGGCGGTTGCCCGGTCGTTGCTGCTATCTTTTTGAATGTAGATATCAGTGGCTTTGCGCTGGGGAAAAGAGCATATACATATGTGTCTGCCTGACGTTCAAAGTTTCGCATAAAATATCCGAAGATATAGCGGAAGTAGATAAAAAATATAATGATTATAATCAGGCTGAAAACAGCCGAGATTATTGTATCGTGGTTAATACCTGCACTGCTTATTAATCTGTACACCGGATCAGTATAGATAATGAAATAAACAAGAAGATCAAAACTAGTATAAGCAAGAAATATGTAGCCAATAAAAAACACCAGATAAAAGTGCAGATGTTTTTTTTTGATGTGTCCTATTTCATGCGCAATTACAGCATCCATTTCTTCTGGTTCAAGGTGGCGAACCAGAGCTTTTGTAATAAGAATATATCGGAATTTTTTAATCAGGCCCATGATGCCTGCTGTAATCATTCTACCGCCGAATATAGGCCAGTAAAGAATGTTGGAGTATTCTAATCCAGCCCTTTTACATAGTTTTTCGATTCTGCTTCTCACATAACCGGATTCAAGTGGTTTGCACCTCCAGAACTTCTGAATCATTGCAGGGCCGATTATTACAACTGTGGAGAGGAAGAAAAGGAAATAGACCACTTGGCCTTCCGGAGTGGAAAGAAAACGTTTCGGCAGTTCAAATGGAAGTGCATTTATAATGTCGGCAATTCCTGACAGCATAAACCATGGAAAAAGAACAGGAATAGAAAATGAAATATTAGACAAAACATAAGAACGTCTTGACAGGTCGGTTATGTAAAGCCTTTTATATGGCCCGTAGGCACAAGCCCAGATAATAGCGAGATAAAACACAAAAAGACCGATAAAAACCAATGCCTGTAAAGTGGGAATAATGGTAAATAAAGGTATGTTTTTAAAAAAAGAAGTAAGGGTCAGTCCATAAATATCTATGGCAAAAAGTACTATTGCCATAACAGACTGCTGAGTTATTATTGCATTTATTTTATGGTCAACGCGTAAAATATTGTCTTTTGGGATTTGTTTTTCAAGTCTATGGAACAGCATCCTGGTAAAATATGCAAAGACGATAATCAAGCCAAGAAAAAGAATGGAGGTTTCAAGTGGGGCAAGGTTCGGTTCATCAGGTGGCAGGTATGTGGTATATATTAAAAGAACTATTATAAAATATATAAAATTAACAAACACCGGTTATTTCGTTCTCCTTAAACTTGACACCAACCCATCAGTATTATATTTTTAGTAATAGTTCACCACGGATTTTCACGGAATTACACTGAATTATCAATAGACTTACTCTCAAGCGAATTATTTTGAAATAATTGATCAATTGGGCTTCGTTCTGATTTTTTATCTTTTTTTATGGCCTTGTTTTCTGCCAAGAGATCGGCTCGGAATCTACGTTCAAATTTAATATTCTTATAGCAACGTTATCCATTGTTTATAATTTTCAGTGAAACTCCGTGTCGTTCCGTGGTGAACTTTTACTATTTTTTTTAATCTAACATAAGGAGGATCTAAATGAAACAGAGAAAGAAAGCTTCAACTTTTTGTGTAATTTTCTTTGGTGTATTTGCTTTGTTCCTATGTGGTAATGGCTCAGGCATCTGCCAGGGATGGCCTGACCTGACAATACGCCTTCTTCCGGATTCTTCTTTTGCAATTGTTGAATCAGGCGAGGCGGGAAAGAGGCTGCGCCACTGTCCCCATCACGATCTGAACGGTAAGCTTGATGAAGAGCAATTGATATACGTGCTTGGAACCCTGGAGAGGGAAACGTGGCTTGATCTAAAGAACAGTAATGCTGCAAAAAAGCATCTGGAGAATCACTACGACAAGTTCATAACAAAGATCATGAAAAAGGGATTACAGGGAACTGTTGACATCAACAGGGCAGGGCTCACAGAACTTGTAATTCTTCCAAATATCGGACCAGTAACTGCTGTAAAGATCGTGGAATATAGAAATATGCATGGCCTGTTTGAATCCATTGAAGATATAAAAAAAGTGGAAGGGATCGGCAGCGGCACTTTTAACGCTGTTCGACATTATATAAGCACTCATTAAAAGGGGCTTTCTTTTACTGTAAGCGTTCACGGAACGTTGCGCTTAAGCCGCGCTACCCTTTGCGTCGGCTGAAAGCGCTTAGTTAGCAGCAACTTGTTGCGGAAAAAGTGTTGTTTGTAGCCTTTGATTTATACTTCGCCATTGGTGCCCTCCTTAAGATGCTCGAGTTTTGACAGCCAATTGTTAAAGTGGGGACATTGTCTCCGTATGGCTTGAATTCCTATAGCCTCAGAAACAGTTTTGCCCATGGCAACCTTTCGATATCCATTTTTTAACGCTTCAAGCCGTTTGGCTGGCGCTTTCGCAGGATCGTCGTTTATTTCTTCCGGATTATTATACTTTTCAATTATTCTCTGGATCTCCGATATATCTATCTCGGTCTTCTCTGCCAAGATATCAGCATCGCTGAAAAGTAACGCCTCAAATTCATGCATTTCAATATATGGGACAAAGCGGTTTTCTGAATCACATTCGGAAAAACTCTTCACGATCTCATTACGAGTTTCGGCTTCAAGTATCTCAGCTTTATGGATGGCTGTAAGAGTAGCTCCATTTCGTATTAGCCGGCGAACTTCGGCTCTTCCCGGCCACTTAGAATCGATCCTGAAATAATCGAACATCGTTGATATATAGGTATCCTTGCATTGTTTGAGAAAATTTCCAATGTCTTTCTTAGCTCTGTCAAAACGAATGTCACCGCCTTTATGACCGGGCTTACCTATTAATGCCGGATGCAGATATATCTCCTTATGTGCCATCTGAGGAGCAAGCAAATCACGCACGAAGGTCTGTTCCGTTTGTCCTTCCACAATTATATAGATAGTAACACTACTCATGAACAGGCCCTCCGGTGAAGATGTTTTTACGCCAGAGATCGCCCAGGGAATAATCTTCAAGCCATGAAGAAAATTTGTGTTTATTCAGCCGTTGAAAAACTGATGCCCCTTTTTTTCGGTTCACAACAATAATGTCCTCTGGTTTAAAACAATCAACTATGGAGGGGGACTGTGTTGATACGATAAGTTGTGTTTTCTTCGATGTGGACTGAATCAGCTCTGCCAAAATCTCGATGGCATATGGATGTAGCCCCAATTCCGGTTCATCGATAATGATAGTTGATGGCGGCTCAGGTTGCAGCAAGGCCGTAGTCAAACAGATAAATCTAAGCGTGCCGTCGGACAGGTGGTGTGGTTTAAGTGGATAGTCGGAACCCTTCTGTCTCCAGATGAGACGGACCTTTTCATTTTTGTTTGGCTTCAGGATAAAATTGTCGAAGAACGGAGTAACCAAACGAATCGTATCCACGATTTGGTTATAAGTACTTTTTTCACTATTCTTCAAATCAAGTAAAAATGGAGCTATATTAGCAGCATCAAATCGCAAATAATCACTATCGTCAATCGTCTCAAAACGACGCATCGGAGCAACTTTGCTGGTGTCGTGAAAATGGTAAATTTTCCACGAAGAAATAGCGTCATAAACATAGGACGCAACGTTGCGGCGTCCAGCAGCACCTCTTTTGTCCCTATCTCTAAGCAATTCAGGCGTTGTTTGTCCGCTTCCCATTTCCCACCACCCAGTGGTATAGAACCTTGCCTCATCATTGATGATGAATGTTTCATCTGCGGTGGGGGCAAGCTTAAAGCGGTAGCCGTTAAGGCCGAATCTTGTTTCTACTTCGATCTGTTCCGTTATTTTTGGGCCGTTAAAAAGAAAATCATCACTACCACCACCATCTGCGATATAGGCTTTCAAACTTGCGCTGGTAAGACCCGGCAGGGGCAATTCCATCATAGCACGTAGCATACGAAAAAAATCGATAAAGTTGCTTTTTCCCGCGCCGTTTCCGCCAATGAGAACGTTCAAATTTGTAAGCTCAAAATCTTCAAGCGTTCGAATCGACTTGAATCCTTTTATCGTAAGTTTATCTAATGCTTGTGTCATATTTATATGCTCTCCATGTTCCACATTTTTTTGTGCAACTCCTCTTCATGACGCGGACTTTCCAAGTGTTTCCATCCTGCTGAAGATTCGACAGGTTATTCCTTCCTTTTTAGTTTCTTAAAATTATTAAGATCAATATACAACGACTTGTATAAGCGATTGCCGGAACAGCGCAGCTGTGTAAGCAATCCGTCTTAATGCAATGGTTGGACGAAGCCGCTACGCGGCAGGAAAAACATCAGCAATTTTCATTTTATCATTGTGGGAGCGGCTTTCCAACTGCGAAAAATCGTGGTAAAATGCCACTCAGTATCTGGAAGCAAACCCGAGCAAGCAAACCCGAGCGCATAACGAGAATTACTGAGAAAAACCTGGCAATGTGTAAAAAAATAGCCTAAGATTGAATATAATGAATAAAATCCTACGATCTTATAAGTCTTCCTTAACTCCCTCATATCCCAGGTTATCTTTACAATAATCGCTCTCCAAAAAGATATTTTCTATTAGCAAACGCCGTGCCATTATCGGGCTTGTCCAACAAACGGTTCAGATTGTGGTTCGTTCCTCACACAATCTAACCTTATTCGTTATGCCATGAATGCGCAAACACATAACGGTGACCGTACGAGATCAGGCAGCTAAT
>JAUWFS010000047.1:0-17148 GCA_030606805.1 Deltaproteobacteria bacterium
TGTTATGCCACTTTTGAAAGATCAAGATAATGTATTTGGTTTGGTGGCAATACATAATTTTAAGGATTCTATTAAGGATTCTATTAAGGATTCTATTAAGGATTCTAAGGATTATCATCTAAGCGATGAGTTTCAAAATCTTCTATCTTTCTTAAAAAGATCTGGTGAAGCTATTGGTACTGTTATTGAACGCCATAAGCAGGCAAAACGACTTCAAATTTTACAAGGGATTAGTAGCGATCTTGTTTCAAAATTGGACACAAAGGAGATCCTTAACACTATTGGGCAACATATTAGTGAACTATTGGAGGCCGATTCCAGTCTTTTTCTTATAGTTGACAAGCAAAAACGTTTAATAACCAAAAAATGTGGTCATAACTACGACGATGCATTTTTAAAACAACTCGAATTTGATGAATTAATGGAGGGCGGGAGTGGTAAAGTGCTTGAAACCGGCGAGCCATGTATACATAAAAATGCGCAGACCGTAAATGCAAATAAGAGTAAGGCGTTAAAACATGCAAAAGAACATAATACTGGCCCCATTATCGTTGCGCCTCTATTAGCTAAGACACATATTGGGGAAACAGATTCATTGTCAAAATCTCATAATAACAATGATATCCAGGAAAAAGAAATAAAGCAAAAAGTTATTGGAACACTCACAGCATGTCGAAAAATTGGCAAACCACCTTTTACAAACGAGGATTACAATTTAGCTTGCATGTTGGCCATCCAAGCCGCTGTAGCAATCGAAAATGCAAAGTTATATGAACGAGTGAATGAAGAATTGGTCAATACTAAAGAACTTGTTCAAGCCCGAACTGCCGTTGCATGGATGGGGATGACGAGTAATGTTTGGGAACATGTAACCAAAAATAAAGTCGCTAATATTAAAGATGAGATAGAATTAATTAATCGTACATTACCAAAAAATCATATAAATAGTACATTAAGAGACGGATTAGCGAATATCAAAAACTTGGCTCAAGAGATACGTGATCGCCCAATCACCGCTCCGCTTGGCAGCGTGGATGTTGCTGGATCCATGTCAATTAATAATTTAATCCGTGATGCAATTGATTACAATAAACTAAAGGATAAACATAAATACAAGCCAGTTGATGTGCGTTTTAAAAGATATATTCATGATAGTGCCACAGTTCGGATACATTCAGAATGGTTTCAAGAAATTTTTTCTATATTACTCGACAATGCTATTGAAGCTATGCACAGTTGCGACAAAAAGCAGATAGTTCTTTGTACAAAAAAATCTGAGGATGTGATCGAAATAACGATACAGGACTTTGGTTGTGGAATTCCCCAACCAATACAATCAAAATTGTGTAAAAAGCCGATTGAGAGTGAGAAGGGACTAGGTATGGGCCTACTCTTAGCGAATACCATTGCGCAGTCATATGGAGGGAGTATCGAAATTGGGAATACATGCGAATTTGGCACAAAGATGATTTTGAAGCTCCCATATGAAACTAAGAGTATATAATCCATTTGCGGTCAAATGAATGGCAATAAACCGAAAAGTGGGTATTCCCTTTACTCAAGTACCTAACTATATCTTGTAGTTCGAGGTTTATTGGCAAGCGAACCGCAAGCCAGCTATGACAGCCACCCTCACACGATAGCCTTAGAAAGAGCTCTATTCGTTGTAAGACAACGGTTTGCCAAATAGCGGTCGATCACAACATATTGTGTCAACTTGAGCGAAGGGAATACCCACTTTACACGAAATTATAATGAATGAATATCATGGCTCAAATAATTCTGTTTGTTGATAATGACCCCGGCTTCCTAAAAACACGCCAAACTTTTTTAGAAGATGCAGGTTATCACGTCATTCCAGCTAAAAGTCCAGATGAAGCAAAAGCAATTCTTGAAAAACAGAAGATAGATATAGCGATAATTGATGTTCGTCTCATCAATGATAAAGATCCAGGTGATCAAAGCGGTTTAGACTTAGCAAAAACTGTAGCGCCGTCTGTTCCTAAAATAATTTTATCAAAGTACGATAAACATATTAGACAAGCTCTAATGCTTCGGCCAGAAGGCCATGTTGCAGCAGATTTTGTCCCAAAATTGGACGGTATGCAAGCAATGCTGACTTCTATACGAAGCGTTTTCGATATTCAATCACGTTTGAAAAAATTTGATACCGCTGGGGATCGTTTAAAGGATCTTGATATTATTTTTAAAGAGACTCTATATCAAATGAAATGGGTTAATAGACTTGGCCTATGGGTTTCCATAGCTGGATTTTCAATTATCTTTATAGGTATTATTTTAGTTTTTATGAACAGACTTGAAGCAGGAAAACTTGGAATTATTGCGGGAACTGCCATTAAAGTAATTTCAATTCTCTTTAATAGACAGGGTGATAAGGCATATACACGCTTAGAAAAACTTGTTGCCGATTACAAAAAATTCTCTAAATTTAAGCAGCTAAAATCCTTGCTCGCCGCTTGTGATAAGCTATTAAATATTGAAATGCAGGATAAATGTAGGGAAAACATCATTAATACAATCATATCAGTTGAATAGGATTTTGGGGTCGGGGTCGGGCTGCGACAACTATCTGTGTATAGAAGTCCAGGGTCACCCATTAAAAAGGGCAGGTCAAGAGAAAAAACACCTCTCCCTCCCCAAAAATGCTTAAAGTACGGCCCCTGGTCCGTTTGACGTACCCCAAAAAATCATCGGTGCCCCTTCCAGAGGCGGGCAGGCATACCGTGTTCAATTGGATGTTTTACAAATCTTGTGGTTATTAGCCAATCCCTTACAGACTCACGTCATAGACGAATCAGGATTTAAAAAGCTATTGCCGTTTTTTACTTTTTGAACTCGTCAGGCTGTAGTGACATTTAGCGAAGCGGTCCGAAGGAAAATGTCACGCTTGACGAGTATTACCAATTGCATAGGCTCAGTGCAAGGCAAAACTGTCAATATAGTGGCCTGAAGCTGTGATGTATAGTTGGGGACGTTATTTCGTCCACGTTCCTAACTCAATATTGTAGTAATTTTGTTTATCTGTTCTTGAGCCTGGGCAAGGTCAATTTTTATGGCCACCTGAGCAGCAATCAGTTCAAGTATATCTCTGCGATGTTTGGTAAATACTCCGGGTTTTCTGGCCGCAACAGTCAGTGCTCCTATTGAGTCGCCTTTTTCTTTCTGCAGGGGCAGAATAAGCAATGAGCCAAAGTCCGGGAATCGCTGTTCTTTGCTGAATATCGGTGCCGGCCCTCTGTATTCGGCTCCTGCCGGCAAAGAGCGGTTGATTTTCATGACCTGGCCGACTATTCCTTCGTTTTTTGAAAATTCCATCCCTGGTAAGTTTTTCGCATGCAATCCTTCAGCTCTGACAATTGAGTGGTATTCGCCCTGAAGCAGGCTGATAGCAATGAAATCAGTCTGTACCAGTGTTCTGACAGCTTTGATAGATGCATCGAAGACAGGTTCCAGACCCAGAACGCTGTTAAGTTCACGCAGCCCTATGCAGACTTGCTGAAAAGCATTTCGCTCACGGTTCATAGTGTAAATCTGCCTTCCCATATTGATATCCAGGTAGAGTTTTTTGCCCAGCAGTTTGAGAATCGTGAGTTCAGACTCATTCCAGTCTGACTTTTCAGTGCGATCTACACAAAGAATGCCGGAAACTTTTCTGTCCACATGGCTTGTTTCTTCTTGTAAATTATCCATGATGTTAACTGCTAAAAGGCTTCCGACACCTCCTTTTTTGATATAATATGGCAGACCGGAAAAGTCAGCCTTAACCGGCGCCAGAGTGATTTCATTTCTATCTCTGAGAAGCGCACCGGTAATTCCGGCTCCTATCGGGTATGGGCCTGGCTGTATGTCTTTGCGAATAGTCGAAATATTTCGCAGCCTGAGTTCGCGCCCATGTATATCCGGCCATAGCACAGCAACAGTCGTGAGAATAAGAGCCTGTCTGATAAGTTCTAATTGCAGGTCAAAGGAGTCGGTAATAGTTTCTATGGTTGAGACACCGGGTTGCTCCTTGTTTTCTATTGCCTCAAATTCCGGCAGGGTTTTAAGTATGGAAGGTCCGGATGCAGTTATTCCTAAATCATTGGCGTATTCCCTGTTATCTGATTTCTTTTTAGCTCTGGCAATTGAGCCGGCCAGTTTTTTGCGATATGCCTCGCTGCGTGCAAACAAGACCAGGAATACGGCTATCAACCCGTAAAGAAGCATGTTGAGAGCAAATTCAGCTACTGGTTGTCGACCGGTAATTGTCAGGCCTGCTTCCATTATAAAAGCGAATAAAATTGGAAAAAGAAAAATTTTAGGAGGATATGTTGTTACAACCCAGGCGATAAATCCTGCTGGAATAATGATTGCGTGTTTTGAATAAGGGCCGGACATTCGCAACAGCATCCATGCCGTTACTGTCCAGAGAAGCGGGCCTTGAATCTGTGCGGTAAAGTGAGCCGGCAGACGGCCTTTCAGGCGGTGTGCGATGTCCAAAAGACCGGCGGCAATTATAACAGTACCTAATAATATATACCATGAGGTTACGGTGGAATTGAAGTCAAAAGCACCTGTTCCTACCGCAAATGCACCAATGGCTGCCAGGGTGATTAGATACCAGGTTTTTGCAAACCTTATGGCTTTATCTTTAAAGCTTTGAGGCTTCATTGAGCATCTCTCGGCAGTTCATAAAATTACTTTTCAATTCCAACTCTGGCTTTTACTCCTTTTTGGAAATAATGTTTTATTTCTTTCATTTCAGTAACCAGATCCGATTTTTCGATGAGCCTTTGATCTGCATTCCTTCCTGTAATTACTATCTCAACTTCTTCTGGTTTATCAGCAATTATATATAGAAGATCTTCAACTGAAAAAAGTCCGAGTTTAACCGCAATATTTGCTTCATCCAGTATTACCATCTTATAATTGCCGGAAGAAACGATAGATTTTGTTTTTTCAATTCCTTTTCGTGCAGCTTCTATATCTTCGGCAGCAGGTTTACCATTAATGAAGCAGCCGGATCCGAACTGCTCAACAGTTATGAGATCGGAAAATTTTTTCAGCGCTTTAATTTCACTGTAATTTCCCTTTTTGATGAACTGGGCTATAAAGACTTTCAGACCTGCACCTGCTGCCCTTATTGACAGACCCAGTGCAGCAGTGGTTTTTCCTTTTCCATTACCAGTATAAATATGGACATAACCTTTCATAACTTCTTCCTGTAAAAACTCATTACATTACTCAAGTTTTGCACCCTCTAATTCCTGTTTTTGTATTGCACCTGCCATGTATATCGCTTCTATTGCAGATGAAACCAGCCAGCCCCGCTTTCCGTCCGGCAAACGAATGAGGGAAAAGCCGGATTCATTTCTTTCCTGATACGCCAGCGTACCTTCATGAACTTTGAAAAGCAAAGTATCTTCCTTGTCGGGCCCTGCCAGAACATCCACTTCTTTTGCAAGTATTACGACCCTGTCGTCAAAAGTTGTTTGTTTTAGCATTATACCGAACGAAATGCCAGAAACGATCCAACATATTGAAAAAATAATAATAACATAAAAAATCCATTCAGCTCTAAAAAAAATACGAATCGTCAAAAACAAAAATAACATCAGATTGACCATGCAGAAAACTGTTGCAAGCTCTGTTTGAGAAAAAAAATTAACACCGAAAATCTCGCTGATTATGTTCTCGGGCTGAGCTAAATTGTCTTCAGTCAGATCATGTACATATTCTATATTATATTTTAAATCAGCGTCCCGCGGTATAAATCGTCTGGCTCTCTCGTAATTAAGCAGGGCCTTGCCCTTTTGTCCTAAACGAAAATAGCAATTACCTATATTATAAAATAGTTCTCCCCGGGATGCAGACTGAAAAATTAAATTTGCCGGAAAAAAATGAAATTGATGGCTTTTTAAGATAGATTCATATAATTGGACAGCCTTGTCAAATTCACCATTAAAGTAAAACTGGTTTGCTTTAAAAAAAATATTCTCAGATCCGCCATCCACATCTCCATCCAGGGCGCAGGCAGTATTCACTGATAGCAAAAATAACAATGATACTGTAATGCAAAATCTCATTTAACCTCCCGGTCCACAGATTTCAAAATCCCTGTTAATTCGCCCTGTATCTGCGCCAGGCTGTTTGATTTTTCACCGGTAAAGATTACGGATTCGATCTGCGCAATACTATTCTTCAGCATTGAGGCCGTTTCAGGAGAAGCTCCCCGGTTAATCAAAAGGTCATAAACTTCATTGGGCGTTAACAGACCGCCTTTTAATAAAAATCTGGTATTCAGATAATTAAGAACCGCTGTATGAATTTCTTCCGGCAATAGATCTCGGCCCTGAACTTTTTTCAGGAAATTTTTGCCGGCATTCCTGGACCTGATATTCAATATGTTTTTATTATTATTTTTAAATGATTTTCGACCGGCCAGCAACGCCAAAAAAATAAAGGGGGGCGCCGGCAGGAGCAAAATAAATATTCGATTAAAAAATTCCTGCTGCCTTAAGCCCTTAACCGGATCGACTGAAGTATGCACCGGGAAAATATCCTTTCCTATTCGCGTGATCTCTTGTTTGTTATTATTTTTTGTTTTAAGCTGGCCGGCATGGTTATCCCCGGAGATTGAAATTAAGTCGCTGCTTCCAGTATCGGCTCCCTGATTTGATTTTAAACTGAATGGTTTGGTTTTCAGTTCCCGGTAAAGTCCCTTTTCAGGGTCAAAAAACGCCAGTGCCATTGAGGGAATTATATATTCACCGCTCTTTTCAGGCACAATCGCCCATTTCATAATCTTTTCGCCCGAAATCGCAGATTCGTTCTTGTTAATATCTAACTGGGGTTTGTCCTGATATATTTTAAGTCCTTTTATATCAGCAAGTTTCAAGTCCGGTATTTGTCGCACATTCCCCTGGCCTTGAACGCTTATGGTTAATGTGGCGGATTCCTTAGCCTTAACCTCAACAGGATCAAGCTTTGCCTTTATATCAAAACGGCCAACCAGACCGCTGAAATTATCCGGTCGGTTCTGCATTGGAAGATTTTTAACATTAAGTTGAATCTCATTGGATGAAAGGTAAGCCGGTTTGCCACCCCCTATGTTAAAAAAAGGATCCTCAAAAAAATTATCGCGCCTGTTTCTTTTATAAACGGTCATCCGCATACCGGCCGCGGGAATGCTGTATTCTCCCAGCTTTTTGGGTATCAATATATATTTAAGTTCAATAACTTCATATCTCTTTTCATTGATGCTTGTGCTGTACTTTTTCGGTTCTGCAAGAGATTCAAAAACAAGGCCTTCGACCTCGGGCATTTCAAGGGATATATTGGAAACCTGCTCACTCATAAAAAGCCTTAAGGTATAAAGAGTATTCTGATTGAGGTACAAGTTGTTTTTTGAAATTCGGGCTTCCAAAAACAGGGGCCTGCTTTCATTGCCGGCTTGATTATTTCTTGCTTTGGAAACCGTCAGCTTAACGCTGTTGCTGGAATAGACCTTGTTTTTTATTCTGACCTGAGCCGGACCCACAACAAATTTGCCAGGCTTTAACGGGGTAAGATAAAATATATATTCAACCTCGGAATTCATGCTGCCATTTACAAATTCAACCCTGCTTGCGGTGCCGCCCTTAACCACATTAAAGGACGACAGCCCTTCAATTTCAGGGAAACTGCTTTTTTGTTTTCCCGTGACTGTTACTTTCATCACAATAGTGTCAGTTAATACAACTGATGACCGGTCAAGTGTCAGGCCAATGGAGATATCCGCAAATGCGTCGGCTGAAAATGCCAAAAAAAATATGCAGAATATGTAAAATACCTTTTTTAAACTCATATGGTAACCGTTCACGGTTGTCGGTTCACAGTTCACAGTTTTTTCAATGAACTATGCAACGATTGAAGCATTTTGGATATGAATGATTTTGTTGTTAGCCCAAAAATATCAAGCTGCTTTCAGCATAAAATCAACATGCACTGCTTCAAAGGGGAATTCGATTTGACCTTTATCGGTTTTTTGCAATATTCCAACATTCAAAAGCATGTGTACATCACGATGCACCGCTTTGACGTCTCTGCCCAAACGACGCGCTGCTTCACGCATTGATATTGGCCCTGCGTCTGTCATAACTTTGAGCAGCTCCCATCGATTGCCCGAGAGTACCTTAAAAAGGAGCCTAGGCGACTCGAAGCTGATGAATGTTCCTTGCGGTTTTCCCTCTAAAGCTCCAAGTAACCGTTTGTTGATTTTTTCACGGGAAGAAATACCCAATATTACGGTACGCATGTTAAAACCCTCCAGTTATCCACATCATTCCAGAAATCTTCAAGCAATGCTTTCGGTGTGGTGAAAATGTATGGAATTTCATCCTCACCTATATGCTTGTGATCACCCTTGCCTGCCTCGTTGTCATAACGTAGCACACAATTACCATTCACAACAAGGGCAAGCCGATACTTGAAACCGTGGTGACTTTTTGAAAGAGGCAAGGAAAGTAACCACACCACCATTTCAACAAAAGCATTTTCGGAGAGGATGTGGCGCTCATTGAGCATTAATTTTGCGTTCATGTTGGATATAATAACAACATTGATAAGCGTTGTCAAGAGTCACAACACATACCTATTATTGGATAGATATACTGAAGGCTAACGTCTCCGCATCACCTACAAGCAGGGAAACCGGCATTTGTAAATGCTACGTTTTCCTCAAGCTTGGCTAATGTTACAGGCGCCGGTAGTCCCTAAAAAAAGGTTCAGGTTTGGAAATACCGCCCTGTTTTGCTTTGTAAACACGGCTACCAACTAAAAGCGGGACACTTTCAGCCATTTTGGCTATATGGTAATTCTACAATCAAGCAAAATCTAAGTAGGGTGGATTAAGGAATGTGTGTTTTGATTTACAAGATTAAATTAATCCAGTTCATCATGTTAATCCTGTCAAAAAATAACCCACTACCAATCCTTACCTGATGTTGTCTTCTGCTCTTTCCCGTGGAATCGTAAACGATTGATTGCTGCAGGGTCTTCGCCAATATTATCAAGAAATGCTTCTGCCTCATTTTTTCTCATAGCACCAGTCTGATATTCCTCTGATGTCCCTGTATCCTGCCCTGGCTGGTTGTCCTTTCCGTTTTGTTCAGCAGATTCTCCAGGCTCCTGTTTGTTCCGGGCTTGATCATCCTGACCGCTATCTTTTTTTTGATTGTCCTGATTTTGGTCCTGATTTTTGTCATGTTTCTTATGAGAGTCATCTTTTTTCCGGTCATCTTTGTTCTTCTTGTCCTGGGCTTTATTCTGCTCCTGCTCCTGCTCCTGTTCCTGATTCTGATCCTGGTTTTTTTGCTGCTTTTCTTCCTCTTTTTCTTTTTTCTGGTTTTCTTCAATGGTTTTTAAAGCCAGCCCGTAATTATATTTTGAGTCCTCATCACCGGGATTTATTTTTATTGCCTGTTTGAAGGCCTGGGCAGCGCCCTGGAAATCACCCTGTTTAAAGAGAGAATTGCCAAGATTATATGCGGAGCTGAATGATATCTGCTTGTCATCGGTTCTTTTCAAGGCGCTTCGGAATGCAGCGGACGCGCCTTCATAATTTGCATTTTGGAAAGAGGCGCAACCACGATTATACCTGTTGCGGACATCTTTGGGGTGATCCATATCTTTTTTGATAAAAGCCTGTTCAGCTTTCTGATAATGCCCTTGCTGGTAAAGTTTTTCAGGATTTTCATTCGCCCAAACGCGGTTTCCGCAACAAATAATAAGTGCCGCCATAATCGAAAATAATTTGGCGCGACCCGGCTTAAGGCCGATCAAGCCTTCCATGACAAGAAAAAGAAAAGCAATCCAGATAAAGATATAAAAACGTTCTTCAAAAATCTTGATCTTTCCACTTTCCAGCTCTTTTGCCTCTGTTTTTATTTTTATCCCTTCAAAATAGAGCCTGTCCAGATCAAGGTCACCGGTTACTGATCGCACATAGCGCCCATCCGTAGCTTTTGCTATGCGGCGTAAATCTTTTTCATTGAGTTTTGACAGGATCAGGTTGCCGATTTTATCCTTTTTAAAACCGCCGGTTTCATCCGGGATCGGAGCGCCGGAAGGCTCTCCTATCCCGTAAACAAAGATTTTAACATCTTTATCCATTGCCTTGTCGGCTTGTTGCAACCCCATGCCCTCGTTATCTTCTCCATCTGTGATCATTACGATTACCTTGTCAATTGCCGATTTAAAATCAAACGCGTTCAGGGCGGTTTTGATCCCCTGGCCCATGTCAGTCCCCTGAACCGGCAGAGTGTCTACGCCGACACTCCCTAAAAACATGGCAATAGCATCATAATCAAGAGTTAAAGGGCACTGAACAAAAGCATCTCCTGCAAAAAGAACGAGCCCAATCCGATCACCTGCAGCTATCTTCAAAAAATCCGTAATCTCACGTTTGGCCCTTTCAAGCCGGTCCGGTTTTACGTCCTCAGCCTGCATGCTGGCAGATACATCGAGTAAAAAAACAATATCTACGCCCCTGCGCTGCACTTCCTGTAGATGAAAGCCCCACCTTGGCCCGGCGCAGGCCAGAATTATAAAAAAAACCGCAATCACGAGAAATAATCCTTTTAAAAAAATTATTCCTCTCTTGATCGGCATGGTCAGAACCGGCAAGAGATCAGGATCAGCAAAAAGCTTCAGTCCGGCTCTTTTTTTACGGTACTCAAATAGAATCAAAAATATTATCACCGGAAGAATAAACAAAAGATAAAAGGCCCAGTTAGATTCAAACTTCACGGTAGCCTCCTGATGATTAAACTTTTAATAAGGATTTCTGCAATAAGAATCAAGAAAGCCGGAATTAAAAAATATTTATATAATTCTTCAAAGTTAAAAAACTGTTTTACCTTAATTTCAGTTGTCTCCATCCTGTCAATCAAGTCGTAAATTTCTTGCAGCTTTTTACTATCAGATGCGCGGAAATACTGTCCTGTACCTGTTTCCGCAATCTGTTTTAATGTTTCTTCATCCAGATCCACATTTACTTTTTGAATCTGTTTACCAAATATCGTCTCAACCATAAAGGGTGCTGGTCCAAATCCTCCCACACCAATGGTATATATTTTGGCATTGATTGCGGCTGCCGCTTCAGCCGCCTGCACCGGATCGATCCCGCCGGCATTATTCCGACCATCTGTCAGAAGAATCAAAATCTTCGATTCAGCCTTGATATTTTTTAATCTTTTGGCTCCCAGCGCAACTGCCAGGCCGATAGCAGTGCTGTCTCCGGCCATACCGATTTTCATGCTGTCCACCAGATTGAGAAGCAGCCCCTTGTCCATGGTCAAAGGGCATTGGGTAAAGGCTTTTTCACCAAAAACAATCAGCCCGATCCGGTCATGCTCGCGCTTGCTGATAAAATCATGCACAACCTGCTTAACGGCCTCAAGCCGGTCAACTCGCTCTTGATCTATAAAAAAATCAAGGGCCCGCATGGAGCCTGAAGTATCAAGACAAAGGATTATATCGACCCCTGAGGTGTTTACCTCGGAAGAGATATTATACTTCTGTGGCCGCGCGGCAGCAATAACCAGTAAAATCAAAACAATTACCCTTAAAAATAGTGGTATTTTGAACAGCCAAAATGATCCCCTGCCAATTAGACGGCTTAGATCCGAAGCGCCGGAAAAAGTTATGGCCTCAGGCTTTTGCCGGTATGCCAGCAAGCCGCCGCCGACAATCAAAACTAGCAGAAACAGGAGATAGGGATATGCGAACCTGTACATTTTATACTTCCTTTGGTTTTGTCCGGTTGATATATTCCAGCGACAAAGAAACCTGTTCTTCGGCTATAGACTTTCGGATGAATAATTTCACAAGGATAGAAGGAGGAAGGCTTATTAGTTATACGTCGACGACTGATAACACAGTGAAATTGTTTATCTAAAAGTCTATAATTCCTCAAAATCAGAAATAATGGCTTCACTGAGGCAAACAGATCTAATATTTGCCTGTCGGTCAAGTAAATTGTGTGGTTGCAATATCAACTAAAACATTCCTGATTTCTTCCTCATTAATCTCATCGCCTATATATTCAACTTTTTCACTGTAATCAATATCATCAAAAAAACAAAGTTGCTCACGAAATAATTTTTCATTGAAATATGCGCCAAAAATGTCGGCAGCCCTGGCTGATAATTCTTTTAAACTATGATGATCTTTTAAAATGAAATATAAATCGACATAATCCTTCCATTTAGCGCGTCCCCCTAGCGCATAGGTTTTCATTGCAGCCAGATCCAACAATGTGGGAATTTTTATTATCCCATCAAAATCCATCGGATGAATGATTTCATAAGGAAAATTAAAGAATGTTATTTTGACTGAATTTACAATAAGATGCATTTGATCAAAGGCTTCATATAAGAGATTATCCACCGCAAACCCACTTTTCTCAATCAAATTTCTAATGCTTTTGCGTTTAATATCCCTGGTTGTGAATAAATCAAAGTCAATTGATCTACGGTGCCCAATATGCAAAGCAATAGCCGTGCCGCCAACCAGGTAATAGTCGTTTGAAAATGACCTGATTAACGGCAAAAGCCCCAGTTGTTCCTCTGTTAAAATTTCACTGCGCATGTCTTTTAAAATATATTTGAAAGAAATGTTTTGTTCGCTGATGATAGTTCGACCGCTTGCCGGATATTTGTCGATAAAATATGTCTGCCACTGTTTTAATCCCAACTAAATCGAAAAACTTTTTTACGCTTTTTTCATTTCCATAATTCAATACAGCTTCGACAAGAGCATTGATGCTGATATTCATCTTTTCTTCAGGCTTTATCCACCAGAATAACGAGCTGTTTTCCTGGATAAATTTGTTAATCTCAGAATTATGCTTCATAACTTATTACGATTATATATAGACTTTCAGATACTTAATTTCACAAGGCCAGAATGAGGAAGGCTTATTAGTTATACGTCGACGACTGATAACACAGTGAAATTATTTATCTAAAAGTCTATAGCTGAAATTATAGGAGCCGTCTCATTTTATACTTCCTTCGGTTTTGTCCGGTTGATATATTCCAGCGACAAAGAGACCTGTTCCTCAAAAGCTGTTTTGCTCATAAAAGCATCTGCAAATTTTACCAGATCAATCCTTTTCAGAAGATTGAGCAGAGGAATATCGTTCTTATCTTTGACTAGTCCGGCTATTTCATGGGTGGTCATCTCAAGTGCGTTAAAATTCCTGATCGCCCCCATATATTCACGTAAAATTTCCGACAAAATAAAACAAAACGCTTTCCCTTCCCTGCCATCAGGAATTCCCTGTGCCACCAGCTCATCAATCCGGTTTAAGGCTTTCAGATAAGGCGCTTGAGCAGGAACTTTCAGGTCGGACTTTCGGCGTTGGTGGTATTTAAAAATAAAATAGATTGCAATAATCACGAGTATAATCAAAACCGCGGCCAGAACCAGCAAAAGAATCCGCTTGATTCCATACTCTGTGGATATCAGCTTTTTGATCGGCCGCAAAAGATTTTCCGCTGGCTTAACCTTGATTAAAGGCTCCACCGCCAAAACAGCCGGATTGCTCTTCAGAGTCTTTTGCTTGCCATCTTTATCATATACATAAATTTCAAGGCCGGGCAGGTTAATATCTTCCATGGAATCCACAAACATATCAATCTCAATCCTATTTGCCCGATTAATTTTGTTCAGGATGTCAAAATCTTTTAAACCTTTAATTTCCGGGTTATCAGAAAGTTTAAATCCTGCCGGGATTTCAAAACTTAGACGCAACGTTATAATATCTCCGGGTACGGCCTTTTTTTGGATAAATTCCGCGCGCACCGCATAATCAGCACAATTACCTGCAATAATTTTACAGGGAATCAAACAATCAATTATAAAAAGAGAAATAACTATTATTGTCAAAAAAAAATAACGTTTCATCATCGGCGCCCTTTTTCCATAAAATATCTCATCAAGGGCTTAATTGCAGATTGGTTGGTGTTAAGTTCAATCAGGGAGACCCCGCACCTGGAACAGATATTTTTAATATCCTGCTCTTTTTTTTGTCTTTCTTCCTGCCATAAACGTCTTACCCGCCGACTTGAGGTGTTAACCTGGCAGATTTCATTGGATTCAGGATCTGTAAAACTTACCAGTCCCATATCAGGCAGATTCTTTTCAGCATCATCCTCGACCCGTATCATCGTAAGGTCATGCTTGCTGGAAGTTATCCTTAGAACCTTTTCATAACCGGCATCCATAAAATCGGAAAGCAGGAAAACAATACTGTTGCGCTTAATTGTTCGGTTCAGGTAAGTAAGCGCGGATGCAATATCAGTTCCTTTCGCAGATTCCTCATGGGTAAAAATCTCCTTGATCAGGCGCCAGACATAGGCGCTTCCTTTTTGGGGAGGAATAAATTTTTCCACCCCGGAAGTAAACAGGATAGCGCCGACCTTATCATTGGTCTTGATTGCCAGAAAAGCCAGGGTTCCTGCGACTTCCGCTATCAAGTCTCTTTTAAAACGCTGCTTGCTGGCAAACAGGTTGGAGGCTGAAAGATCAATTACCAGGATTACAGTGAGTTCCCGCTCTTCATGAAACATTTTGACAAAAGGGCGGCCAAACCTGGCTGAAACATTCCAGTCAATGGAACGGATATCATCCCCTGGAATATATTCCCGGACTTCGGCAAACTCCATTCCATGGCCCTTAAAGGCGCTGGTATATTGCCCTGCAAACATTTCATTGGCGAGATAACGGGTCCGAAAATGAAACCTTTGAATTGTTTTAATAAGTTCTTTTGACAGCATAACGGATCAGGGCACTTCCAGCCGCTCTAAAATCTGAAAAATAATATCATCAGTAGAAAGGCCATCGGCTTCGGCCTCATAACTGAGTAAAATCCGGTGCCTCAGCACATCCGGAGCCATGCTTTTAACATCCTGGGGCGTAACATATCCCCGACCTGAAAGAAAAGCATGCGCCCTCGCAGCCAGACCCAGAAAAATAGATGCCCGTGGTGATGCCCCGTACGCAATCATATGGCGCAAGTCAAGATTAAAATCAGCCGGTTTCCTGGTAGCATTAACGAGGCGCACAATATAGTCCAGCACCTTTTCTTCCATATGAATCCGACCCACTAAATCTTTAGCAGCAGCAAAAACAGAAAGATCGACTTTTTTTACGGGGATGTCATCAATGCCGCTGTAAACCCGTTTCATTATCTCTTTTTCCTCGGATTCTGCAGGATAATCTATTTTGATTTTAAGCATAAAGCGATCAACCTGAGCCTCGGGCAGAGGATATGTCCCCTCCTGCTCAATCGGGTTTTGGGTGGCCAGCACCAGGAATGGGAGCGGCAGCATAAAAGTTTCGTTCCCTACCGTAACCTGTTTCTCCTGCATCGCCTCCAGCAGGGCGCTTTGCACCTTGGCCGGAGCCCGATTAATTTCGTCCGCCAGAATTATATTATGAAATATCGGTCCCTTCTTAACCTCAAACTTAGACGTATCCGGCCGATAAATCTGGGTTCCGGTAATATCAGCCGGAAGGAGATCCGGAGTGAACTGGATTCTCTGAAAACTTAAATCAATAATAGATGCCAGCCGCTTTACAGCAGTTGTCTTTGCAAGTCCGGGCAACCCTTCAATCAGAAGATGCCCGTCACAAAGCATACCGATCAAAAGCCGGTCAATCAGATTCTTTTGACCAACAATAACCTTTTCCAGTTCAGTTACAACAACCCTGACAGCTACACTTTTCTGTTCTATCCGTTCAGTTAATTCTTGTATTTCCATAATTCTTACGATCCTTTCTTTCTCTTACCCGCAACGTTTCTCAAACGGCCAGGCCAAAACTCCGCCATCCATGAACGTACTAATTTAATGTCGAACAAATTTAGGCCAATTCCTTACACCCGTAGCCTTCTTATCAGATCATTCGGCAAATAGTTGCTATTAAGAAAAATAGTCACCCTGCTTCCCGGCTGAGCAAATGATAAAGACTCTCCACTTTGATCGATGATTTGTTTTATTTTATCTTTTCGTGAAGGACCTTTTCTCGTAAGAATTTCGACAACATCTCCCTTAAATATTTTATTACGAACATCAACATTTACGCTCTGCCGGCCGGAGGTTTTTATTATTTTTCCGATAAATACCTGCCCTGGATTTTTATAGTCTATAAAATTCGGTGATATCTGTTCCGGATCAGCAAAATAAAAGCCAGTACAGTAGCCTCTGTGACTGATCTTGTTCAGCTCGTCAATCCAGTATTTTTGTACTTTAAAACCGTCAGGATTTTCATAATACAAGTCTATTGCTTCCCTGTAAACTTTAACCGCAGATGCGACATAGTTAATTCCCTTCATGCGGCCTTCTATTTTAAGTGAGGATAAGCCTGATTCTATTATTTCAGGTATGTGTTCTATCATACAGAGATCCCTTGAGTTGAGAATATATGTGCCGCTGTTATTTTCTTCTATTGGAAAGTACTCGCCAGGCCGTTTTGCTTCCACAACCGCATATTTCCACCTGCATGGATGGGAACACTCGCCCAGATTGCTGCTGCGATTTGTCATAAAACTGCTGAGGAGACACCGTCCGGAATATGAGATGCACATGGAGCCGTGGATAAATGCTTCAATTTCTATTGAACTGCGTGAGACAATTTTTTTTATTTCTTTTAAAGAGAGTTCTCTTGCTATGTTTATTCTTTTAATACCGAATTTTTCCCAGAACAGAACGCTTTTGTAGTTGGTTGTATTGGCCTGGGTGCTGAGATGCAGAGGGATTTGCGGTATGCTCTTACTTGCTTCCATCAATATGCCGGGATCAGCGATTATGACGGCATCCGGACCAATATCGCCCAGTTCTTTCAAATACTCCCCAATTGCTTGCTGCTCGGGATTCCTTGAATATATATTGCACGCTACATAAACTTTAATGCGTTGATCGTGGGCAAATTTAACTGCTTTGCGCATTTCATCAATGGTAAAATTTCCGGAGAAGTTTCTGAGGCTGAACTCCTTGCCTGCAAGGTAAACAGCGTCTGCTCCATAGTGTATTGCTATTTCAAGCTTTTCAAAATTACCGACCGGCGCAAGAAGCTCTATTTTTCTGTTTCTTTTTGACATAA
>JAUWFS010000223.1:0-5037 GCA_030606805.1 Deltaproteobacteria bacterium
TTTCCTTGAAAAACTCGATACTCTCCAAGTCTTGTATATAAACATGAATCTCATTAAACACAGCATATGGTGAAATGATATTAGCACCGGCATGAAGGCTAAATGCGTGATTAATTTTGTTTGGAACATTCAGGCTGCGTATTTTTTTTATTATCTCGTTCGGGTCTTTTGCCATACAGAAATATTTAGCTTCTTGATTTTTTTTGTAATTATATTCACGAGTCCAGTCTTCCAAAATATATTTTGGATCTTTTACTCTGATTTTCGAATTCAGCCGCAAAGCATAATTCATGCTTTCTAGTTCCCTTGCCATTCTTGATACAAAACCAGGATCGAGTTTTACTGATTGGGCAAGTTCCCGAACTCCCCACAGTTTTTCTTTGTCAGATAGTATAGCCCGAAGAATAAGCGAAGCTTTATCGGAGAAAGGGCTTCTACTTTTCCTTATTTCAGGAAAACTATTCGGAAAACCCACACGTTCGATATATAAACTCCCATGCTCTAAAAAAACATTTCCAGAAAGGTCTAAAAAATTTATACCTGCCTTTTTTAATTCTATTCTTCTGTCCTGGCTTAAATATCGCGCTATAATAACTGGTTCGAAACCATGATTTTTCTCAACATAAGACTTCAACTGTAATATTTTATCCCTAAAAATCGGCAAATTTTTCTGCAATATCACTTCGCCGGCTAATTTAAACTTTTGGTTTTTAAAACAAACCTGCGCTATAAAATCAGGATCTCCCGGTTCATTAGAAAAAGGCATTTCCTCTATATGAAGATTTAGGCCCCTGACAGGAATCAAATCTTTTATGCGCTTTCTGAGTTGTTCAATTATTTCTGATTCAATTTTCATCGTTGTCTATATTTAATGTGTTGTCCAGTTGGTCAACATTTACATTATAAGCAACATAAGTTCAAGAGAATTGTACTAAGTTGAGCGATTTTTTGCGAAGAAACGTGCCGAGATCTTGATGCAGTCCCGCCTGGGCGGGACGAAAAGCGTAGGCATACCAATGGACCGGTTAGAGTTGCCGGCAAATCATTTCTTTCACAGCTTATCTGAGTGGTAAGGAAATTCTATATTATCAAGTCCGTTTTCTGACATTTTAAAAATACAAGACCCGCCCAGTCTTTCTCGCATTTTTGCCATTTACATTCAAAGTATTTTTCCGTGTACAAATCAATTAGGGCTGAAACCTCATCCTGTTTTATCCCGGAAAGAATAACCGCCCCCTTTTTTTCAGTTATTTCTACGACTTTTTGATATATATTCATTAATGTCGGATATCTTAAATTTGCAGTTATCAATGTAAACTTAGTATTTAAATCCTCTAAGGACATATTTTTAATTACAAATTTATCTTCAAGTTTGTTAATTTTTGCATTATCCTTGGCTTCTTTTATGGAACATGGATCAATATCAACACCAACAGCATTTTTAATTCCCATCAGTAATGCCGTTATTCCCAAAACACCGGAGCCTGTTCCAATATCAAGAACGCTTGTTTTATCTTTTGCTTTTAATAAATTTGTTTTATTTAAAGCATACTCTATACCTCTTATTGCCAGCCTGGTTGTTGGATGTTGACCATTGCCGAATGAAACGCCCTGCCCTATCTCAATTACCACATCATCTGCTTTGGGTTTATAATAGAATCCCGGCGGTTTCAGAATGACATGCTTTGATATGCGAACAGGTTTGTTGAAAGATTTCTCTATAAATGTCCGGCCATAATGATTTGTATATGTCAGGAAGTTTTCTGTTACCAAGCCCCTTATAAGTGATCTTATTTCTTTTTTTTCTAAAAAATATTTCCTGGATAATGCTTTTTCCAGTTCTCCGGGCGTGACCTTTCTTCGGCTATTTTCTATTATATCAAGCAATTCCTTTTTAATCGCCTTTTCATCGGCCTGTAAATACAATCTTTATAATCCTCCAGAAAATGTTCACCTAAATTGACTCTGTATCATCCATTATTCCCAGCCTCGTCAATGCAAAATCATACTTTCGGCGCTTAAAGGCCTAAAATTCTCCATCAACGATGTTCATGAAATTAAGGCGTATCAGCTCCGCAGATTTTTGACTCAGTTTGCGTGTCAATTGCTTCTGCTCTTTTTTTTCAAGTCCATTATATTCCTCGAGGTAGTCTTTGAAAAAGTCATCAAGTATATCTTTTGAAAAAAGTTGTATGAGTTTGCCGAATTCCTTTTGTCCAATCGGCCCGGTTTTTGATAATACGTTACGAAGTCGGTTTTCTGTGATAAGGCTCTCCATCTCGTTAAATAGTTCCTCGCCTTTTTCAGACAACGTCATCTTAGGCTTTTTGGGCCTATCTCTTGCCTTTGCTTTTTCCGCCCATTTCTCATTCTTGTTTTTAAGAATTACTCTTGTTTTATCACTAAGAAATTTGGGAATTGCCGGTTTTATCACAACACCTTCACATATGTTATCTTCGAGTTCGGGAAGGCCCAGCCATACGGAAATCTGAGAAGGAAAGCTGTTTGAATATTTCAAGCATTCTTCAAACGTACCTCTGAAAATAGTTTTTGCATACAGGAAACCGGCCTTCTCCATGACATGGTTGAACTTATCTACATCAATCAATTGGCCGTCTATCGCCACATCAATGGCATAAAACTCGTTGTGCGGTGTGTAAAAAATACCTTTCTGAATTCTTGTGGCAGAAGTATCCTTTTCCACATCCTTGTGAGGATATGTTCCACCAACTAATTCACCATATACACCCAACTCGCTAAAATCGCAGCCTTCTTTCTTTAAAATCGTATAGAGCTTTTTAACTCTTTCCCTGTTTTTGTCTTCAACCGGCATATAGTCATAAAAGTTATCTTGTATAAAACTGCTCCTCTTGGCGGATTTCAGATCCTTTCCGTCATACCAGAAAGAAAGATTGGCGCCATGCGCCTTTTCCTGAACAACAAATTCGCCTTGGTCTAACTTTTCCACAGCAAGACTTTTAAGAAACTTTTTGCGATAACTATTTTCAATGTCGAAATATTTTCTAAATCTCATAGTTACTGTCCTCACTTACTCCCATATCCAAAACAATTTTCCGTTTTGCCTCTCTGATGTCATTTATAAACTCGTAAAGTAGGGGCAATCCCTTGTGGTTGCCCTATTGTTTGGAGTACCCACAAGGGGTACCCCTACGAATTTAACAATTCCATGAAAATGATTGGGCATGACGATAAATTCATCTGCCTTGATGTTATCAAAACGATATATCAATTCCTGCCATTGGCGTTCGATCATGATCCCTGCATCGTTCAAAATTATTTCCCCATTTTTAATTTCCCCAAACAAACACAATCGGTTTTGCGTGCAAATGGTGATGAAATATAATCCCGCCTGTGAATAATCATATCCCTTTACATCTTCATAATCCCCGTCAGGATTGCGCCAGTTGTGATAGGTTCTCCTGCTATTGTGGCGATATCTTCCGCAGCAAACTCCCGTGTTCTGCGATTGATCAAATGCCCCATATTGCGGGCATCAATAAAGAGGATTTCATCTGTGCGGTTGCGGAATTTGCCGTTGGCTTTATTGCGGCTCAAGAACCACAAGCTGGCGGGGAGCTGGGTATTCAAAAACAGCTTGGCAGGCAGATTGACGATACAATCCACGAGGCGGGCTTCAATCAGTTCTTTGAGGATGTCTCCTTCACCGGAAGTTTTGGAAGTCAACGACCCTTTTGCCAGAACAAACCCTGCCTGGCCACCCTTTTTCCCCTCCGCCAAAGCAAATTCACCAAGGAAATATTCAAAAACATGCCCAAGCACATCGGCGCTCCGGGCTTTGGCATCACCAAAAGCATTTCCCGGGGGCGATCTCCTTCTGGCCTTGTGAAATGAATTATCTGAAAGTCTATAGAAGCGATTTGATCTTCCAAGAAGATTAGATGATCAGCCACGACCTTTCCCTCTACCTCCACCACGCCTTCCCATACCTTTGTCTCTTCTTCTGCCTCTTCCGCCGCAACCGGCGCGTCTTTGCGATTGGTCCAAGCTCCCTTGCTCCATCCCAGTCTTCACATCTGTCACTACACTTTGAAATAATGAAGAAAGATAGGACCACAGGCTTAAAGCAATGCCTGTGCCCGCTTCAACCACTGCTTCTGTTTTATCATATGGTGCGGCATCTGGTTGGGCATTTTCCTGCTTTGGCTCCATCCGTTGTTCTGAGGACAGATAGGATTTCAATGTGTCATATGCTACATTCACCTCTTTCAATTTCTCCTCAGCCCTTTGTCTCAGACGGGGATTGTTGGAAAACCGGTCAGGATGCCAAACAGTGACTATATCTTTATAGGACTGTTTGATCTCATCTGTCGATGCACCACGGTCCAATTCAAGTATCTCAAAAGATTGTTTAATATCCATTTTTATTTTCTCCAAGATTAATTATTCATTTTCCATTTTTGATGATATCATAAAAAACTATATTATGCCGCTTCGCTGCACTGTAACCGAAAATAACTTGTCAATCATATCAATATGAAGTCACGGTTTTCACAGTCAGCGCATTTTACCTTTGGTTTTTCGCAAATACCTCTTATCCATTCATTACGACAACACGGCTGATATCCACTTTTGCCTGTTTTTGTACTTTCAAATCTTTTTGGGAACACATCTTCTCGTCCCTTGCCTTTCCGATGTTATCTATAAACTCGTAAAGTGAAAAAATCAACAACCCGTTCTGTTTTGACGCGACCCGGGCCTTTTATCCCGTGGCACGGTCTTAAAATTCACGGCAGGCTGATTTGAAAACAGAAAGAAGACAGTTGATATAAAACACATTTTGCTGTGAATATTTTGTTGAAATTTTGACTAAATATCGATAGAAAGAAACCGTTTTTTTATAGACAAATCTCACTAAGGAACGTGGACGAATTAACTTCCACAAGTAGGCGCATAGATTTGGGTCAGATTTGTTCGATCTCAGATCACAAAAGTTGATGGAATAGCGGGCTATTTTGATATTTTTGTGATTTGAGATCGGGCAAAGGTGGCCTGAAG
>JAUWFS010000243.1:0-3606 GCA_030606805.1 Deltaproteobacteria bacterium
CTGACATGTTTTGGTCATTTGATATTCGAAATTAGAGATTGTTTCGACCATATTTTATAAGATCAGGCGATATCCGTATTTCGGATTTTGAGGCCCCCACAAACTCTAAATATTAGCACTTTAGGAACGTGGACGAAATAACTTCCCCAAGTAGGCGCATAGATTTGGGTGCAATTTGTTCGATCTCAAATCACAAAAGTTGATGGAATAGCGGGCTATTTTGATATTTTTGTGATTTGAGATCGGGCTAAGATGGCCTGAAGCTATGATGCATAGTTGGGGAAGTTATTTCGTCCACGTTCCTTAGCACTGACTTTGACGGTTCCCTGACAAACAGCCACTGCTAACGTTTATCATCAGGGCGAAAAAGAATTGCGTGGCTTACTTTGAAGCAGAACAATCCAAAAAAAAGCCGGGCCGCCTTTTATAATCATTTAAGGCGACCCGGCTATCCTTCGTTTTTTTAGGACCCGCTGTTTTCCGAGCCAGTTTCTCAACTGGTTTGGCTTTTTCTTAATTGATATTGAATCGTTTTAAGTATCAGAAAATTAAAGAAGCAATTATTATACCTTTTTTTTGCAATAAAATTATTTTTGATAACTATTGGATATTCCATGCTATTTATATTTTACCTGCCGGATACCGGCTTTTATGTTTGCCCAAAAAATGGGAAATAAACTTCCTTTTTACACATTTTTTATGTAATAAATTACATAATGTATGAGCGAACCATGAATCTGGAAACTTGAACCTTAAAACCCAAACCAGCCTAATGTCCAATTTTCAACGCACTTCTTCTGCTGTTATCGAACGATGTCCTTTTAGTATTATATTATATTCAAACTTCCGCTGACATAGCCTTCCATATCCAACGCTACATAAGAAAAACCTAATGCCTTTAATTTATTGTTAATCACCAGCCTGATTTGTTCATTTAATATTTTTTCAAAATAAACAGGGTCAATTTCTATTCTTGCAACTTTTCCGTGGCACCTTACACGACAAGTCTTAAAACCAAGATCTATTATGGTATTTTCAGCTTGTTCTATCATACTCAGCGCTTTTTGAGTTAAGGGAGTTCCATAGGGAATTCTTGTGGCAAAACACGCCATTGCAGGCTTATCCCATGTGGATAAATTCATATTTTTTGAAAGCAGGCGGATATCATCTTTTGAAAGTCCTGCGTCAATCAATGGAGCAATAACACCCATTTCTTCTGCAGCCGAAAATCCTGGCCGGAAATCATCAAGGTCATCTACGTTGGCGCCATGGGCGATAGGGGTAATGCCCATATCTGAGGCAATTTTTAAAATATCCTCAAAGAGAAGTTTTTTGCATATGTAGCATCTGTCTTTTTTATTGGCCATAAAACCGGAATGGTTTATTTCCCTTGATTTAAGTAGAATGTGCTTAATTCCAAGGTTATCGGCAAATTTTTTTGAATATTCTATTTCCCGTGATGGATGTATAGGTGAGGTTGCTGATATTGCTACCACATTCTTTTTCAGCAATTTATGAGCAATGGCAAGTAAAAAGGCGCTGTCAACTCCACCCGAAAATGCAACTATCAGAGAGCCGAAACCATTTATTATGGAGACCAGTCGTTCTCTTTTTTCCTTTAAGCCTATCAGTTTCTTATTTTTCACTTCGATCATGATTTTGCCCTTAACATTCTGATTATTTTTATATTTCCGTATCACATAGCAAAAGATTAAGCAAGAAGTATTTTGACTGTTTTTAAAGTTTTTTCAGTTAGATAGGAGTTTTTTGGGTAACTTCTCAATAACCTCTGGCAACATATAATTTTTTTTGTTTTTTTATGGTAAGTAACAGGGGGTGTTATTCTTCAAAATTAGAATTGCTGTTATTTGAACTGGATATTTGATATAGTACTGATTAAATCAGATATGATGACGCCGCCGCTAATTTGGCCTTGAACTTTACATCGTTTATATCTTGTGTATTTAATGCTTGATGTGCTACCAACCGTCATAGCAAAATTTCCTTTTTATCCGGGTTAGGAGTAACAGTTTTAATGGAATTTCAGAATTGCATCAGAAACAAATATGGCAAGTGTGATCTTCCGTCCAACACGATTGGCAGAATAAAGGACGGGTTACGAAAATTGAATCTTGATGTTGAATACTCTGCCTTTAGCGTCTCGGACAACATCTATTGGGGACGGATATGGATTGATTCAATAAGGATAGTCTGTAATGGAAAAGGCATTACCCCGGAGCTTGCGGAGGCCAGTGCGTACGCTGAACTGGCTGAACGTTTCAGCGCGGGGCTGTTCTATCCGGTCTTTGAAGAACGCGTAAGGTTTAACGTCCCGGCCCTTTACAATGAGGAAACCAATAGGTTCCTTAACTTTGAATGGATGAAGGGATATGTATATGCCCACCAGGATGATTTAGAAGAAAACGTTCTAAGAATAGAAGACCTGTTAGCAAACGAAAGTCAGTTGACAGATAAGGACATTGAGCATATCAAAAACAGCCACATGGCCAAACATTGGGTTGACGGTTTTTCAATAGTTCATGAAGAGACAGTAAAAATTCCGGCAAACTTTGTTGCATATATTCACGCGTCTAACGGGATGGCGGCAGGCAATACCATCGAAGAGGCGATGATTCAGGCTTTATGCGAAATATTTGAACGTTACGCGCAAATACAAACAATTAAACCTGAAAAAATAGTTCCATCAATTGATTTGAATTCTGTGGACAATGCCGTCATAAAGGACATAATTAAATTTTATCACGGAAAGAATGTTGATGTAATGATCAAGGATCTTTCTTTTGATGGACTGTTGCCCTGTATAGGCGTCCTGTTCATCAACCACAATTTGCCTCCTGATCGCCTGGAACATAGAATACTGATACCGGGCACATCTTTCAATCTGGACGAAGGTCTAACAAGGTGTTTTACGGAAAGTATGCAAGGCCGTAAAACTCTATTAGCTCCACGTCCACAGTTGGATAAACCACTTGTCCATCGATCTCAGGTTAACAATTATTACCTGTTAATGAAATGTGGTATTTCTCCAAAAGATATCTCATTTCTTGAGCAAGGAAAAGTTGGCACTTACAGGAACAGTAAAATCAAGGATATTTTTGGCGAAATTGAGGAAATTAAGAAAATATGCAAACTGTTCAAGACTGATTGTATAATACTCGACCACACCCATCCGGTATTGAACTTTCCAGTAATAAGAGTAATTATTCCACGGATTTCTGACTTTTTACCTTTCTTGAGTCAAGATATTCTTGTATCTGAAGCGACAAGACCGTCCGCTACATGGCGTGGATCAAGATTCAGGAAAATAATGCAGAGTTTTTTTGTATAGCAGCCGTTGGCGTTTGAAAGATGTGCTTGACAATAACCCAAAAAATATCCCAATGATTCGATAACTCGTTTATGTAAATAATTCATTTTTTAATAAAATGAAAATTTGTTAAACAGAAATTTGAAAACTCAAAAGTAACTTGTTAACAATTAGAGGTGGCGGGCAATTAAATTTAAAACGGCTGACTGTTTGAGCGTATTAGTGAGCATTAAGAAAAAAGAGGCACTTTTGTATATTTTTGTTAAAAGGATAAACTC
>JAUWFS010000143.1:0-8797 GCA_030606805.1 Deltaproteobacteria bacterium
TCTAAATCTCTTCCTGAGTTGCGAAGATATTGGCTGTCGACCGTTGTTATCATATTTGATACTTATTTAGAGACCTTTGGGAAATGTCTCCCTTTTGCCCTTAGCTTTTCAGCTTTTTCCGGCATTTGACCCCTCATGATTATTATCTTTTATGAACTCAAAAATAACAATCATATTCCCTTCTTCATTCGCAAATATTTTGTAAGGTTTGAGTTTTAGTGTTAATAATGTATTAGTTATATTTTCATAATGTTTCTTGTGTGTTTTTAAAGCAACAAAGTCATCAGATAACCACTGCGGTATTGTAAGATTATCAAAAACATCCCATTTTATAAATTTTTTTCCAGAGTAATAGGAAAGCCGAAAATTATTTGTATAGAGTTTTGACTGTTGCGGCATATTGTGTTTAAGCCATGTGCCGGCAGTAGTAATATATGCCTTGGATTGATTGGGAGGTACAAAGGCATAGATGAACATGATTAAGAAAGCAAGTGATAGTATGGGGAATACAAAATTATTTTTAAAAACTGTTTTTTTATCCAGCCATTTCTGCATAATATAATGCAGGCTGAATGGTACCCAGAGCAGCAAAAGCAGGCTTGCAGGCATTAAAAAGCGGTATGATATAAAGAATTCTTGTCCTAAGAATATGCCTGGTATCACCAGATTTAATATCGAAAAATATATTATTACTTTTTTTATGCCTTTCTCCGCAGGCATAAGTCTTTTCCAAAAAGCGTGGCCGAAGAGCAATGTATGTACAGGCCAGAGGGTCGCCACCAGTTTGTATAAATATATCCCGGTCAGCCCGGATATGACCATGGTTAAACCCCACTTGTTTGAATAGTCGTTAAGAATCGTCTGGCTCACAAGTACTGCTTTTTCATTGATATTGGTACTTAACAATGTCAGACCATTTTGCAGTTGATCCCAGTGTCTAAACTTCCCAAGCTGGGCGATTGTTCGATTTGGCATGTTAAGCCACCATGCAATTGTTATGGATATTGCAATGATATTGAAACTATATGCTTTAAGAGTATTTCCTAATTTATTCCAGAGCGTTGTTTCTGATCGAAATAGAAGAACAAGCGGACCAAAACAGCATATCACCAGGCCTTCAGGCCTAAACAATATTGCAACGCTTATAAATATTCCCCATCCTAATGCATGCCGCCATTTCAGGTGTTTATAAAAACGAATAAAATTTAAGAGAGATAATAAAGAGAAAGCCCAATAACCAAACCCCCGAACAATATAGTGCTGATAGTGATGTAATTGCGGATGGCTAAGAATAATAAGTGCACCTAGAAATTGCACGAAACGTGAACCGCCTGATTCCTCGATAAGAGCGATAAAGCTGGTTACAATTATAACAAGAAGTACTGCATTCAATACATAGGTTGAGTTCTCGAAAGATAAATGTGTTAGTTTGGACAGCCAAGCGATAAATATTGAATAAAACGGCCAGTTAAAATGTTTTATCGCCTCTTGCCACCCGCTGTTTGCAAAAGCCTCGGCTGTTTGCAAATATAGAATCCCGTCATTATTTATGGGATTCTGGGTGTTAACAGCGATGAACAGAGTTATCAGGCTTATTATCGCCGCAATCAGCCGAATATAATTAAACTGATCAATCAGGTAAAGGCCGCGGTTTATATGATCTTTCATTTATTATCTTCTCAAAGTTGATGGCTATAGACTTTCAGATAAATAATTTTACTGCGTTATCAGTCAAAATCCTCGACGACGTACACATCAGCACTATTTACTCAGATTTTTCCTTCTATCCTTGTGAAATGAATTATCTGAAAATCTATACGTAAAAATTTATCGCTTTTTGGGACTACGAGCTTTTCTTTTTTCTTTTTGGCGTTGCCGTCTGGCCAGATCTTCAGGATAAAGTTCCGGGTGGTGCCTTTTCCATCGTTTGTGAAACCATAACCATTGTTCCGGATATAAGCTAACTATTTTTTCAACAGAGTCTGTCATGATCTGTGTATTTGTCTGCAAGTCTGCACGAACATCATCGGTTTTGTGTAATTTTAATGGGGGCTCCACAACAACTGTCAGCTTTGCATCGGATTTTCTTATACAGTAAACCGGCAGAATCGGGCAATTGTATCTTGCGCCCAGCAAAGAGGCTGCATATGTGGCATTGGTCTTGTGGCCAAAAAAAGTAACATCAACGCCTTCTCCACGAGAAGTACCCTGGTCGATTAATAAACCTATCATTTTACCTTTGCGTAATGTCCGAACCAGTTTGATCATAGCTCCTTTTTTGCTGACAATGACATTCCCCGTACTTGTTCTGAGCTTATGAATTATCCGTTCAATAATATTAGGCTGATTTTGCGCTACCACTACCACTGACTTTTGCATATAACATGACAAAAAAAGACTACACATCTCCCAGTTTCCTATGTGGGCTGAGATCATAATAACGCCTTCAGGGCTTTTTATCGTATTTAACAGATTTTCTTTTCCTCTTATTCTAACTTTTTGCAGAATATCTTCTTTTGAAAAGCAAGTCATTTGACAGATTTCCAAAACCGTAATTCCCGTGTTTTGAAACGTTTTTCTGGAGATCTTATTTATCTTATCTAGTGGCCACTCAGGATTGGCAAATTTCAAATTGCGCCTTACAATACGCCTGTGCCGCGCATCAAGCAGGTATGCAATACTTCCTAATATGTTTCCCGTTTTGATAATATAATTCTTGGGTATAGATACAATGAATTTTTTTATTGAGCCTGAAAGGCCTTTGGATTTTGACATTTTATGAAGCCATCACCATTTATTGCTAAAGTATAGAATTTGCCGCATCCATAACCTGTTCAACGCTTATCTGCTTCATGCAGTCGATTGTACTGCACTGTCGCTTAAAGCAGGGACTGCATTCCACGCCTGATCTCAGAATTTTATGTTTTGATCCGAAGGGTCCGGTTCTCCATGGAGCTGTCGGCCCGAATAGAGCTATTACAGGTGTACCAACTGCTGCCGCCATATGCATTGGGCCGGTATCTGTTGATATAACAAACCTTGTTTTTTCATAAAGTGCTGCAAGTGTTTTCAGCGTTGTTTTACCTGCAAGATTTACTGCTTTTTTACTCATAAAAGACATTATATTTTCCATTGTGCTTTTATCTGAATGACTTCCGGTAAAAATGACGCTTGTATTATATTTTTCAATCAATCTGTCTGCAAGCAAAGCGAACTTTCGATTATCCCATAGCTTTGTTTCCCATTTTGCAACCGGGTTTATCGCTACAAGCAGTTCAGGGCTTTTAATTCCGTGGCGTACCAAAATAGAATCTATAAATTTGCGGGTATGATCGGAAACAGGAATTTTATATTCAATCTCTTTTGACTTGATTCCCAAGGCATTAATAAGCATCAGATTCCTTAAAAGAGCGTGGTTATCCATATTTACAGGAGGAATACGCTCGTTTAAAAAAATGTAGCTATGCTCCATGTGCTCCATGCCTTTATCAAAACCTGCTTTCCGCTTTCCTTTGGCTAATGCTATAAGAATACCGCTTTTCAGCAATCCTTGAAAATCAATTATCAGATCGTATTCCGTATCTCTCAGCTTTTTTATAAATTGATATGCTTCTTTAATATTTTTCAGGCAGGATGGCCCGAAAACTTTTTTTATCCATTGCTTTCTTTTTGAAATAATAACACGATTCAGGGCTTCATGTCCTACAACAAGACTGGAAGCAGCTTCCTCAATCAGCCACGTTATATGTGCATCAGGATAGTGTTTTCTGATTGCGTTAAGCGAGGGCAGCGTATGTATAACATCTCCAATAGCGCTCAATTTAACGATAAGTATTTTCATATGTAAATTATACTTCAGTTCAGGTTTTACATTAAAAGTTTTACAGCAGCATCATATATCATTTCAACAGTAATGTTTTTCATGCACCTGTGGTCTATAGGACAGTCTGGTTTCAGGCAAGGGCTGCAAGGCACCGGGACCCTTATAATCCGGCTTTTTGGACTACTGGGACTGGTTGTTACATGGTCGGTAGAACCAAATATCGCAATCTGCGGAGTATCAAGGGCTGCCGCAACATGCATCAAACCTGAATCATTTGTAATAAAAAGTTGACACCTCTCAATTAATGCTACAGCTTCACGAAGGCTGGTTTTGCCGCAAAAGTTGACGCAACGGTTTCCCATTAATTCAGAGATATAGTCTCCCAGTGCCTTTTCGCCAGGTCCTCCGAATATAGCAATTTCGGCCCCGCTGTATTTTTGCAGCTTAATACTCAGTGCGGCATACCGTTCAGGAAACCACCGCTTTGCAGATCCAAAAACAGCACCGGGGTTTATTCCGATAAGTCTGTCTTTCCCTGTAATACCGTGTTTCGCTAATATTTTTTCAGCATGTTTACGCTCTTCATCTGTTACGACAAGGGTTAGGTGCCTGCCGTCTGATTTTAGTGAAGCGCCTTCAAGAATTCCAAGATAGTAATCGATTTGATGTACACTTTTTAAGGCCGGCTTTAGACAAATACAATGTGTAAGTAATAGACTTCTTGCATCGGTGTTATAGCCGAGTATGTTTGGAATTCCTGCCAAAAAAGCTATCAGTGCAGCTTCAAAAGCATTTTGAAGAAGAATGGCAAGATCAAACCTTTCTTTTCGCAGTTCCTTGCTCAACCTAAGTATGCCGGACAGGCCTTTATGTTTTCCCGCAGCATCGTAAATCAAGATATTATCAATATAATGATTGTTGTAAAAAATTGGGGCAACCCAGTGTTTTGCAAGAAGGCTTATCTTTGCTTCAGGGAAATTTTTGCGCACAGCTCTGATTGCCGGTGTTGTTATTACAGCGTCTCCAACCCAGTTGGTGCAGCGAATTAGTATGCGCTTTATTTGTTTAGAACGAAGAGATTTCATTAGCCTGTATTAATTTCCAAGTCCCTTAAGTCTGTTTTTTATAAAGAGATTGAACTCATTATTATAATTTTCAAATGATATCTTTATGCCCACAACCACAAGGTCAATCGGCCATGTGATTCTGTTTGCAATTCTGGCATAGTCCTTTTCCGTTGTAATAATAAAGTCTGCATTAGATTCTTTTGCTGATTGTAATATCTTGTTAAGATCTCTGTCCGTGTACCTGTGATGGTCTGTAAATTCTGAACAACCCGTTATCTTACAGTTAAACCCTTTTACTGTATTGTAAAAATCTATATTTCTTGCGATTCCTGAAAAAACAAATGCTGGGCGACCACGCAAGAATTCAAAACCCTGTGTGCACGAATTTCCATAAATTCGTTGAGATGAAACAGCTCCGCCTTTGACGACTTCATATATATATGGAACATGTATGGCCTTAAAAATTGGCTTGCTACTGGCATAACTTTTTAATTTGACGGAATTATACGTACTTTCCGGCTCTTTAGCAACATCCGACCTTGTTAGAATAAATGCATCACAACGCATCAGGGCTGAAAGCGGTTCCCTGAGTGTGCCTCTTGGTAAAAGCTGATGATTGCCGAAAGGGCAACTATTGTCAAGTAGCACCAGGTCAATGTCACGCTTGAGCTGGAGGTGCTGGGAAGCATCGTCAAGCACAATAACGTCCGGCTTAAAACTGTTTAAAGCCGTCATGCCTGCATTAAACCGGTTTTTACCTACAACAACAGGTATGCTTTTCAGCCGGTTGGCCATCATAAATGGTTCGTCACCTGATTCGTCAGCTTCCATGAATATCGTTTTCCCATCACTGACAACTCCTCCGGTTTTTTCCGCAATCCCTTTATATCCCCTGCTGATTACTACTACTTTATAACCTAAGCGTTTTACCAGTTCGGCAACATGAATCGTCATTGGAGTCTTGCCTGTGCCTCCAACTGTAATATTCCCAATTGATATTACTATACAGGGAAGTTTTTTTGACCTTAATACACCTCTATTATAAAAAGCTTCTCTGGTTTTAACGGCGCTGCCGTAAATAAGGGAAAGCATGAATAATAAAGACTCGAAAGAAATAAGACCGGCTTTCCTTTTACTAGTCATAATACTTTCGATTTTTTTTAAAATATTGCTCATAAGTTATATATGTAACCGTTCACGGTTGACGGTTCACAGTTCACAGTTTTTTCAATGAACTATGCACGATTTAAGCATTTTGGATATTGATTTCAACTCTTGAATTAATTCTTTCGCATCTAAATCAGAAAATATATTAACCTCTCGATCTTCAAAAGAGGACCCCATAATTCTCCTCTAACTTCTGTTTTTTTCAACCGTGAACCGATAACTGTCAACCGTAAACGGTTACTTATATATTTCTCAATCCTTCAATTGGCTTTCTATAACTTTTAGAGTTTTTTCAACAGCCCCCTTATTGGCGTTAAAGACTCTAAATGCTTTTTCTCCCATATTCCGGGCTTTTTTGCTATCGCTGAGAATTCCCGCTATTGTTTCATAAAGGCTCTCTGCATTTTCTACCTGGACAGCTCCGCCTGAATCCACAAGCATTTGCGATATATGTGCAAAATCGCTCATATGTTGTCCAAATATTATTGGTTTGGAAAATGCAGAAGGTTCAAGCGGATTGTGGCCGCTCAGATCTACAAGGCTTCCGCCGACAAAAGCCACATCCGCAATTGCATAAAGCCTCCTTAAAATTCCTATAACATCAACAACAATCACATCAAATTTTTCATCTTTATCTATATTCTCGAAGTTTTTCATAAGAATTGAAAGAAATCCGGCGGATTTACATAATTTGAGTACAGACCTTGCACGTTTTGGATTCCTCGGGACAACAACAAGAACAGTATCAGCAAAGTCTTTTCTGATCCTTGAGAAAGCATCAATAAGTATTGATTCTTCGCCTTTGTGAGTACTTCCAGCCATTAAAATTTTTTTAACCGGCTGATAAATATGCATAGATTGTTTTAATATTTCAATTTCCTTTTCTGAAACAGGATCATATGGCTGATCGAATTTAATGTTTCCTGTTATTGATATCATGTTTGAAGGGATACCAAGAAACATGAAGCGCCTGGCATCTTCAATGGACTGGGTGCATATTTTTGCAAAAAACAAAAATAATTTATTAAAAATAAATGAAAAACGTTTATATCCCTTAAAAGATCTATTAGAAAGCCTGGCATTGATCAGGACAACGGGTATATTGCGTTTTTTCATCTCAAATAGAAAATTTGGCCAGATATCTGACTCAACAATAATAACTATGGCTGGATCTATTTTTCCGGTAATATATTTTACTGAAAACAGTAGATCAAAAGGAAAGAAAAATATTGAATCCACATTTTTTTTAAAAAGCTTGTTCGCAATTTCAAAGCCTGTTTTGGTTGAAGCTGAGAAAACGATTCTTTTATTTTTGAAATGTTTTTTCAACTTCATGACAAGAGGAACAGAAGAAAGAACTTCTCCAACAGATAACGCATGTATCCATATCGGCCGGTCCCTTTTGAATAATATGTTTTCTGGGAGCCTCTTTACCCCCAGTCTTTGCAGAAATGTTTTTCGCCTTTTTTCAGACAAAAGAATAATTGGAATTATCAGGGGAATGCCGACGGTGATTCCTATTGTAAGTATAATATTATACAGAGTGATCATTCATAAACCCAAAGGTAACAGTTTACGGTTCACGGTTTACAGTTAACGGTTTTACGTTTTGATCAACCGTAAACCGTAAACCGTGAACCGTGAACCTGAGTAGTCACATCAGTCGGCGTTGAGTAAAATAAGTATCCCGGAGCATAAGAAAATCAGGTTTGCAGACCAGGCAGCAACCAGAGGGGGAAGCATTTCTCCATATCCAAGCGACACGCAGAAACTATGAAGAATCCAGTAAAGAAACGCAACGCCTATACCACATGCCACATTAACAGGCAGCCCTTCCTTGATTTTTCTTTTAAAAGCTATTCCAGCTCCTATCAAGCATACAATTAGACAGACAAGGGGAAAAGCAATCTTGGCATAAAGATCCACCCTGTAAATTGTAGCCTCGTATCCTTCAGCCTCAACCTTTTTGATATAGTTAAAAAGTTCGTTAAAGCTCATTTCTTCAGACTTTTTAATTATCCTCTTTAAATCCCCAGGCAGAAAATATAGCTTTTCAACTTTTTCTTCATGTAATTTTATCCTGTACTGATTGTTTGCCTGGTTTAAATTTTGCTCAATAATTTCATATAAGAACCATTGTCCGTCTTTGAATAAGCCTTTTTTTGCATCGATCCTTTTTACAAGCCTGAAGTCTTCATCAAAAGCATTAATACTTATTCCAAAAATAGCTTTTTCTGCAGGGTTGTAATAAGTTATGTGTGTTATTAAGCGGTCGCCCTTGATCCAGATATTTTTTTCCTTAGAAATAACAGCCGATTCTTTTTTTACCTCTTTCAGCCATATTTCATTTGCCCTTCCCATAGTTATCGGCACTATTACCTCTGAAATGAAAAAGAGCAATAAACTGAGTATAAGGCCAATTATAAAAATCGGCTTTAAAAGGTAATAGATAGTTACACCACTGCTTTTAAGAGCAATCAGCTCATTATTTTTAGTCATCAGCCCAAAGACAATTATAACTGACAGCAGAATACAAACAGGTATTATCTGGGCGATTATAAAGGGAATTTTGAAGATAAGAAAGACAAAGATTCTTGAAAAAGGGAGCCCTGCTTCCATAAAGTTGTCAATCTTTTCAAAAAAATCAACTGACAGATATATGCTTATGACCGCAGCCAGTACAAAAAACAGGCATTTGAAAATTTCTCCAGTCAAGTATTTATGGATAATAGACATAAAG
>JAUWFS010000157.1:0-8217 GCA_030606805.1 Deltaproteobacteria bacterium
TCTCCGTTACCCCGTCCTTACTGAATTTAATCATTTGATTTCTCCCGCTTATCCTCAAACAACATAAAACGGTACTTCTCAGGCAGAAATTTTCTCTGCTCAAAGTATTTCCTTATATCACGAATTTCATTATCAGCCAGCTCATTTAAATTGTCTCCAGTATTTCGATTTCTTCCAATTCATTGAATAACAGTAATAAGATGGATTGGAATTATCAAATTCGATTAACGGTAAAGCCCTTGAATCCGCAGTTAAGCTGCGAGTAGGCCGCAATCCTATGAGTCAGGCTTGAACCGTTTAGGCGTTATATATATTATTGCTACAAAAGACTAAAAAAGCTTGTTGTTGCCCCTCCAATAAAACAAAAGAAAGATAACCATAGCAGTATATGATCCAGTTTATTTTCCACAGCTCGTTCTTCGTCTTCTTTCAGAAGATGCTTCCATGTCAAAATCTTGCTGATCTTAGTTCCACCACTGCAAACAATAAGACCCGGACGTTTTTTGGCTCTATATACAGCCCTTACTTCTTTTTTGTATTGAGGCAATGCTGCAACAGGGAGTTGTGGGTATCGTATCAAACTTCGTATATCAAGGGGGGCAATTTTTACAAGAGCAGTGTTATGCTCTGTGGCTTCATCCCTGCCGACAGGAATAAGCGTGAAAGGAATTTGGTCAACATGAGGGGCAAAAAATTTAACCAACCGGCCACGTTGATAATCCCGGTTACTATCCTTTTCCCACCATGGAGTTGGAGATAGTACACCTTGAATTGAATAATCCGGGTACATCTGGATCAAACCTTGCTTTTGATTTCCAAACACTATCAGCCATAATAAGAGTTCCTTCTAAAGGTTCTATTGGCTCTCCGGCAAGTGAATCAAGATACTTAACGCCTTCAAAAAAAACATTATCATACCTTGGAAGTGTTGGGATAAATTTTACTTGTTTCTTTTTTTTATCCAATCTCTTTTTTAAACGTATTTTTATAGCGGAAAGCTTTTCTTTTCTCTTTTTTAGCTGGCGAGCGCTTAAAGGAATAGAAATTGTGTCCTCTTCTTGCGCTTGTTCAGATTCTTGAACGTTGGATTTATGAGGTGTAAAGTCCAATGTCTCTCCTGGTGAAGCTTGAAGCATTGGCGCTGTTTTATATACAAAATGCAGAAGCCCTTCGGTATCTGATCCAAATTTATGTACCGAACTCTGGATGGCGCCGGAAAGTATGATGCTTAATTTGCTGTCCAGTTCGTCGTGCAGTTCATCATTTTGAATCAACCATCGAACACAATCTTTTTCATACTTTGTGCTGGGATATACCTTCTTTTCCGCTCCGATTGCAAGTAGAGCAGGTTCAATCCTCTGATCTAATTCCTTTTCCCAAGGACCGAAATGGTAAAATTTCCAATTAAGCCCTGTATATGTTTCTCCATTATGATGCTCTGAATATGCCAAATCTGCAAGGTATAGATATTTAATAAGATGGATCATCCCTAGTTCACGGCTGCCCCAATCTTCCTGTCCTGCCACTAAAAGTGTATATTGAAGCAGCAAATCAATTTTATGTGTATTGGACTTTTTCATAATATTAACAATATGCTAATGCTAATAGGATGTATAAATAAATCAGCTTTTATAAAAATTCATCTTATTCAATATTATTGTATCAGTATCTGTAACAATCAAATTAAGTTTTTTCAACCTTTTCGGGAAATCAACAAAAACCACTGGTACGCTTTATACCCGTTTTCCGAAGAAAAAAGGCAATAATATGTCTTCTGATTTCCCCTTCGATTTCTTTCCCTCGCTTTTAGCCGTCCGGGCCACAACCGCTACTGTAAACCGTGAACCGTAACCTCTTACTTTACTTCAACATAAATTCCGTTTTGTACCTGGTACATACAGAACCCGACCCCGATTGCATCGCCACGTTCATCAAAACTAATTTTGCCAAGCGGCGTATCTACATATTCGGTTCTAAGTGCTTTTGATACAGCATCATAATCTGTAGAGCCTGCCTTTTGAATTGCATTCAGCAAACATAGAGAAGCCGAATAAGCATTAAGAAAAAAAGCGCCCGGTTCTGATTCGTAAGTATTTTTGTGGGCCTCAATTGCAGCAATGGCCATTGGATTGTTGGACGTATCAATCGGCCCTGTAGCGTAAACACCTTCAGCGTATTCTCCTGCAACTTTTATAAACGTATTATCTTTAACGCCATCGTCTGAAATAAATACGCTTTTCATGCCTTTTTTTCGCATCTGGCTGATTATTTTTGAGGCTTCAGGATGATATCCGCCGAATATAACTGCTTCTGCTCCTGAATACTTTGTTTTCTGAACAACAGCGGAATAATCAACAGCGCCTGGAGTAACGCCTTCGTACAATACTACTTCTGCTTTATCTGAAGCTTCCAGATATTTTTTCGCAAACTCAGCAAGACCCTTTCCATAATCGCCCTTGTCGTGGAGAACAGCGACTTTTTCAACCTTTAAAACATCTATTGCAAAATCAACTTCAAGTCTTGCCTGTGTATCATCAGAAGCAATTGTACGAAAAAAATTAGGGTAGTCACCGCTCTGTGTAAGTGCAGGATTGGTGCAGGAAGGAGACATGATAATAATCTTTGAGTCCTTATAAATACCAAGAGCGGCCTTTGTGGCGCCGCTGCATATATGACCTAAAACAATATCAACGCCTTCCGTAACCAGCTTGGTGGCTGTATTGGTGGCCATTTCCGGTTTACAAACATCGTCTTCAATCAACAACTCAACCTTTCTCCCGATAATGCCGCCCTTTGCATTAATATCCCGAACCACCAGCTCTGCCGCTCTTACAGAAGGAATACCGTAAGATGCCAGATCTCCGCTGTGCGCTCCTGCAACACCAAGCTTGATCGTTTCAGCCGATTTATGGGAAGCATCAGAAGTCTTTTCAGATTCACCGCATGAGACAAGAAAGAATCCGCACAAAATAACTACAACCAAGGAAATAAGCTGTTTCCTAAAACCACACTTCATAATAATTTACCCTTCAATTATTTAAATAAATACAATTAGTTATAAAATATAGATCGATAAAAAACCAAACTTTTTTAGTAATAGTTCACCACGGATTTTCACGGAATTACACGGAATTATCAAAATATTCTTCTCAACATTGCGAACCTCTGTGCACCAAAATTGAACAATAACCCTTCTCTCAATCAAGTTGTTTTAAGATAATTGATCAACTGAGCTTTATCTTGATTTGTTATCTTTTTTATGGCCTTATTTTCTATAAGAATCTTTTTTTCTACTTTTCATATAGTAAATTACTCAAATTGTTTATAATTTTCAGTGAAACTCCGTGTTGTTCCGTGGTGAACTATTACCTTTTTTATAATAATATGACCGTATTGAGTCAAGATAAAAGAATTTATTCCAAAAATCCTTGCCGTTTCATTAATATGTTTATAATAAAATAAGTAACCGTTCACGGTTTACAGTTATCGGTTCACGGTTGAAAAAAACAGAAGGTAGATGAGAATTATGGGGTCCTCTTTTGAAGATTTAGAAGTTTGGAAAAATTCTTGTAGGTTATCGGTACGTCTTTATAAATTATTAAGAGATTGCCGTGATTATGGAATGAAAGATCAAATGCTGCGTTCATCTATATCTATTCCATCAAATATTGCGGAAGGAAGCGAAAGAAAGAGTATCCCGGATTTCCAAAGGTTTATAAATATTGCACAAGGATCGGCTGCGGAGCTTAGAACACAGATTTATATTTCACGAGAGGTTAATATATTTTCTGATTTAGATGCGAAAGAATTAATTCAAGAGTTGAAATCAATATCCAAAATGCTTCAATCGTTGCATAGTTCATTGAAAAAACTGTGAACCGACAACCGTTTATAAGGAGTTAACGCTTATTTTGAAAAGAATAGGAATAGTTGTAAAGGCGGATGCAAAGGCCGGAAAAAAGGCCGATGAACTTGAAAAATGGCTGCGGTCAAAAGGCATGGATGTTGTAAGGAAAGAAACTTCTCCTCCTCGAAAATTTTCGATCCCTGGCGAATCCTCTGCGCCATCTGATCTTTCTTGTATTTTCGTCCTGGGTGGTGATGGAACTTTTTTAAACGCTGTCTGCTGGATAGGAGAGCAAGACATCCCCATTCTCGGCGTAAAGTTTGGCGAAGTAGGTTTTCTGGCGGAAATTACAGAAGAAAGCCTGTTTGCTGTGGCTGAATCTATTTTGAATGAGGATTTTACCATAAAGCCCAGGATGCGCCTTCTTGTAAAGGTTTTTAGAGAAGGAAAGGAAATCGCCCGCGAAACTGTCCTGAACGATATGGTTATTAACAGGGGGGCTTTTGCCAGGCTGGCACATATAAAAACATATATAGATGATAACTATTTGACCACTTATAGCGCCGACGGTCTTATCGTGGCAACCCCAACCGGTTCTACAGCCTATTCGCTTGCCGCCGGAGGGCCTATTATACATCCGGATGTAAAAGGAATAATAATGACACCTATTTGCCCCTTTACTCTAACAATACGACCTTTAATAGTTCCTGAATCAGTATCCATAAAAATCATGCTTGAAGAAAAGTCCTCAGACGTTATGCTTACTTTTGACGGCCAAGCGAGTCTTGAAATAAATGAGAAAGATACTATTATCGTGGAAAAAGGGTCCCATCCTATCAATATGATAACCATGGAGGACAGACCCTATTTTGATGTTTTAAAGACTAAATTACGTTGGAGTGGCGGTCGTGTTTAGCTTGTTGAAAAAGGGCTGAGACCTTTAGTGCTAAAATGCCTTTTTAGCCCTGGTGATATCGTCCACTTCTCCCATTACTATCAAAGTCATCCCTTCAGTGAAAACCTGTGAATGAGATGGATTAAACTCAATTTCTCCTGCCTTTTGTTTTGCGCCAAGAATCACAAGAAAAATGGCAAATAGCAGAAAAAAAAATCTTTTTTTTATGCTCATATTATCTATTATAACATTAACCTCAAGCAAAGTAATCCGAGTTCGCCGTGCCCTATATTTTTTTCAATATACCAGTGTTTTTTATTGTGTAAAGAATTTTCGCAGCAGATGTTTGAAAAACACAAGAAACTTTACAACTATTTATTGTTGTGAGATATAATAAAATTATAACTCAATTTGCTTCATAATTCGTAACTGTTCACGGCTTGAAACTTGAAATTGGAAATTGGGAAGAACAGTACAAAAGCATGAAGGCCAAATTTCTAATTTCAACGTTCCGTGAACGCTTACCACAATTCTTTCGAATACATTTGTATGCTTAAACAACTTTCCATTAAAAATTTTACAATAATTGAAAATCTTCATATATGCTTTTCAGATGGTCTAACCATATTAAGTGGTGAAACCGGAGCAGGCAAATCCATTATTATAAATGCCGTTAATCTTTTGCTGGGCAGCAGAGCATCGGCAAAACTCATTAGAACCGGCGCTGAAACTGCTGAACTTGAAGCATTATTTAAAATAACTCCGGAAAGCAGAGTTTTCAAAATTCTTGAAGAGCAAGGTGGCAAGCCATCTGAAGAATTATTGATAAGAAGAATTATTTCCCGCGGAGACCGGCACAGAATTTACATAAACGGACATTTTGCAACTATACAGATGTTGAGCCGGCTAACTGAAAATATGACCAGCATATCCGGGCAGCATGCTCATCAGGGTCTTCTAAAAGAAGATTTTCAACTGATGGTTATTGATCAGTTCGGTAGTCTGATATCTGTACGTTCCAAAAATTCCAGGCTTTTTCATGAAATTATTCCATTAATTCAGAAGCTTCGTAAACTTAATAACATACGAGACAGGCAGGCGGAACACATTAATTTGCTGGAATTTCAAAAAAAAGAAATTATAGACGCTTCTATAAAACCCGGAGAAGATGCCTCCCTTGAACAGGAAAGAATAAGATTAAAAAATGGAGAAGAGCTTTATAAAGCTGTGTACAGCAGTATTGAAGAACTTTACAGCGCAAACGGAGCTATAGTTGAAAGGCTTGTTGAGGTGAAAAAGAATCTTGAGAGGGCAAGTGAAATAGATCCAGAGCTGTCATCAAAAGCAAAAGACCTGAACAAGGCTTCTTTTCGAATAGAGGATATAGCTGAGGAGCTTAGAACTTACCTGAAAATTATACCACTGGATGATAAGCGCCTGGAAGAGGTGGAATCGCGCCTGGATATCCTCACAAGATTGAAGCGTAAATACGGAGGAACCCTTGAATCGGTAATTTCGCATCTTGAAACCATAGATCAAGAACTTTCCGGAATTGAAAACATCTCCGGCCAAATAAATGATATTGAAACAAAGCTTTCGGAATTGCATAGAGAATTATCCGGGTTATCCTTAGATCTTTCATCTAAAAGATCGCAAACCGCAAAATTACTTGCAAAAAAAGTCGAAAAAGAGCTTGCCTCACTTCGAATGTCAGGGACCAAATTTAAGATATCTTTACAAACAATACCGGAAAGCGACAACTCAGATCCCCACCTTGTTGTCAAAGGAAATACTATAAATGAAACAGGAATTGACCAGGCAAGTTTTTTGATCGCCCCTAATGTGGGAGAAGACCTTAAACCTATGGCAAGCGTAGCCTCCGGAGGTGAACTCTCAAGAATTGTCCTTGCTTTAAAGGCTATCCTGGCCGAGAAAGGATCGGTGGAAACCCTGGTTTTTGATGAGGTGGATGCCGGAATCGGAGGAAGTGTGGCTGAAGCTGTTGGCAAAAAACTATCTAAACTTGCCCGCTATCATCAGATAATCTGCATCACACATCTGCCGCAGATCGCAAAATTCGGCGATAATCATTTCAGGATAACAAAAAATGTTTCGCAGGGCAGAACTATCACCTCTATAAACCCGCTAAATGAAAAAGACCGCATAAAAGAAATAGCCAGAATGCTGGGCGGCATGGAAATTACAAAGACAACTCTTGAATATGCACGTGAAATGCTTCAAAGCTGACGGCTTTGTAAAAAGTCTTTGATGCGAAAGAGATTGGTGCAAGTCGAGTAAAAAACCGTTCAACTTAGGTATGATTTAGTTATTTGAAAGAGGAAAGACAGTATGAAAAAGACAATATTATTCATGGCAGCCGTGGTATTAGGTCTTTGCGCCTGTCAGACAACAAAGATAAACCTTGAAAGCTATCACGGCATGACCAGGGCTTACCTTATAGGCCAGCTTGGCCCGCCTGACGCAAAGGAACCGGATGACAAAGGAGGAGAGATCTGGATATACCAGGAAAAGGAAGTTTCCGTGTGGCCAGGTACTGTAACCACCTATAAGCAGAAAGGTGCTGACAAGACGACTATTAGGAAAGAAAAGAGAGTTTATCCCCCGGAACGACGTGTGCGTATTATCAACACATCCTTCTATATTGATAAGAACGGTGTAATCTACGACTCCGCATATGGTTATAGAGATATCATGCATTGATTGTCGGCGAGCAAGCGGATCAACACCTCTCTGATAGAGATAGGCACAGCGCCAAAAAAAGCCGGATATAAACAGGCTGTTGCCCAACTCTAAAGTTATAAGAAAATCAACATTTACTCGTCAAGTGGTTTTAAATTTGATATTAGACAGAAACTATATACTAACTGGATCACCATCAATTCATCGCTTACAATGATATCATGATCGACGAACACGAAATATCCACAACAGATCCTGCTTTTTTCCGCTATCTGGAGGCCAAATACCTTTGTGGTCGGTTTTTGGATAGTTGTGGTCCTCCTCGTGACTCTTATTTCCAAATGATTCTATATTTTGACGCATTCTTATTCTGTTTTGCTTCCTGATGAATAGGAGAGTTTTTCGAACCGGTTCCATAATCGTCAGGTTTTTAGCCTGTAATGCCGTGTGGCACTTTCATCCAGCATTTTCGACAGACCAGAAAGAGTGTAAAAAAAGGCGGTTATAAAAATACCTTATAATCGGCATTCAACGCCTTTGCCAGTTTTTGGGCATTTTTCTTTCCGATCGGCCTTTTCCCGTTTTCCATCTCTGAAATGTGCCTCTGGGGTATTCCGGTACATTCCGAAAGCTTCTTTTGGGTCATGTCCTCCCTGCATCTCATGCCAGCCAGAACCTTGCCGCACAATTCATCTTCACTATATTCCGGAAAAGCGTCTCTCCATGCAATAGAATCGGACATGTCTGTGAAACCAAAAATTTTAACGGCTCTTAA
>JAUWFS010000125.1:0-9856 GCA_030606805.1 Deltaproteobacteria bacterium
GATTAAACGTTTCCATCCTTTTCTGATATCTTCTTCGCTGACATCTGAGCCCAAAAACCAGCCCAGAGCTGTTCCGCAATCATGACAAAATCTGTAGCTGTCTGCAATGTCAATCAATGAAGGTTTTAACCATTTCCCGGGTTTCTCTTCACCAATATTTGGTTGCAGGATCAGCACGGTATCGTGTTTCAGAGATTTTAAACCCATAATATGAACGGATATGGGATTTTCGGAGAATACAACATACCGATTGACTAAGGTAAACCTTGCATTTTTCAAAGAAAGAGTCAATTCGGCCCATGCTTCCGGTTTCCAGTGATGGAAAGTAAAGATGAGCCGGCCATATTCTTTATTAAGAACCCGAAAACAATTTTTCCATATTTTACCTAAGACCTTACCATATTTACGGCCGTCTGAGCTGCCTCCCTCTGATACTGCTGACCCAAGGGGATTGTAATGCCAGTCTGCTTCGTGCGGCAATAATCGACACAACCATACTCGAAAGAAATTTGACAAGTCACTATATTGTACGCTGTCAAAGTATGGAGGATCGGTAACCACATAGTCTGCTATTCCGTCAGGAAGATCAATACCACCAGCATCTCCTTGGAGCACTAAGAATTTGCGTTTCCCCTGTTTCAGGGATTTCCAGTCGTTTACTGGTTCGCCTGCATCTATCTCTCCGATAATTTTTATTTTTGTGCGGCGTCCATCGGTTATCATGGTTTCAACGGGCTCAATAGCCCATTTCCATGCTTTTTGGATACGGTCATTGAAAAGTCTGTTCAATGTGCCGGATGTATTGCCGGAAAATACAGGGTTGTTTTCCAGAGCCGTGTATGGGAATGAATAGGCATGATGTGAAAATACATGACGAATCGCACCAGGTCTTCGAATATCACTCCCCTTATACCCGCATAGAAGACAATTGAACTCTAAAGAAGTAGAAATCAGCAATGCCAACCACAATCGATCTTCAGCAGATAGTTTTGACAGGCAGTGCAAAGAAGCGCTCAAATAGAGTAATTGCCTGTGAGTAAACAGATCTTGAAAGTTGTTGATATCTCGCCTCAAAAGGTCGCTGGATTTTGGGCCTCTGGGGATACGAAAGTCTTGGGAGTTTCCAAAACTTATATGTTTTGTTTGAGAAAGGGCTTGAGTTATTACTACCAGATCATCATTGTCCACTGATTTAAAAAACGCCCCATGTTCGGTGCATAACCCGACAATTACCAGAGGAATATAACGCTTTGAAAATGGTTCATCTAAAATGTCGTCAAATACAGAGCTGCACTTTTCACAACACCTTGTACCTTTTAAAATTAATGGAGTGTTTGCTTGCCTCTGGCAGGTATGATTCTCACCTGTGTAAACTTCATGGCAAGTTGAGCAGATGTTTACATCATTGTGATTGTCCTGCCGTAATAAAAGGCTATCCACAAAAATTACTTCCCTGCATGAACACCTTTTACGCAGCCCGTACAATGTAAACTGAATTTCACTTTCCAGATTGCAGATGGGGCATAAAGTTTTGTATAATGGAGTTAATTTGTCCTTCAATGCTTTGAGAAACCAGCTAAATATATCCTTTTTATGTTTTAGAGAAGATTGAGTTAAGCTTGCTTTTGCCTGAAGGACAGGGATCGGATCAATATCTATTCCTATAACACTTGCTCCCATTCGAATGGCCTCATGAAGAATCGTACCACCACCCATCATGGGATCAAAAATAATTTTGCTTTCTAGGCCACCACCCTCATAAAAATTTCGTTTTCCCGAATGCTGTACCAGTTGCTTAAGTATGTAACGAAAGGTCGTGCCAGACCGACGAGCCCACCATTTATGTAAATAAGTATTTGGTCTGTATAAATGCTTATTATATGACTCAAGAGCTGCAAGCTTATTGGCCTCATCTTCAGGGAAATATTTATCAATTGGTATTTCTGGGGGTATTTCCGACATAGTGGTATTATCAAGCTGGCTGTCGTTAAAGTTCAGGGCTAATTGAAAAGATTGGCGCATCGATAAATTCCTATCTTTTGAAGAATAAAATTACCTGCAAATTTAATAAGTTCAAAGCTTGCGCTACATCAGATGATTTTGGTTGTGAATCAATGATATTCTGTATTTTTAATTTAAAAATGGCTATTTCGTCAAGAACAATGATACTAATAGTGTTTAGTGGAGAACTATAACGTCCAAATTATGAATTATTTGTCAGCAACTTCCCAAAGTGAATAGTTTTATCAAAAAAATCACTTTTCACAACAGACTCGCTTATTTCACCTTCATAAATCAATACAGGTCGAATGGAAATATTTTTAGGCCTTTTCAGGGTTGCAATTTTCTTATCAATTTCATTGATCACATTGCGATTTATTTTTTTCTGAAATTTAATTTCACACAGGTAAAGCGTATTAAATTTTGTTTGAATGAGAAGATCAATCTGGCATGCACCTTTGTTTGTTTTGGTTGGATTTTGAAAATATGGTGACGCACTTATTATACTATTAAAATCTATTCCAATATATTTAATAATTGCAGGTATATTATGTATAACAAGATTTTCAAACTGCAAAGCTATTATACTATTCCATCCGGGCAGATTTTCGATTCCGGTATATTGAAACAATCCTTGTTCTATTCTATCTTTAACAGGATCAATATATTTCAAATAAAACCTTAGATAATTATCCTTTATTCTGTATTTACTCAGCCTGGATTGTTTGCCTTTAAAATTATATACATAATCTCTTTTGATAAAGCCTGATACTTTTAGATCGTGCAGATATTCACTTATATCACCGTTTCGCGGTCTTCCTGTAAGCTTTGCAATTTCACTAACGGAACAATTTTGTTTTGAGAGAGCTTTTACGATCTTCTTATATATTTTAGCCCGTTTGTTAAAGATATCGTTGAATATTTTTTCAAACTCTTTAACAAGAATACCTCCTTTATCAAAACACATTTTTTTGATATTTTCTTCGGCGCTCTCCTTGATATTTATTTCTTCCAAATATTTAGGAACTCCTCCAGTTACTGAAAGAAGCTTCAATTTTTCCATGGATGAAATCAGATTTTTTTTTCTCTGCCAGAATTTGTTGCAATCTGTTAAAGGCAGCTCTTCAAGATTTATTTCAAGGGAAATCCGTCCTACAAAATCTGTATCCTTTAAGATATTTTTATCAATCCATGATGAGGCAGATCCGCACAATACCAAAATTAGATGGTCATTTTTTTTAAATCTTGTGTCCCATGCAATTTTAAGCTTTCCTGGAAAATCTGAATCCTTGCCTGCCATCCATGAAATTTCATCGAGAAGAATTAAGGTTCTTCCTGTTCGTGTATGACTTGAAAGATGTGAAAACGCATCATTCCAACTTTCCAGCGGTACCGCTGGAATATCAAAAATGTTTTTCATCTGTTCACTGAAATTTTTACGCTGATCTGAATCTGTGATAGAATCTCTTGGTGCAAGGCCCTGAATCTCACAAAAAAAATCAAATTTTTTACTGAATTCCTGGATCAGTGTACTTTTCCCTATCCGCCGCCGCCCACTTACAACCACCAAACTCGCTGTCTTTTTTCCCAGGAGCCCATTGAGTTTTCTTAGTTCTTCTCTTCGGCCATAAAACATAATTTTCCTCTACAAAATAATTTTTGAAGTTTTATAGAGAAGTGTATATCGCATAATTTTCCTCTATACAACGTTTTTTATCGTTTTATAGATGTTTTTGGATCACATTAAACACCTCTACAAATCGACTTTTATTTTTTCTGCCGCTGTACTTTTATTGATAACCGTTCACAGTTGTCGGTTCACAGTTTTTCCAATGAACTATGCAACGAGTGAAGCTTGTTTGATATTGATCTCAACAAACACCGTAACCTCACATGAAATACAAACCTAAGTTCTCACACTTGCCTGCCGCTGGCAGGACTGAGCCTTATCAGCCTTTGGCAGATATGTTTTGATCAACCGTTAACTGTGAACTGTTAACCGTGAACGGTCACTTTTATTGTTTGCAGTGAGTTAATGATTGGCTTGATTTTAATCTTGTGTTCGGGCGGTACAAGCAATAGCGTCATCGGCAGGTTTTTTATAAGTCCTTCTCCCGGGTTTGTCAGGTTTTTCATAGCGTAACTTTTACGATTATCTTCTGATTCCATAAAAAGCAGAATATCTGTAAAATTTCCTGAAAAACCCTGCTGATCAATATGTTCTATATACTGTAAAAAAACATTATTTACAGTCAGGACAAATTCATCCATTTCAGCTTTGTCAACGCAATTCGTTTTTGAGACCATACATCTGCAACTAAACGGTCTGGCCGCATAAATTGGGCATTCATCATTCATTAATAACGGACATCTTCCCCATGAACTGTCTATTTCTTCGTCCGGAATATCCTTTCCCTGAATACAAAGATCAGCTATTTTGTTTGTGGTTACTTTTGGCTGAAAACGTTTTTTATAAGATTCATCCTTAATTTTTTTGAATAATTTTGTTTTTCCATTTTCAATCAAGTGATCGGCAATTTTATAACCTTCAAGTGATGTCATAGTCACATTGCGCGTGCAGCAAGTAGAACAATATTTTCGACATGCCAGTTCAAAACCGTCGACAAAAGAGTCATAAATTTTGTAAATCTGGTCCAGAACATCTATTTTATCAGACAAGTCCATTTTTCCTCCAGACTTTGAAATTAGCGCACCTTCGGTGCGGACATAAGTGCCTAAAGTATGTTAAAGTGCTCTAAAGTGCCTAAAGTTACGGTACGCCTTCGGCGTGCTAATTAATAATCTGGAGTTGCAGGAATTACTCCTTTTTTGCGTATTGACGACTGAAAAAATCTATATAAAATAGCAGAATTCCTTAACTTTAGGCACTTTAATATACTTTAGGCACTTTAGGCACTGTCTTTTCCACATTCATATTTTAAAAGAGGTTGTTTTACAAGTTGCAATATCTATTTAAAAAATGATATGTATTTTTTAGAAACGGGGAAGATGTTATGAAAAGCAAAGTCTATTTTATTGATTTAAAAGCCTCATATAAGGAAAACCTTCTTACAAAAATTGGAAGACTTCTTGACACTTCGGGCCTTGGTTCAGCAGTCAAAAAAAGAGACCTGGTTGCTGTTAAAATACATTTTGGTGAGCAGGGGAATACTGCTTTTATCCGGCCTGTATTTATAAGGAAGATTATTGAAAAAATAAAAGAAGCAGAAGGTTTTCCTTTCCTGACAGATTGTAATACCCTGTATGCCGGTACACGAAGTGATGCTCCGCATCATCATATAACAGCTATTCAAAACGGCTTTGCTTATTCAGTAGTTGGTGCTCCGGTTGTCATAGCGGATGGGCTGAGGGGGCGCAGTGAAACTTCTGTGGTTATAAACCGGAAGCACTTTAAAAGAGTATATATTGGATCTGAGATTATACGGGCGGATTCGCTATTATCAGTGGCACATTTTAAGGGACATGAACTTTCAGGTTTTGGCGGAACAATTAAGAATCTTGGCATGGGATGCGCATCAAAAAGGGGAAAGCTGGCTCAACATTCAACAGTGAACCCTAAAGTTAAAAGAAAAAAATGTGTCGGCTGTGGTGAATGCGTGAGTCATTGCGCCAGAAAAGCCATAAGGCTGATAAAAGATAAGGCAACTATTGATCCTGAAAAGTGTATGGGCTGTGGAGAGTGCATCATTATTTGCCCCAACAATGCAATACAGATTCAATGGAATCAGGATATACCCGTTTTTCTCGAGAATATGATTGAATACACGATGGGTGTTTTAAAGAATAAAAAGGGCAGAACATTGTTTTTGAATTTTATTACCGATGTTTCACCCGAATGTGACTGTCTGCCACATAATGATGCACCTATTGTAAGAAATATAGGTATAGTTGCTTCAAAAGACCCCGTTGCTATTGATCAGGCCTCTGTAGATCTTGTTAACAATGAGCAGGCTCTCCCTGGATCGTGCCTTAAGAAGAATACTAAACCAGGAGAAGATAAGTTCAGGGGAATACACCCAAAAGTGGACTGGGCCATACAGCTTGAATATGCTGAAAAAATTGGGTTGGGAAGCCGCAGCTATGAACTTGTTAAAATCTGAAAGGCGAGTTCAAGTTTACTCACCTTTGGTGCGGGAATAAGTGCCTAAAGTGAGCTAAAGTATATTAAAGTGCCTAAAGTTAATGAATGCGCCTTCGGCACTGCCAATTCTAACTTTTTTTACCATACAATTTTGCTCACTTTGTTTCTATCTGAACTTATAACCAAGTTCTTAGGGCTCGCTAAAAAACAACTTGGTAGAATTTGCGCTCAAATTTGCCGTAGATTTAATCGATCTGATTGAGCAAAACCGCAGGAATAGCGAGTTATTTCGAGGACTTTTGCGAATGAAAATCGATTAAAGATATGGTGAAGTTGGGATGCAAAAATGCCAAGTTATTTTTTAGCGAGCCCTTAATATCTATAGCACGCCGAAAGCGTACCACAACTTTAGGCACTTTAGCTCACTTTAGGCACTTAAAATTCTCCTTATAACGGTTCCAGAAATCTTCCTGAGTAAACTTATGTTCCTGGGTACCGTGGTGTTCAACTGAAAAACTGGCGCAAACAGCACCCATTTTTGCAGAAGTAATCAGATTTTTTCCCGTTACCATACCTTTAATCATTCCTGCACGAAAGGCATCGCCTGCACCTGTCGGATCAGATACGACAGGTGCTTTTGCTGACGGTATTTTTGTTTCCTGGTCCTGCAAATATACTATTGAGCCGTTTTCACCCAGAGTTGTAATAATACTTTTTGTAATTTTAAGAAGATCTGCATTTTCAAGTTCAGTAGCTTTCTTTATCATTTGCAGCTCATAGTCATTTGATATCAACATTTCGGAATCGGTAATCATCTCTGTTAGCTGGCCCCCCGATAGTGCCGTGATAGACTGGCCGGGATCAAAAATATAGGGAATACGCTGTTCCTTGTAAATCCGGCCGTAGTTTGTCATATCTTCGATATTGCCCGGAGCTATAATTGCTATCGCCTCTTTCCGATCAACTCCGTCAAATTTATAGAGCGAGGGATATTTCATTGCTCCCGGGTTAAAACCCGTAATCTGGTTATCTGCTTTGTCTGTGGTAATATAAGCACCTGCAGTGAATTCTTCCGGAATTTTCCGAATACCGGTTAACGGCAGGTTATGTTGATGCAGCCATGTTTCATAGGTGTCAAAATCTTTGCCGGCAGTTGCCAGAATCAGCGGCTTTTCTCCTAATAAAGAAAGGCTGTAAGCAATATTTCCTGCTGTGCCTCCAAATTTCTCAGTAAGGCCGTTAACCATAAAGCAGACATTTAGAATATGTATTTTTTCAGGTAAGATATGATCTTCAAATTTTCCAGGAAAGTCCATTATGCGGTCATAAGCCAGAGACCCGGACGCAAATATTTTCATACGATTACTCCTAAAACACCCTTTTTAAATTCATCTATGCCGATACGTTCAATAAAGCGCGCTGTTCTTTTTTTTTCGTAAGCGTTCACGGAACATTGAAATTAGAAATTAGAAAATTGGCCTTCATGCTTTTGTACTGTTCTTCCCAATTTTCAATTTTCAATTTCTATTTTAATCTCCCCTAATTTCTACTTTCCAATTTCAAGTTTCAAGCCGTGAACGGCTACTTTTTTTATTATCAACTTTTATTACCAAAAATCAATACTTCTTAATCAGAAATTTACAAACTCAAAAAGTAACTTGTCAAAAACTTGAGGAAGCAGGCAATTAAATTTAAAACGGCTGACTGTTTGAGCGTATTAGTGAGCTTTAAGAAAAAAGAGACGCTTTTGTATATCCTTGTTAAGGATATGAATTCAAGTCATAAGGATCAATTTTTTAAAGAGATATTAATACTCTTTTTCTTTAGGCTCACTTATGCGCGAGTTTCAGACGTTCTTAAATTTAATTGCCTGCTTCCTCAGGTGGAAAAACTTGTGGTTTGACCCTTCATGGCGTGTATGATATTGAAATTGAGCGCACCGCCATATCAAAATTATGACACCGTTCTTTCCAAGCGGAGAACTGACACATGTTTAGATTTTTACATGCTGCTGACATTCATTTAGACAGCCCGTTGCATAAGCTCGATTACTACGAGGGCGCTCCGGTCGATGAACTTCGCCAGGCGACCCGCCGGGCATTAGACAACCTGGTTCAGACTGCTATCAGGGAAAATGTGTCTTTTGTTCTCATCAGCGGAGACCTTTATGACGGAGATTGGAAAGACTACAACACGGGCCTGTATTTTGTATCACAAACAAGCAAGCTGCGTGACGCAGGCATTCCTGTATATATTGTGGCCGGAAACCACGATGCTGCCGGCAAAGTTTCGAGGGTACTCCGGTTTCCTGAAAGTGTGCATCTGTTTCCTAGTCAAAAGCCCGCAACGCTTCGCATCGGCAATATAGAAGTCGCCATTCACGGCCAGAGCTTTGCTTCCCCGGCCGTAAAAAAGGATCTTTCAGCTAAGTACCCGCCGCCCCTGCCCGGCTGTTTCAACATCGGCATGCTGCACACATGCGCTACAGGTCGTGAGGGACACGAGCCGTATGCCCCTTGCACCCTGGACGGGTTGCGATCAAAAGGATACGACTACTGGGCTCTGGGGCATGTTCATCAGCACGAAGTGCTCATGGAAGATCCGCTAATTGTGTTTCCTGGAAATATTCAGGGCCGCCATGTCCGGGAAACCGGCCCCAAAGGCTGTGTGCTTGTTTCCGTTGATGACAGCGGGCGGCCTGAGTTGGAATTCAAAACACTGGACGTTATTCGCTGGGTTATTGTAAATGTGGATGCATCCGGTGCTGATAGTGGTTACGAGGTGGTTGATCGATTTAATAAACACCTTGAAGCTTGTTTGGACGAAAATGAGGGCCTGCCGCTGGTGGCTCGTGTTGTAATCAAAGGAAACACGCAATCCCATAGTGAACTTGCTTCAGATATGGAGCAATGGACCAATGAGATCCGGTCGGCGGCTGTGGATACCAGCGGAGGGCAGGTTTGGGTTGAAAAAGTGAAGTTTTGCACAAAGCCGCCCTTATCTGACAAAGCCTTGAAATCAGCGGACGGGGCAATAGCAGAGCTTGTTCATCTTCTTGATGAGTTGCAATCCGACCCGGACAGTTTGCATGATCTGGCAGATGAACTGGCAGACCTTGAAAAAAAAGTTCCCAGAGAACTGAAAGAAGGCGCAGACGGAATAAAATTTGACGATCCCAAATGGCTTGGCAGCTTACTTGATCAGGTGCGCCCGATGCTCCTTCAGCGGCTTGTTCGTAAAAAGGAATCCGAATGAAAATTCGCGAAATAAGGTTAATTGCTTTCGGTCCTTTCAATGATGTTCGAATTGACTTGAGTGGAGGAGAGGAAGGCCTGCACATCATATACGGCCCCAACGAGGCGGGTAAAAGTTCAGCCTTGCGGGCGTTGAAACACATGCTTTATGGTATCCCTGAGCGGTCGCTGGATGATTTCCTTCATCCATATACAAAAATGCGAGTCGGAGCTGCTATTCAACGCAAAGACGGTGATATCCTGGAGTTTGTCCGCCGTAAAGGCAGGAGCAACACCCTGCGCGCAGCGGATGATAAAACCGTGCTGGATGAGTCCATTCTCCACCGGTTTTTAAGCGGTGTGAATGCCGATATTTTTTCCACCATGTTCGGCATAGCCCATGCCGACCTGGTCCGTGGCGGCAGAGAAATTATTCAGGGTGGCGGAAGTATGGGCCAAATTATTTTTGCCGCAGGATCAGGTGTCGCCAATCTCCGTGAAATTCAGCAAGATCTCCAGT
>JAUWFS010000183.1:0-7000 GCA_030606805.1 Deltaproteobacteria bacterium
AAGAAAAAAGAGTATTAATATCAGTTAGAAAAATTAAACGTTATGGCTTGAGTTTATCCTTTTAACAAAAATATACAAAAGTGCCTCTTTTTTCTTAATGCTCACTAATACGCTCAAACAGTCAGCCGTTTTAAATTTAAATGCCTGCCACCTCTAATTGTTAACAAGTTACTTTTGAGTTTTCAAATTTCTGAAAATATAATTTTAGGAGAACTAATCATGTCAAGAATGTGTGAAATATGCGGAAAAAAGCCACTTGTAGGCAATAATGTCAGTCATGCCCACAATATAACAAAACGTCGTTTTAAACCAAACCTTCAAAGAGTGCGCGCCATTCATAAAGGAAGGGTAAAAAGAATAGTGGTTTGCACCAGTTGTATAAGGTCGGGTTGTGTTGTAAAAACGTCTTGATTGTCCACCCTATAACTTGTGACAAAATCGGAAAACGAGCCGACTTTCACAATGTATACAAAACCAAATCTAAAGCAGCAAAAAGCATCCGACCTACTCCAAACAATAAAAGTGTAGTCAGTAACGTCACACCTGTAAATACGCAAACTACATGATATTGCTAAACAATTATGCCTTTCCTAAAAGGGAACTTCAGCCTAAAGCGTTACACAATTACCTGTTTTTTAATAGAAGAGAAGAGGCGGGACTTTTCTCAAAATATTCAATTGCTTCGCCGACCAGGTAAAGTGAGCCGGCAATGCAGATTGCTTCGTTTTTAGGTGTTGTTTTAATGGCATGTTTTATGGCCTGGCTGACGTCGGGTATAATTTTTATATCTGTAATTATTTCTTTTGCAGCAGAATAAAGCTTTTCAGGCGGCAGCGCCCGGTTTATCTTTGGCTGGGTTAATATGGCTCTATTGCAGACAGAGCAAAGTGTTTTAAGCATGGAAGAATAAGGCTTGTCATCCAGAATTCCTGCTATAAGTGTTATATTTCTGCCGGCAAGATTTTTGGACAGATATTTTACAAGTCTTCTTGTTGCAATTATATTGTGCGCTCCGTCAAGGATTATCAGGGGATTTTCAGAAACTATATCCAGTCTTCCGGGCCAGCGGTTTTTTTCAAGCCCCTTTTTTATGCCGTTAAAAGAAAGTTCCGCCCTGCTTTTATTCAGCAGTTCGCATGCCGCAAGCACGAGCCCTGCATTGTCTATCTGGTAGTTCCCCTGCAAGCCAGTACGCAAATCGCGCCATGTATTTTCTATTCCAAAGTAGTTAAAAGTTTTGTTTTTATTCCTTCTTACTTTAAATTCATCTGCAAGACGAAAAAAAGGCGCTGACTTTTGTTTGGCAATATCTTTTAAAATTGAAACAGCGATTTTTTGTTTAGCACCTGTTACAACAGGTACGTTGTTTTTTATTATCCCGCCTTTTTCACCTGCAATTTGTTTTATGGTGTTTCCAAGATACATTCTGTGTTCAAGTGATATGTTGGAAATTATGGTAAGGGCAGGTTTTATGATGTTGGTTGCGTCAAGCCTTCCTCCCATTCCTGTTTCTATAACAGCCCAGTCCACTTTTTGTTTTCCAAATTCATAAAGCGCCATTGCAGTGGAGTATTCAAAAAAAGTCGACTCGCGTTTTCCTGTGGATATGTTTTTTAATGCTTCATATGCTTCAACAATATTTTTATCTGAAACAGGCTGGTTGTTTATTTGTATTCTTTCATTAAAACGAACAAGATGAGGTGAAGTATAAAGACCTACCTTGTAGTTTGATTCCTTAAGAATTGAAGCAATGGAGGATGCAATTGATCCTTTACCGTTTGTTCCAGCCACATGAATGCATGAGAACTTGTCCTGAGGATTTCCCAGGCCATGCAGCATGCTTTTGATGGTTGAAAGGCCGAGTTTGATCCCAAACCTTCTCAGGCCGTACATGGTCTGAATACATTTATTGTAATGTTTCTTTGTGTTCATAGTAACAAAAAAACCCGACAAAAATTAATATTCCTGCCGGGTTCGAGTTCCTTGTTTTTAACCTTGTTATCTGTATCTTTTAGAAGCCGTAATCCTCTGTCTTCTTAAGGCTTCGCGCTGCTTGCGACGTTTGTGCTCGCTTGGCTTTTCATAGCTTTTTTTCAGCTTCAGCCTTTTAAAAAGGCCGTCATTCTGAATCTTCTTTTTCAGAATGCGCATAGCCTTTTCAAGGTCATTGTCGTAAACCTTGACTTGTATTTCCTTCAAACTCCTCGCCCCCTTCTTTACATCAAACGAATATATACAACCTAAGTATAAAAAATCTCCGATGTTTTTTAACTTAATTTTTTAGTATAAATAATTTTTAATCACATGGCAAGAAAAAATGTGTTCGGGTTTTAAATTTAAGACCCGAACACATACAGGGACCAGGTAATTTAGGTTTTAATATAACCTGAATTGAGTCTTTTCTACAGTTTTGAAATAAGCTCTGCTGTAACTGATTTTATGTCTGCAGCACCGTCCAGAGTAATGTATTTAATGGATCCGACTTGTGCGAGGTCTTTGAAATAATAGGCTGCTGCAAGTGTGCCGGTGTCTGAGTCATAGTAAATGCCGTGGCGTTTGTCGATGGCTCCCTCATCCTGATCGTCGGCTCTTTTGGATAAAGCACCGCCGCATACCCGGCATTTGTCTCCATCAGGTTTAATTGCATCAATAAAGATATTATTGGGATGGTTGTTGTCATTTGCGCAGAGCCTGCGACCCATGATTCTGTCTTTGGCAATCTGGCGGTCAAGGAGTATTTCCACAACAATATCAAGGCTCATGTTTTCTGCTTTGAGAGCTTCATCAAGCTTTATTGCCTGGTTCTTATTTCTTGGAAAGCCGTCGAGTAGCCAGCCGACTTTACAATCATCTTGCTTCAGGCGGTCGAGTATCATTGGTATTGTAATTTCGTCTGGTACTAATTCGCCTTTGTCGATATATTCCTTGGCCTGTTTGCCAAGTTCTGTGCCGCCCTTGATATTGTCACGGAAAATAGCGCCTGATTCAATGTGGGCAGCATTGTATTTATCTTTTACAATAGCTCCCTGAGTTCCTTTTCCGCTGCCGTTTGGACCAAAAAACAAAATGTTCATAAAATTCTCCTTTCGATGTAGTAATGTTTTGTTATAATTTACGGATGTTAAAATCAGATAGCTTCCCGCTAACTCCTTTGCTGGCTATTTGTTTTTGTTAAATCCGAAGCCGTCGAACATCCTTTTATTATAGAAATAGGTGTGTAATGTCAAGAGAATGAAGATTTAATCAGAATTCAATAAGTTTTTTACCAGCGACAATGCTTCCTGTATGGTTTTTATCTGATTTGAAAGCATCGCTTCTTCAACTTTGAGTACAATTTTTTTGAATAATGGAGAAGGAAAACTATATCCATCTCTAGAAGCCGGTCATTAGTTTCAATCCTTGTTTTAATGGAATCTTCTCTTCAATCTCGATTTCGCTTTTTATCCTGCAATACTTGCAGGTTATATTTTATTTCAAATGCTGATAATCGCGCTTTTAAGGCTTTGATAGCCCACTTTTCAGTCTGTTTCCACCACGCCATAGTATAATTAACCTCCTGATTTGACGTTATTAATTGACCAAACATCTTTATTTTTAAATATTTTTACTCCAAGAACAATTCTTTCTCGAACAATTGTAATGCCAGCCCACTGCCTCCACCCAGATAAAACATTTTCAAATGAGGGGCCAATAATTCAATTACAGGTATTGCTTTTGCTGATAATACTTCCTTAAACATGCTACCTCGCTAAAAGGAATACTAAATTTTACTGCCCAGTATTTTCCGGTTTTGGGAAACATCCCTCTTCTGGTTCGAATTGTCTCTATAATTTTCTCATCAGGATACAATTTTCTGATTTTTCGCACGTCTTCAATATCGCCATAATCCAAAACCCTGGCAATTACATAAGCAGCATGTTTATCTATATCTATTTCATCCGCATCCCAGAAAAAAGATGGACGAAAAATCAATTTAACATTAATTTTTTGCATATATAGTTTTCCCCTTAAACTGCCCCGCATCAACCTGTCTGGTTTCGTGTAATCTGCGCTTGCCACGTAGGTCCGGAAGATCGTACTGGGGTAATCTGTGGATCAAATAGTGCTTTCGCATAAATTTCTATAACAGCAATCAAGGCAGCGCTGCTTGTATTTTGTCGGCTTTGGATAAATCCCCTTCTGAACAACATTGGTAAGATCGCTGATTATAATATCCAATTCCAGATACATCCTCTCCGTAATAGGCACTTCTACCAGTTTATTCCTGCTTCGAGTATAAATGATAAAACCTCTTTTTACCGGCACATTATAATTTTCTTGTATCAACTGTCCATAGAACGTCAACTGATATTTGTGATTCTTGAATGTTCGCTCCTTGTATTCTGCGTATTTATAATCAAGCGGAGCCGCTGTCCCATCATCCACAAAAAGTATTTCATCAACAATTCCCCTGATACCCCGTGCAGATGAAAGATAGACCGAAGATTTCCGTTCAATGCATCCCAACTTTTTTCTCAAGTAAGCTGGATTTATCCTCTGCTTGTCATCATGGACATCTCGACCTTTCTGAACCTTAAACCGTTTTTCCTCATGTTGCGGAATATCAAGATAATTTTCAAAATAAATAAATCTCGGGCAAAACAGATATTCCAGGATATCAGATGCTGTTATGGAAAAAGCGGTTTGTTCAATCAAATTATCCTCTCACCTGTCTCTATTATTTCTTTGATATACGGGTTGGGGGGGCCCGATGCCCCAGTAAATCGGGAATCCCGAAATTGACCGAGAATGTGCCGAGAAAGCCTATCATGCATTTATTTTTTTACTTTGCTTCTTACAAATTCCATAAAGGCTCGAAATCCATCAATAACGGCTAAAGGAAAAGGCGAAGATGTTACATTTTTTTGTGAGCCTTTGTGAAAATGATATGGAAATGTGGATACATTTTTCCAGCTTTTATCAGGAAAGTTGTCGTATCTAAAAACAGCCCCTGCTGCATCTCTGCATTCCCAGTGAAAACCAAATTTGCCAGGTAAACTTTTTGATAAGTTAACATCTATAAAGCTGTTATCTATCAGAATAATTCTTAACTTGCAGGTAATCATAAAAGATTCTTTTACAATATCAAAAAATTCCACTTCAGCAATTCTTTTTAAATCAACAATTGTTGCCATCAGATTTCCTTCAGAAGCTTTTTTAACTTTTCCCTGTCCGCTTCAAGGCTGTCGAAAGCGAAGTAGTCGTCATAAGCGTCGTCTTCACTCACAAACCCATCTTTTACTCTGGAATCCAGCTCAAAAACGTTCTTTACACCATATTTCTTTGCGAGAAGGAAAATTTCGCTTTCGACCTTTGAAAGCTTCTGCATAAGATAAGCTCTGACACTCTCCCTTATGAGTTCATTGGAGTTGATTTGCAGTTCATTAGCTGCAATAGCAATAAGATCCATGATACTTCTCCTTATGATTTTACTATAAATATTGTATCATTATATACAAAAAAAGCTCTTATTTGTAAAAAAGCTTACTTTTATTTTAACAGGTTGTTGCTTTTTGGATTAACACCTTTATTTTAAGCTACTCTATGAACTCACTATATTGACAACACGCCGTAACTTTCTGTATGTTCCAGCTCCAAAAGGCCTAACGACTTAGCCTTTTTTCCTGTAATACTTGCAGGTTATAGTACACTTTTTTCCCGCTCTGTTTCTTTTCTCCAGTTAAATTTTCAATAAAATTGAATGCCTGATCCCAAGTCAAAGAAATAATTAAAATATACAACTTGAAGCACTACTATCTAAATCTTTTAAATTCAATCCCTTTCCTGGGATATAGTAGTCATCTCTTAATAAATAAAAGCATCCCAGAGGTTCTGCTATTTCTTCAGGAATAATATCTTTATTCGCCCATACAGAAATTGTCAGTTTTGCCAATCTTGATTTTAAAGAACGTATTTTGCGCTTTTTTTCCCATATATCCTCAATTTCCAAAGCCTGCTCAAGAGCATTTTTTAATGGTAATTCGCTTTCTTCAGGTTCATCCTGCGAAATAACAATAAAATTATACTTACTGTTATCATTACGCAAAAGTTTTTTTATATCTAATTCTTCTCTCCAATATCTCCAGTCTTCCGCCTTTTGCCTGCCAATATCTTGTGAATTTTTAAGCATTTTGAAATAATCGGTAACTAATGGAAAAATATTTTCTTCGGGGATACGACTTTTATTTTGTGCTAATATTACTGCTGTTTTCTCCAGAAGTGTTTTATCATAAATAAAACCTGAAAATTTTGACCCATTTTCATTTACCAATGTTATAATTTTAATTTTAGCTCTTTTTTTTAACCCGTTTCTGTTACAACGCCCTGCACATTGCACAATAGAATCAAGCGGCGCAAAATCACGAATAGCAAAATCCATATCAATATCTACACCGGCTTCAATGCATTGAGTTGCTATAACAAGGCAGGGTTTATTTTTTTTAATTTTCTCGATATTTGCTAATCGTTCTTTTGGCGTTACATCTGCGCTTAAAAAGAAAACATCGCATTTGATTTTATCTTCGAGAGAATCAAGAACCGCCCTTGCAGATGCTCTTGTGTTTAAAACTATTAAACATCTTTGGGAATGCCAGTTTTCATCATCAATTCTTTTAATACAGTTTTCTATAAAATTGTTCAGATTAACTGAATTTGTAAGGTTTAAAATCAATTCATATCTGTTCTGTTGGACAAAGATTTTTTCAGGGTGGGAAACCAATTCTGATGTTTGTATAAATTCAGGTTGAGTTGCGGACATTATCAATGTTTTTGTATTGATTTTTTCAGAAATTAAATTTAACGCAACTGATAATGGTTGCCATAAAATAAGAGGCAGTGCCTGTATCTCATCAATAACAATCAATGCATCTGCAAGATTATGAAACCTCATGAGATGCCTGTTTTTTGATGATAAGAGAGTGTATAAGAATTGATCAAAGGTTGTTATTATAAAATCGTAATC
>JAUWFS010000060.1:0-15460 GCA_030606805.1 Deltaproteobacteria bacterium
ATCAAGCCACTGGGATTCACTCTTGAAAGCAAACATGTTAAGGGCTCGGTAAAAAATAACTTAGCATTTTTGCATCACGGTTACGCTGGATCATTACAAGTTTGTTTCTTGTCTTCTGAAAGCCTTTCTTGTATAATATAAAGATTTTCAGAAAAAAAACATCAGCTCAAAAAGGAGACGTATATGATGATGAAAAAGTTGAGTGACGGGTTAATAATTGCTGCTTTTTTTATGTGCCTGTCTGTTGTTGCAAGCTATGCTGAGGAGGCAAAAAAGCCTATTACGATAGCTATGTTTCCTTGTACCGACGTAGTAATGAGCCTTAAGAAGTTCCACTCGTTGGTCACATATCTAAAACAAGAGACCGGATTTGATATAGAGTTTATAGTCCAAAAGGATCTCGTAGAATTTGAGAGGGCGATCAAAAACAAAGAGATAGAGTTCGTTTTTCTGGACCCCCATATCTATGTAAAGTCAGTCGACTTGTATGACAAAGATACCCTTATTAGCGCTTTAACCGACAAGGGGTCAACCTCCCAGTCCGGCGTGGTCATTGCCAGGAAAGGCGGGGGTATAAACAAACTGGAGGACTTAAAAGGAAAGGCCGTAATGTTTGGGCCCAAGCTTTCGGCTGCAAGATGGGTGGCAGCAAAAGTGCTGTTTGAAGAAAGCGGTATAAACATCGATAAAGACCTGAAGGCTTATTCAAATGGGGGGTGTTGCGAAGATGTAGCCTTTAATATCTATCTTAATGCAGTTGATGCCGGGGTGGTATGCGACCATTTTCTCAAGGAACATTCAAAAAGGCAGCAGGCACTTGGTGTGGATGCTAAGCAGATTATTGCCGTCTGCAGAACCAGATCAGTCCCAATGAGGGTGTTTGCTGCTCTCCAAGAGGTAAGTGACGACATTGTTGCCAAGGTAAATCAAGCATTACTCAGGCTCGACAAAAACAAGCCTGCACATGCAAAGATACTGCACCGTGCTGAGTTAGGCGGATTTCAGAGGTCAAAGGATGGAGATTATGACGGCATAAGGGCTTGGTTAAAAACAACTTGGTAGAATTTGCGCCCAAATTTGCCGTAGATTTAATTGATCTGATTGAGCAAAACCGCAGGAATAGCGAGCTATTTCGAGGACTTTTGCGATTGAAGATCGGTTAAAGATATGGTGAAGTTGGGATGCAAAAATGCCAAGTTATTTTTGACCGAGCCCTAAGGATGCTGATGGGCGTAAAAACAGCAGAGTAAGGGCAGGGTTGCGCATGAGAATATTTCGGCAATGGACAGGATTTAGATTAAGGGCTAAGTTGACATTGTTGATTGAAAGCCTGGTGATACTTATTGTACTGATTACGGGAATCATCTCAATGATGCGTGAAAAAGAAGCATTGGAAAGCGAGCTTCACAAAAGGGGGGTTGCCTTAGCTGCCGATTTAGCCAGGTTTACAGCCAGGCCATTAATAAGACCGGACCTGGCCACTCTCCGCAGGTTTGTTAACCACTCCATAGATCAAGACTATGTTCGTTATGTTATCATATTAGATCCGCACGGCAAGGTGGTTATGCACAGTGACCTGGCTGAAGTTGGTAAGACCTATATGGATAGTTTGAGTATTGCTGCCGTGAACTCTAATGTGCCGGGTTGTTTCCATACATCCTTGTCAGAGAAAGAAGAATCGGTTTTTGATATCTTTGCTCCCATCCAGGTTTCAGACGTCAGGTTAGGAACGGTTCGGTTAGGATACTCCTATCTGGCCGTTGAAAAAGAAATTGCTGAGGCTCGACAGCAGATTCTCATTATAGGCATAGTGACCACAATAATAGGAGGAGTGGTTGCCTATTTCCTGGCCAGTTTTATTTCTTCCCCGATCAGGCGAATAACCTATGCAACAGAGAAAGTGGCCAACGGCAATCTAAATACTCCGCTAACAATCAAAAGAAATGATGAGATAGGCACTTTAGCCGCCTCTTTCAACAAAATGGCCCAGGATCTGGGAAGACACCGCAAGCATCTTGAGGAGTTGGTGGAAGGACGTACAGCCGAACTGGAAACCGCCAATAAACAACTCCGACGGGAAATCGCCGAGCGCAAGAAATCGGAGGAGGAATTAAAGCAATCACGCGAACAGTTACGTGATCTTGCCTCACATTTGCAATCCATAAGGGAGGAAGAGAGTAGTCGAATTGCACGTGAGATTCACGACGAGTTGGGACAGGCATTAACAGCCTTAAAAATGGACACACACTGGGTAGGTCAAAGATTATCCAGGGATCAACAACTCCTGCTTGAGAAGGCAAAATCAATGTCAAAGCTCATTGATACAACCATTCATTCCGTACAAAGGATTTCTTCAGAATTGAGACCGGGTTTGCTTGACGACCTGGGTTTATCCGCTGCGATTGAGTGGCAGGCAAAGGAATTTCGAAATAGGACAAACATTCAGTATAAAATCATATCGGATCCTGAAGATATTATTTTAGATAAAGATAGTTCTACGGCAATTTTCCGAATTTTTCAGGAAACGCTGACAAACATTGCCCGCCATGCAAATGCAACGATAGTCGAAATTATGCTTAAGCAAAAATCCGGCACAGTTGAACTGACTGTTCATGATAATGGTATAGGCATTACAGAAAAAGAAATCTCGGATCCAGGATCATTTGGCTTAACAGGAATGCGAGAACGAGTAAATTCGTTAGAAGGTTCTTTAACAATAAGGGGCATCCAAAATAAAGGCACTACCGTAAAAGTGTTTATTCCAACCGGCATAGAAAGAAGAAAACAAAGAAGGAACGATGATAAAAATACTAATTGCTGACGACCATGCTATTGTTCGTAAAGGACTCAAGCAAATTTTGTCTGAAACTTCCGATATGGTTGTAGCCGGCGAAGCCGCTGGTGGCCGGCAATGCTTAGAGCTGGTCTGGAAAAATGATTTTGATCTGGTTTTATTAGACATTGCCATGCCCGGCAGAGGTGGAATGGATATTCTTAAACAGTTAAAGCACGAAAAACCCAAACTCCCAATTCTGATGTTAAGTATGTATCCGGAAGAACAATATGCAGTGCGAGCTTTAAAGGCGGGAGCATCCGGTTATTTGACAAAAGAAAGCGCACCTGAGGAATTAATATCTGCAATACGAAAAGTATCACAGGGCGGCAAATATGTCAGCTCTTCACTTGCTGAAAAACTGGCTGTATATTTGGAAACAGATACTGAAAAACCTGTTCATGAAACACTTTCTGATCGTGAATATCAGGTGATGCTTATGATTGCCTCCGGCAAAACTGTAAAACAAGTCGCAGATGAACTATCACTCAGTGTAAAAACAATCAGCACTTATCGGGCACGCACTCTTATAAAAATGGGAATGAAGAACAATGCCGAAATCACCTATTATGCCATAAAAAACGCATTGGTGGACTGAAACCCACTGCCTGCATCATTCTGCCTTCCATACCCTGATCAACCCATCCACTGAGGCTTTCTGTCAGTCTCCAACATCGCTCCTTTGTAGGACAAACACTGACACTAAAAGGGCTGAAAATCCTGCAAAAGAAAGAGACTCTGTCCGATTTACTTTCCGTATCAATCCAAATAATATGACATGCAAGGCTTATGGATGGGGATAAACAAAAAAAGTATAAATTAAGGAGGTATTATTATGTTGAAGAAAGTTATGATTATTTGTCTTGCACTATCTTTTGTATTTATTGGCGGCATTGGCTTTGTATTAGCAGGTGATTGCGACGGAACTCAAAAACGCGACAGGGACAAGCTAAAAGATGGCTCTTGCCTCCCTTTCACCAACACTGATTCCAGTATCATAATCGCCAGGCATGGCAACGATAAGGGAAAAGGCGACCGGGACAGATCAAGAGATGGCTCTTGCCTGGATAGCTGATCTGCTTGTTTTTCATTATATCTAAGCCTGGTTTAAAAAAGGGGTCGGGTTTTCGTTGAAATTTAAATGAAAATTTGGCCCCTTTCTTCTAATCCGCACTTCTCATAAACAAGTCATAAAAAAGAGCCTGCCACGAATGAAAACAATCTTCGATTGATCTGTATTTTTGCCAAACAAAAGATGTAAGCGTTCACGGAACGTCGAAATTAGAAATTTGACCTTCATGCTTTTGTACTGTTCTTCCCAATTTCCAATTTCAAGTTTCAAGCCGTGAACAGCTACCAAAAGATTATAATTCATGGTTGAGTTTTCTCGATAAATCATATAGAAAAATGTGGCATCCTTCATTCACCAGTTTACACTTTTTTCAAAAAAGCGTGTATTATCGAATTGAATGCAGATGTCGAAACTGGAAATTTGAAATTAGGTAACACATCTACATCTTTATATTTTTTCCAATTTCCAATTTCTATTTTCACTGCCAAAATACAAGAGCAACAAAGTGTAAACCACTTTTGACTTGTCGTGAAGGATGCCAAAAATGTCAAACCTATTATTTACTATCAGTAGAGAAAAGATATGAAAGGCATAAAAAATGACGCCAATTAATGTAAATATGCTGGTAATGATTTTGTTGGGCGTGCTGGTTGGAATCGGCGCTTCTTTTTCCGGACTGGGCGGAGGTTTTCTTATGGTTCCTCTGTTGATTTTTCTGGGATATTCAGCACAAAAATCTGTGGGAACTTCCTTTCTGGCAATACTGGTTATCTCCATCTCCGCATTGGCAGCACATAATAAACTGGCTAATGTTGACTACAAAGTCGGAATTCTTTTAGGGATAGGAGGCGTTATTGGCGCTCAGATCGGCTCTCGCCTTGTTGAACATGTCTCGACAGCAAACTTCAAAAAAATTTTTGCCGTAATTCTTATCTGCCTGGCAACTTATATCTTTTTAAAAAAATAAGATTCCCTGTAATATTTTAGCGAGCCCTTATGAAACAAAAACCTGCCGTGTATGAGCTTCAGGTGTGATCAATTTCAAAACAGGAAACTGTTTGAGTGCATTAGAAATCGTTAAGAAAGAACCTGGCAGTATTATGTATTTTTCTATAAAATTTCACTGAACTGCAACCATATCTTTTAATTTGCGGCAAGTTCTTTCTTTACGATATTTTATGCGCGAGTTTTTGCTGGTTTGAAATTGATTATACCTGAAGCGAACATATTTTCCTAAAGTATTACGATTCCATTCGTTAATTCCTCCGGCTTTTTCAAACCGATTGACATCAAATAGTAAGTGTTTATTTTCCTATTAGATCAAAACTAACCCATATTTTTCAAAACAGGAGGTATATATTTATGCGTTTTGATAAATTTACAATAAAATCACAGGAACTCATTCAAAATGCCCAGTCTCTGGCTTCAAACAATAATAACCAGCAGGTTGAACCGGAGCACTTGTTGAGCGCAATGCTGAATGAACAGGAAGGAATAGCCATGTCTATGCTCCGGAAGCTTGGCGTTTCACCGGAAGATGTCGCTCAAGAGATTGCAAGGGCTATTGATAAACTCCCAAAGGTAAGCGGTGCAGGAGATGTTTATATCTCACAGAGGACAAAATCCATTCTTGACACTGCCTTTTCGGAAGCTGCCAAAATGAAGGATCAGTATGTAAGCATAGAGCACATCCTTCTGGCGATTTCAGATGAAAAAACCGGTGAAGGTATAAAGATCCTGAGCCGTTATGGAATAAGCAGAGATTCAATTTTTAAAGTTTTAAAGGATATTCGCGGTTCACAGCGCATAACAGACCCGAATCCGGAAGAAAAATACCAGGCGCTTGACAAATTCAGCCGGGATCTGACAGATCTGGCACGCCTTGGCAAACTCGACCCTGTAATTGGACGGGATGATGAAATAAGACGCATTGTTCAGGTTCTCTCAAGACGGACAAAGAATAATCCTGTTATAATAGGAGAGCCCGGAGTCGGCAAAACCGCAATAGTAGAGGGTCTTGCTCAGCGAATTGTGGCGGGAGATGTTGCGGAAAGCCTGAAAAACAGACGGCTCGTTGCGCTGGATATGGGAGCGCTTATAGCAGGTTCAAAGTACAGAGGAGAATTTGAAGATCGTCTGAAAGCAGTTTTAAAAGAAGTAGAGAGAGCTGAAGGACAAGTAATTCTTTTCATTGATGAACTGCATACTGTGGTTGGAGCAGGCGCAAGCGAAGGATCGATGGATGCTTCAAACATGCTGAAACCGGCGCTTGCAAAGGGAACATTAAGGTGTATCGGCGCCACTACATTAAATGAATACAGAAAATATATTGAAAAAGATGCTGCTCTGGAAAGGCGCTTTCAGCCTGTAATGGTTCTTGAGCCAACAGTAGATGACACAATTTCTATTCTTCGAGGACTCAAGGAAAAATATGAAATACATCATGGAGTAAGAATAAAGGATTCGGCGATAATTGCTGCCGCGACTCTTTCAACCAGATATATTTCAGATCGTTTTCTTCCCGACAAGGCCATTGATCTTGTAGATGAATGCGCCTCCAAGCTTAGAATAGAAATAGACAGCATGCCTGCGGAAATTGACGAAATCCAACGCAAAATAACCCAGGCTGAAATAGAAAGAGAAGCTCTTAAAAAAGAAGTTGACGACGCGTCAAAAAAGCGGCTTGCAAAACTGGAAGAAGAACTTGCTGCCATGAAAGATGAAATTCAGGAGATGAAAGCTCACTGGCAGAATGAAAAAGACATGATTCAGACTATCAGAAAGATAAAAGAAGAGCTTGAGCAAATTGGCATCGAAGAACAGCACGCAGAAAGAGAAGGAGATCTGGCAAAAGTCGCTGAAATAAGATACGGCAAGGCAACAGAACTTAAAAAGCGTTTTGACGAGGCAAAAAGAAAACTCTCAGAACTTCAAAAAGACAAAAAAATGCTTAAAGAAGAAGTGGATGCTGAAGACATTGCAAAGGTAGTATCCAGATGGACAGGAATTCCTGTAAGCAAGATGCTCGAAGGTGAAAGGGAAAAACTTGTACATATGGAGGACCGCATCAGCGAAAGAGTTATCGGACAAGATGAGGCAATATCGTCTATATCAAATGCAGTCCGCCGAGCTCGTTCCGGACTGCAGGATCCAAATCGTCCTATAGGATCATTCATTTTCATGGGACCAACAGGAGTCGGCAAAACCGAGCTGGCAAAAGCCCTGTCAGAATTCATCTTTGACAGCGAACAGGCAATGGTAAGAATTGATATGTCGGAATATATGGAGAAGCATTCTGTAGCAAGGCTTATAGGAGCGCCTCCCGGCTACGTTGGGTATGAAGAAGGCGGACACCTCACAGAGGCGGTTCGAAGACGTCCTTATTCAGTGGTGCTGTTTGATGAAATAGAAAAAGCCCACCCCGACGTTTTTAATGTGCTGCTTCAGATTCTTGATGACGGACGGATGACGGACGGTCACGGGAGAACTGTAGATTTTAAAAACACTATAATTATAATGACTTCAAATGTTGGCAGTAATTGGATACAGGAACTTGGAGCATACGACCGTAAAGAAATGGAAAACAGGGTAACAGAAGCTCTGAGAGCCAGCTTCAAACCTGAATTCTTAAACAGAATAGATGAAATTATTATTTTCCACAACCTTACGACCGACCAGCTTGGTAAAATTGTGAGGATTCAGATTGAAAAGCTTCTTAAAAGACTTGAGCAAAGAAATGTTAAACTTGAGCTTTCAGACAGAGCAGTCAGATTGTTAGCTGAAAAGGGATATGACCCGGTTTACGGAGCACGACCCTTAAAGCGCGCGATTCAAAAATATATTGAAAATCCTCTGGCTGTAGAAATTCTCAAGGGAAAATTTACTGAAAATACAATTATAAAAGCTGATGCAAAGGGTGACGACATTATTTTCCAAAATATACCTGAATAGTGCCCGAACGAAAACTAGAAAATTTTTTCAGGTTCAAGGAAGGCGCAAATTTTAACCGCAGGAATACATTGAGTATTTTGAGGATTAAAATTTAAGCCTGACGCAGAAATTGGAAAAATTAGCAGTTTTCGTTCAGGCACTGAATAAGGAGATTCCATCATTATACCCATCAGTCTTAAAATTATAATCCTTCTTTTTGCCGTTAATGCAGTCCCTCCTGTTATTGCGTTTTTATTGGAAGATAGATGGAATTGGCCGATTGACTGGAACCGGACATTTTTGGACGGAAAACCGTTGCTAGGCAGCCACAAGACTATCCGCGGAACTATTGGAAGCATAGCGGCGGGAACTTTACTCAGTGGGTTTTTGGGGCTGCCCCTCATTGTGGGGTTCTGTATCGGATTCTTCTCGATGCTGGGAGATTCACTGACCAGTTTTATTAAAAGAAGGTTTGAACTGGCGAGCGGCTCTGCGGTACCGCTCCTTGATCAACTATTTGAGGGCCTTTTTCCTCTGTTGTTTGTTAAGTATTATTTTTCACTGGATTGGGCTCTGATTATTATTTTGCTTATCCTTTTTGTTCCGATTACACATTTTGGGGCGCGCTTTTTTAAGAAAGAAATCCTCCCGGCACCCCATGAAAAGAATCTGCGCCTTGTAAAATCCAGCACCCGTTTCAAGGCATGGCGTGCATGTCACATCGCCCTTCCACCCTTGCAGCGCTATCTTAATCTTGAAAATATTATCTATTATGAATGGATAACGGCCGGTTTTTTTAAACTTATCAATAAATATGATATAGGTGTCCGCAACGCATTAGATGTGCGGTTTCGCCAAATAGATTTACGATTTCCGGATCTGCCTGCCTCGTTTGATTCCTACCGCATACTCTTTCTGTGCGATCTTCATCTTGATGGCTTGTCAGGAATTGCTGAGCGTGTCATCGATATTGTTTCAGGTGTAGAATGTGACTGTTGTATTATAGGAGGGGATATTCGCGCCGAAATGTATGGATCTTCATTTCCAGCCACTCGGCAGCTACGGCAAATAGTCAAAAACATCAAGGCAAAAGACGGGGTCTTTGGAGTGCTTGGAAATCACGACTGCATTGAGATTATTCCTGATCTTGAGGATGCCGGCATATGTATGCTTGTAAATGATGCCTATCCTTTGAAGCGTAATGGCGAGACTATCTGGCTGGTTGGTGTGGATGATCCGCACTATTATAGAACACACGATCTGAAATCAGCTTTCAATGAGGTGCCCAGAGACGCATTCAATATCTTTATCGCCCACTCGCCTGAAGCTTACAGGGATGCTGCTCAGCACATGGCTCGCCTTTATCTATGCGGACATACCCATGGAGGGCAGGTTCGTCTCCCCTTTTATGACGGCCCTATTATTACGCACAGCCGCGCTCCCAGAAAAATGGCCAGCGGCCTGTGGAAATACAAGGAGATGTGCGGTTACACCAGCTCCGGCGTTGGAACGTCCGGAGTGCCTATCCGTTTTAACTGCCCGGGGGAAGTTGTTCTTTTTACCGTTTTATCTTCATAGGCTTGTTCGCATTTCTATCCGAAGCGACTGTCCGACTTTCGCTCCGATACGTCCTTCCGAACGTGCTCCAGCCAGCCTATACGAACGTGGGTTTGTCCATCGAACTCCGGCACATAGGGTTTAATATCCAGCAGAGGTGCCCCATCAACTATATCCACGTTTTCGATATATACTGTGCTTTCTTCAATCCTCAGAAGTCTCACCACCGATAGGCCGATCGGATTCGGACGTTTGGGTGCTCGCGTGGCGAAAAGACCGCGGGGTTCAGAGTCCATGAAGGGAACCACGTGGAGAGCAAATCCCCGGCTTTGGTGGAAATGGTATAAAAGGATGATGTGGGAAAAAGCGCCCAAATCTTTCAGGCCGTCCCTGAATTCTTTGAACACCTCCACTTCCCCCGTCACGCCGGAAGCACCAGCAGGTTGAATGGGCATCTTCTCTATCTGCGAGAAGGGTGTGTGGATGATACCGATTGGTTTGTATTCCATTTTTATCTTCCTCCGCGAACGTATACATAGAGTGCTTTTCTAAAGTTTTGCTCCGCAGTCTTTGCAGTACTTCGCATCTATGTCATGGTCTTCTGCGCTGCAAGCCCGGCAAGCCTGAGTGGAAACCTTCCTTCCTGTGGCTCGAGCAATTTCAGTTGTTACAATCCCCGTAGGTACGGCAATTATTGCATAACCGATAATCATGATGACAGCAGCCAGAGCCTGACCGAAACCTGTTTTAGGCGATATATCTCCATAGCCGACTGTAGTAAGCGTTACGACAGCCCAGTAAATACTTCGAGGGATGCTTGTAAAACCACTTTGTTCGCCTTCTATGACATACATCATGGAACCGAAAATTATTACCAGCGTAAAAACAGTAAATAAAAATACAATAATTTTCCGCCGGCTTGCACGCAGAGCCTGGTTAAGCAACCTGATTTCAACAAGATACTGAACCAGTTTGAAAACCCGAAATATTCGAAGAACTCGAAGAATCCTGATAACAATAAGGAACTGGCTTCCAGGCAGAAAAAAACTTAAATAGGTCGGGATTATTGCCATAAGATCTACTATTCCAAAAAAGCTGGTTGCATACTTAAAAGGACAACTGACGCAGGATAACCTGAGAAAATACTCAATTGTGAAAAGAAAAGTAAAAAACCATTCACTTAAAACTAAAAGGCCGCCGCATGAATTTCGAATCGTACTCACACTGTCCAACATTACAACTAATACGCTAAGCACGATACTTACAATTAAAATTATATCAAATAATTTACCTGCAGGTGTATCAGCCTCAAAAATAATTTCATGAAGAGTTTCACGATATTTTTCTAAAGAGCTGTCTTTTTTCATATTTGCATAACACAAACTATTTTTTTGTGAGAAGACGTTGCTTTTCTGGAGAAGAAGTATAGAAAAAATTGCTTTTGTGAGTCAAGGACAAAGTAACCACAACATATATGGCATCAATTCGCATTGCGGTACGCGGCCGTTCCTTCAAGGGGCCGGCATGGTGGCCGTGCCAGGAATTCACCGCTTAGGTCCCAGAGATTTATTTAAGCCCGCTTTTTATTAAGGCTTCTGCCAGCGGGTTATTAAACGGCGCATTCCTGCTGCTTAAGTTCTTTTTGTCCTTATTCTTTGGTTTACGCTTTTGAGCCTTTTTTAAACCCGGATTTTCCACCGCAGCGTCTGACTTCTCTGCCTGCGATTTCATTGAGAGAGAAATCCTGTTTCTGGCAAGGTCAACTTCAAGCACTCTTACCGTGACCTTTTGCTGAACTTTTACAATATCAGTGGGATTTTTTACAAACCTGTCTGCCATTTGGCTGACATGAACAAGGCCGTCCTGATGCACGCCGATATCAACAAAAGCACCGAACGCAGTGATATTTGTCACAATTCCCGGGAGTTTCATTCCAGGTCTCAGGTCTTCGATTTTTTCAATACCATCGGCAAATGAGAATGTCTCAAATTTTTCCCTTGGGTCACGTCCCGGTTTTGCCAGTTCATCAAGGATATCATTTAGTGTGGGAATTCCGACCGAATCAGTAACATATTTGGCAATATCAATCTGATGCCTGATATCAGGTTTTTTTAAAATATCAATTACCGTTGTTTCAAGGTCTCCGGCCATGGCGTCAACAACATAGTAACTTTCAGGATGCACTGCGCTGGCATCAAGGGGGTTTTCACCGTCATGGATCCTTAAAAAACCCGCAGACTGTTCAAACGCTTTTGGGCCAAGACGCGGCACTTTTGTCAGTTGCCGCCTGGACTTGAAAGGGCCGTTGTCCTCACGATACGACACAATGTTTTTTGCGACACCATCGTTCAGGCCTGAAACATAGGTAAGGAGCTGGGCGCTGGCCATGTTCAGATCAACACCAACCCCGTTAACACAGCTCATAACAACATCATCAAGGGACTGTTTCAGGGCTTTCTGATTGACATCATGCTGGTACTGGCCGACGCCTATTGATTTGGGATTGATCTTTACAAGCTCTGCAAGAGGGTCCATCAGACGTCTTCCAATTGATACAGCTCCGCGCACCGTTAGATCATGATCCGGGAATTCTTTCCTTGCCGCTTCAGAAGCGGAATATATTGATGCCCCGCTTTCATTGACCATTATAACCTGCACAGGCTTTGAAAAAGTGACAGCCTTGACAAAGGCTTCTGTTTCTCTGCCGGCCGTGCCGTTTCCAATGGCTATGACTTCAATATCAAACTCTTCGCACAGGGATTTTATTTTTTCGGTTTCTGCAAGAGCTTTTTTTTCAGACATATGGGGATAAACAGTATCAAAATGAAGCAGTTTCCCCTGCGGGTCAAGACAGACAAACTTGCATCCTGTTCTGAATCCCGGGTCCATTGCCATTACGCGTTTTGCTCCCAGCGGCGGAGCAAGCAGGAGCTGGCGGAGATTATCTGCGAACACTTTTATTGCTTCAGTATCAGCCCTTTCTTTTGCGTGAAGCCTGGTTTCGGTTTCCATTGAACGGGAAAGAAGACGCTTGTAGCAGTCCTTTATAGCCAGCTTCACCTGTGCGGAATCATCACCTTCTCCATTAACAAACAGGTTTTCAAGTATAGCTGTTGCTTCATCTTCGTCAGGCAGTATGTCAAGGTTAAGAAAGTCTTCGCTTTCACCCCGTCTCATGGCCAGCATCCTGTGAGAAGGAACGCCGGCAAGTGTTTCCTCCCAGTCAAAATAATCCCTGAATTTACCCCCTTTTTCCTCCATGCCTGAAGCAACCAGGCTTTTAATCACGGCTTTTGTGAAAAAGAGGTTCCTCAGTCGGGCCCTGGCCTTATCATTCTCATTTATGATTTCTGCAATTATGTCTCTGGCCCCGGCCAGGGCGTCTTCAACAGACTCAACACCTTTTTCAGGGTCAATGAAAGATTCCGCTTCTTTGACCGGATTTACTCCTTTTTGTTCAAAAATTATCAGCGCCAGCGGTTCAAGCCCTTTTTCCTTTGCTATAATTGCCCTTGTCCGTCGTTTTGGCTTATAAGGAAGATACAGGTCTTCAAGCACAGTCATGGATTCCGCAGCAAGAACCTTTTCTTGCAGTTCGTCCGTCAGGTGACCGTGTTTTTCAAGAGATTTGAGGATCGCTTCCTTTCGTTCTTTTAGTTCCATAAGCTGGTTCAGCCTGTCCCTGACAGCCATAACAGCGACTTCGTCAAGACTTCCTGTGGCTTCTTTTCTATAGCGCGAGATAAACGGAATTGTTGCGCCTTCCGATAGAAGAGAAGCTACTGCCTGAACCTGATTATTATTTATATTTTGTTCTTCAGCAATTCTGGATATAAATGTATCGTTGTTCATAGTCCCCCTGTATTAATTTTCTATGACTACTCACGTAGTCAGGCTGAAGCTGTTTAGACTGAAGGCGCTTTTTCCTGACAGTCTTCAGCCTATCCACCTGAGTAGTTACTTTTCTTTTATGTGCTTGGCCTCGTTCTTTCGCAGGCAACAAAATATCTACAGGTTCGATATTTGTCAAGCTTAGGAACGGGGACGAAATAACTTCTCCAACTATGCATCACAGCTTCAGGCCACCTTTGCCCGATCTCAAACCACAAAAGTATCAAAATAGCCTGCTATTCCATCAACTTTTGTGATTTGAGATCGAACAAATTTGACCCAAATCTATGCGCCTACTTGGGGAAGTTATTTCGTCCCCGTTCCTTACTACTTTTTTACAAGATTGATTCAGCTCGCAAAGGAAGGGTCTGCCCAGATTTCCAGATTTGTTACGGGAAGGGAAAAATCTTTGCAGAGCTTTTCGGTGGAAAAAATGGGCACTACTACCAATAGCTTGCTGAATACCGCATCAGAATAGACAGGAATAAAATCGAAATTGTTTTGTAAAAAGCCCTTGACACATTAAGCATTATCAATTATTGAACTACAATAATTGATAATCAATGAAGTGAGGTACTATGGCTAATCCATTCACATTGCGGGTTATTCCTCCCCGTTTTCCTTTTTGCAATCGGGCCACCGAGCTTAAAGAGCTATATTCCCATGCAGACAATAAAGCTAATGTTGTTTTATTTTCGCCCCGACGCTACGGCAAAACTTCACTTATAAGAAGACTCCAGGCTGACCTGTCTGACAAGGATTTTTTTACGTTTTATATCGATTTTTTTATGGCGACTTCTGAAAATGAAATTGCCCGGCGTATTTCCCAAAGTATATATTCTGTCTTGCATAAGCGCGAATCCCTTTTGAACAAAGGCGTTCGTTTTCTAAAAACATTTAAGACCTTTCGCCCGGTTTTTAAACCTTCCCCTGAAAGCGGTTTGTCCTTTTCTGTTGAGCCTGTTTCATCAGTTATGTCCGGTATCGACCTTATTGATAATGTAATGGAAGAACTGGGAATATTTATTCGCAAAGAATCGATAAATGCTCATATTGTTTTTGATGAATTCCAGGAAATCAGCGAACTGAAAAAATCATCAATAGAAGGGGTACTGAGAAGACACATCCAGGAGCAACAGGCATCCTATTTTTTTGTGGGCAGCCGCCGGAGAATTCTTCTCGATATGTTTGATAAAAAAAACCGGCCATTTTATCAAAGCGCAATAATGTATCCCTTAAAACCTCTGCCTGATAAGGAACTTGTTTCATTTCTGGTTGAAAGATTTAAGGAGGGCAGAAAAAATTGTCCCATCCGTGTCGCTGAAAAAATTTCGGAAAAGGTTTCTCAGTATCCTTACTATGTTCAGGCCCTGGCATATAACATATTCGAAATTTCCGAAGATACCGTTTCCGACAATGATACCCAGGCCGCTTTTAATAACATGCTGGCTTCGGAGAGATACGGCTACGAGGCTGTTGTTCAAGGGCTGACAGGGCCCCAGATCGCCCTGTTGAAAGCGCTTGCCGTTGATGCTGTTTCAAAAATCCTTTCTAGTGAATACATGAAGCGACACAGGCTCTCTGCCGGCGGAATTCAATACGCACGCAACAAACTGGAAAAACTGGATTTAATAGAGAAACACAACAATATCTGGAAAATAGTCGATCCGGTTTTCGGCTGCTGGCTGGCCGGGTATTAAAAGCCGTCGAATAAAAACAGCAATGTTGCGTATGCGCAAATATACCTTTACAGTAATATACGCTATTTGGAAATAATGTTTCAGGTGAGAATTTGGGTAGTCCCTACAAAACAGTGCGGGTCAATAATTTCAATAAGTTAGATATCATGTCTTCTGGCAGCACATAGTGAAAAATCAGGTGTTTACAAAGTAAAATAGGGTAGTATTTCCAAACCTGCACTGCTTTGTAGGGACTACCCATGTTTGAGTTTTCAAATTTCTGGTTATTTGAATCAGGCAGGATAAATACCCGTGCAAATTGAGATAATCGGTACAGAATCTCTTGGGGTTCGTGGACTTTGCGTAGTGGTAACAGTAAAGGATCGTAAAATCATTATCGATCCCGGGGTAGCTTTAGGTTATAGGCGCCACGGTAAGCTGCCGCATCCTTTTCAGGTTGCTGTAGGTGCAAAGATTAGAGAAAAAATAATTGAGTCA
>JAUWFS010000104.1:0-11185 GCA_030606805.1 Deltaproteobacteria bacterium
TGCACCAACAACACCTGTTTTTTTAAATTTCTTAACATGGATAGATTTTCCCAGTCCTCTGGTATCTTTAGGCACAAACCGCCGTGCATCCCTGGCTATTTTCTCAGCCCCGCCAAAGACAGCATTCTCACAGATACCCTCAACGGCTGCTATTAATTCTCTGCCGTGCCAGTCAAGCTTAAAGTTGCTCATTACAAACCATGTCTAACCATATATTACGCTCTTCAAAATTAACAATACCCTTGATCTCAAAAGTCCTGGTCCCTAAAATAATTATCATGGCATGAGAAATTCCAGACCTATAACGGATCCGGATATTATGAGATACGTTCGCTTCAACTCTCATATTTTCCCGTGTCTCTTTTGCAGATACCGGCCAGATTGCTGCCCATGTCTCATGCACAGTGTTCAGCATTTCCGTAAAGCCGCCCATGCCATCAGGAACCTGGATTTTTTCTTTTATTGTGATTTGATGCCGTAATTCTGCAATTTTCATGCCATATCCATCCATTTTACGATTATGCATCCACGATTTGAACGTGATCGCTTCTCCTATACATTATAGGCCGCATGGACACACCATTATTGATGTGCTATCCATCGCATCCATCACTTTATCCACACCATAGCTATTGATGTGTGACCTCCCACGGTCTCGAATGCATAATATCTTTTCAAAAAACTCATTCTGTAAAATTCCATATCCGGTAAGGCAAAAGCAAATTATCAACAGTATTTTTTGCCGCATCCTTTACCGGTTCCCGGTTTTCATAATAATAAGTAACCAAAATCAAAATAGCCTGCTTGATCATGCCCGGCACGGCTTGACCTATAATTGTCCATGTTGCAGTGCCGTCTACGACCGTTTCGCCGATGGTCGCAGGCCATACAGGAGCACTTGCGCCGGTTGTACCTTCGACCGTACACTTGGCAATCAAGCCATTATCAGCTATTACTTTATCACCCACAGCTTGCACGGTTTCAGCCACCCATACTTCGCCTTGATAATATCCAACGATATATCTGATCTGTATAGGATTGACTTGGTAAAGGTCAGTCGAAGGATCAGCATCGTCGTCAAATTCAATCCGGCCTTCATCTGTAGCAATGCCGGTAACGATATAATCATCAGTCGATAATGTATCGCTTAACCCGTCTTCATCAAGCCATATAATTTGCACAATTTCTTGCAGTTGACCGAATAGAATCAATTCAACATCTGCCCAGCTTTCAAAAGATTTTTCCCAGGTCTGAGTAATTAACCGCCGGTTGCAATATGATTCGGCATAGGCCGTGGCAACGCCAATCAGAGATATGATATAATTATCATCAGCCGTAAAAGCCGCTTCAAGCCTAAGCTGTGCCTTTGCTTCGCTTAATGTTATCGGAGTTGTTACCGGTGGTGTAATTAGTTTTTTGTTCATAACTTATTCAATCACTCCTTGTGCAAAGACACAAACGGCTCCCGCACCTGACGCATCCACAACCAAAGCGGTATTTACAGGAAGTTCCATCAATGGATTGAATGTCCATTGCATGCTTGTATTTGCAGCAAACGAGACCGGCCCGATAAGTGCATCTGTAACCGCTCCAGTAGTTTCACCCGCTCCAAGCGTAATAGTTATATTCGCCCCGCTATTTATTGTTACATGCCTGATTTTGATTTTTTTACCGGCTACAGCCGCTTTCAATTCTTCACATCCTGAAGCATCTGCAGAAACTCCGTTTACAATAAAGCCAATCTTATTCCCTGGAGTTGTTACATCTATTGCCATAATCTACCTCGTTTTCTGTCTTTGTTTTTGCTGATATTTATTCTCTTCAATCGCACCGACAATTTTAATCCGGTGATTTAAGAGAGCGTCAATTTGTTCTGATATGTTTTTGTGAGCTTTGAGCAAATCACGCTCTCTTTTTTTTAATGTATCTATTATAGCTATTGTCATTAAGACACCTTTGCAAAGGCTGTTACAATACCTTTGACGGCTGTCATTGTAAAGGTAGTAATTGTTCCGTCTCCGCCTACGTCAACCCCCGCCGTTCCGCCGACAGTATAAGCATCTGCCTCACAAGATGTTCCGAGATCAGCAGTTCCAACATTGATGATAAGCTTGTCGGCGCTTTCGTCCCATAAGCAATAACTACCAGAGGTTGCACCAAACATTTTAACATCCAGGCCATCATCGTCTTCGCCGAAATGTATTTGCGCGCCATTGCCTATAACGGCCTCATGAAACACCAAGTTCCCTGCGACCCATTTACTTCTTACGTTTGTTACACCACTCATAATATCCTCATATCCGTACCTTTCGGTTTCAGGGAGCGGTTCCCCCTATTTATCGGTTTTTATTTTTGTCTTTTCTCTTTTTTTTGCCTTTTTTGAAATAGCTGTTTCAATATTTTTAGCATCTTCTCTTTTTTTTATCAATTCAGCTTTTTTCTTTTCTTCAGCGGCTTTCTCTTTCAAAGCTACTTCCGTGGCTTTTTTCACAGATTCCATATATGTGGAATATGGCAAGGCAACTCCATTTTCACATAATCGACAGGCGAGTGTACGCTCAACGAAATAATCTTTATTTGCCTTGTGCCCGTCGTGATCTTTTAAAAATATAATTCTCATTGACATAATATTTTATCCTTTCAGCCGGACCCCTGTTTTAAAGAAATCCGGCCTTAAGAGAAAGGTTAATCAGTAATTCTCGCCGGAGGTGTAGCCTGTGCATATCGAGGGATAATTTGATAAAGCACGCTGACTATGTTTGACGCATTTCCGCCGGTTGAATGTACTGCGATGCAATCAAAATTATTAGCCATGTCAAGTAAGCTGGCATCAAGTTCAAGCTGTACGATCTGATCTTTACCATCGCCGGTATCAATCGTATAACCAGCGGCATTGGCCTGTTTCACCATAGTATCTGTAAGGCTTGTATCAACATTCACCCATAACGGCATAGTTGCAGAAAGCACTTTGGCCCCGGTTGCAGCAACATCGGTTGCCTGTTTAATGGACAAAACCAAGTCGGTATCACCGCCGCCTGAATAGTGATGAATTGTGATCAGTACTTTGTGAGCATTTTTCAAACTGATATAATCGCACGTAGCAAGCGTATTTGCCGCAACCGGCTCATGGCCCTGTGTGATAGGAATTATCTCTGGGCATATACTGTTCATTTTTGTTACCTCGTATTTTTTTAAATATTGAACGCTCCCCGAGTAAGAGGAGCGCTTAATATAATTAATAATAAAATTCTACTTACTAAGCCCTTTCATCAAGCTTTACAAAATGAGAAAGAGTATTTGTGCCTTTAAACGGAGTTATGGCCGACGCCAAAACAGGTTGTCCGTCAAACCGATAGACAAATCTGAATACACTTTCGTCGTATACAAAACGCACATGGATAGAAACATCTCGCTGCATCCCACCTTTGTCTATGGCTTTATATTGACCAAAATCAGAAAGCATAATATCGCCAGTGTCGCCGACGGTTGGAGCCTGTTCGATAGGCACAACCGGACGTCCAAGTAATGTTGAATATGGAGATTGAGAAATACCATTTGCCGGAAGATAAACAGGAATACCACCCGTGCCAACTGCAACGGCCATCTTGTTGAGTTGCGGTTCGCAATCCTGATTAATAGTCCATATCGCATTAGGTCTTGAGCTTGCAATCATTCTTGACCACATATTTACGATATTTTCATAAACGATTGTATCTGCAGCCTGACCGCTTTCTTTACTTATAGATACCACGCATCCAGAATTTAAAATTCCCAACGGCATTCCTGCACCTGTACCAGAAATAATTCCATCTGTAATTTTAAAATCAAACTCTGTGTTAAATCCGTCATTGATGGTCTGTTCAAGCACAGCGGCATCGTCAAGCATTTCATCTGTCGCATAACAAAGACCGATAAGCTTGTTCAGCCCAAGATCAATCTGTCGGAACTTAGGTTTACTTTTAGTTTTTTCAGCAGCCTCGCATGCCCAATACGCAAGTATCCCACCGGCTCGACTTCCATCTGCACGGGAAGTTTCATCAAGGCCATTGAATTTCATGCCATTTTTATTGCCGGAAAGTGTGACCTTAGAAATTTTAGGAAGTATCATTCCTGAAGACCATACTGTTTTCAAAATTCCGGTTGCCATTTCATGCTCAACAAGAAAACCACCATCCGAGGGCACTGATTCGGAAAGTCCACTTGCCGCCCTGGTTGAAAGTCTTTTGTCAACAGCTCCACCAGGCTGCCCTGCTCGCATAACTGCCTGATAAAACTCACCGGCGCTTGCGAATTTGTCACGGTTAGTCTGTTCTTTTTTTCTCTTTTCCGTGTCAATGTTTGTTTTATCAGGCGGAGTCTGTGAACCTTCCAGCCGATCAAGAGTTTCTTGAGTGCGCTCCTCAGAGCGCTTATAAGCCTCAAGATTGTCGATCTCGCCCAAAAGCTTTTCGCTGATTACACGCTCTTCCTGCGTAGGATCTCTGTTTTCTTGTACGCATAATGCCCGCATATCGCCCAGCTTTTTAACGATAATCCCGATTTCTTCGATTATTTGCGTAACTGTTTTCATGGTTTATAATTCCCTTCAATTTTTCTGATTCGATTTAAAATATTATCATTGCCATTGTTATTGTCGGCAGCAGGGATCTTTGGATTTGCGACCTTTTTCTTTTCCCATAATACAGCGGTCGATAGACTTGTATCATTTTTCCGTAATTCGTTTATTTTTTCAACCACAAGGTCAAATTCCTCATGATTGCTAAATGTAAACTCAACCCCATCTATTTCAACAGATATTATATTATCGTCCGGTGGCTGATTCCGTGCCGATGCTAATGATCTCAAGGCTACGCTTGTATCTGCATATGCTGGATAAGTGACCACCGACACATCAAATAGCTCTTTGACCTTTTCAATCGTTCTAATAGGTCGATCTGTATCAAGGTCTTTCCAGGAATCTTTTTCAACCGTAAAGCCAAAGCTTTGTTGGTCAATATCGCTACGTTCAATAGGGGTTAATACCATATCCCGTACGAGCTGAGTATCTGGAGGATGCGTAATCTGAAACAATCCTTTTGAATCTTCTTTTAGTTCAAGAGTCCCCGCCTTATTTCGACCAAGTACGATATTCGCATCATGGTTAAAAAGACTACGAACGTCTGAATTTTTCAAAGCATCTTTAAAAGCGCCTGGTTTTATTCTTTCAATAAAGCCCATGTCTTCAGAATCACTATTGAAAATAGCGGCATGGCCTTCTATTACGGGTAAAGCTCCATCGTCTTTGCGGATTACTCTTAATTCTGTTTTTATTGTTCTTTTTTCGATGTTGTCTTTTTTCTTCATTTTTCACCTCATTTAATTGTGAGGAAACAGTCGCAACCGGCGTGCAGGGGAGGATGGGCCTTCATGCCACGGATTTTCATAGGAGCTTCCGCCCCTTCCGGATTAAGTTTTTCACCATCTTTGACAAAACTTTGACCACTTGCAACTCTTTTTCCATTCAATGATTTACAATATAAGCAAGTTTTTGCACCTCTTATCCGCCATACGGTTGACATCCCAGCCGCAAAAACAACTGCCTGATATACAGCATTGGACGCCCTCACTGTTTCATTATTAGCACCTTTTGCAGCTCTTGTTTCATGCCATTCATCAGCCCTTTGGTCAATATCTTCGTCTGTTTTATCTCGATTAAGGGCATTTAACTGGCCCGTAGATGATGCAATGTGCCGGGTTGCATAAGTATCGATATAATTTTTGATAAATTCATCAATTTCAGATTTATCAATTTTTACATTTATTTCATTCAAGGCTTCATCACGAATTGATTCCATAAATGATCTAAAGACAGGACTTGCTTGTTTTTTTATATATTCGTCAAACGTTCGATAAAATTCATCAAGCCATTTTGTAAAATCTTCTGATTGACCTGCCCTTTTATTGCGTTTAGTGATTTGAGCTTTTATGGCCTTCGTTTCTTTGTTGACAATGGCTTGTAAGGCATTTTGAATTAACGGATAATATCGCTTTGCAATTCTATCCCTGGCAGTTATTGACCGAATTTCTCTATTGTCTGCAAAAAAAGATCGTAAGCTTTTAACGCTATTATCTTCTATTTCAGGAGATTCTTTTTTCTCAACATCTATTTCGCTTGCCTGTTTCAAAGTCATATAATTCAGAGGTATAAAATATTGATCTCCGCCCTCGATGGGATTTTGATTTTCTTTTGCTCTAATATCATTCGGAGACATGGCACCATTCCCAACCATTTTTGAATAATATTCAGATCTGGCCTTTGAATCACCTCGAAGCAAACCATCAACCAAAAATTCAGCAAATAGGCCGCTTTTTCGTTCCGCAGGCGTTAAAAGTTGATGAGATATCGCAGATTCCCATCTGACAAGCCAATGCATTAAACAACTGTCGACATAAGAAGCATTTTCTTGCTCAAGATTATTGTAGTTTGAGTTTTGGCCGTGTACAGCTATTTTATGCGGCGGGACATGATACATACCGCATATTTCTATTTTTTGATGATCTCGCGTTTGAAGAAATTGAGCATCTTCGAGCGGGATTGTCATAGGTTTATATTTCGCTCCGCCCTCAAGAAGCATAACCGAATGAGATTTACCAAGGCCCTGATAACCCTTCTTGAATGCTTTGACATAATCATCTCGTTTATCACCCAAATATCCGACCATTTCCAAAGCACCTGCAGGATGCGTACCTTCACCAAAGTATTTAGCTCCAAATTGTTCAGTCGCAAGCCCTAATCCGATTGCTTCTCTGGCAAGCGTAACCATAGATTTGCCATAAAGCCCATTAAATCCAAATCCGGCCACATGAAATATTTCGTTTCTATTTCTGACAACATTTTGATCTTCGCCATTTTTGTATTTATAAACAATCCGCCCGCCGACTCTTTTCATTTCAACTTGAGATGGTTCAGCCATTTGCCATAAGCCTTTTATGGTACCCATTTTATTGCGTTCGATAAATGAAAAATGGTTACCCCATAAAAGACAATGCGTTTGACCAGCTTCCCGCCAATTGAAAGATGTCGTTTCATTATTTGTGACATTATGCAAAATATCATAAAGTGGATGATCTGTAGCTCTGTCTTTACCATCATCTTTTCGACGTTTGTATAAAATTAAAGGCAGCCGTGCCAAATCGCCAGCTATTAATGACACGCATGCAAAAACTGTTAGATATGTCAATGCTGTTTTCTCTGATACCTTGACGCCGGCGTCTGTACTTTGCCCTGGATATGTATACCAGAAATCATCGTCCGGAGAAGGCTTCTTGTTTCTAGTAATCCAGTTTTTTGCTTTTTGAAAAAAAGATTCTTTCATATTTTCACATTAAAAAAAGACAGGAACGGGCATTTCAACTTGTTCTTTTTGATTCATTGCTCGATGCATTGCCGTAATGGTTGCCACTGCTCCATCAATTTTATTCTCATCGCCTTCTTTGAAGGGAAAAACGTTGTCTTTTTTATCAACCCGACACATCGTATTTCCAAACATCCATGTCGTTACAGGATTGCCGTCATGATGAAATTTGCCATCTTTTATAGCCGCTTCAATCTCTTTCATGGGCTCTGACAGCATATTAACGGTTTGAGACACTTCAACCACGGATATATTTTCATTCATCAACTCTGTCACAAGCTGTTGTGCGTTCCAGGGATCATTGCAAACCTCACCGCCGCCGTTTTCTTCACCGGACAGATCATGGTTTTTGGCAATTTTTCTAATGTCTTTTTTAATATATTCAACATCAATCCGGTTTCCGGGGGTTGCTGTAAGATATTCTTGGTGCACCCAACCAGCATAATGGGACATGTCTTCACCGTGGGTACGGCTTTCAGGAATATAATGTTTTGAGAATAAATAATAATGTCCATCCTTAATAAAAAGTGGCATTAAGCTTGCTATATCAATTTTTGAAGCTAAGTCAAGACCTAAATAACAAGAATCACCCCAAAAATCATTTATATCTAAAGAAAGATCAACAGCTTTTTCCCATTCAACCATATTAAGCCAGCTTGCACCAGCATTTGACCAAAGATTTAAATGCTTACATTTAAGTATATTCTGTTTACGAGGTTCTTGCAAGCATGTTTTGTGTTGACGTCTTAAAAAATCTTCAAATACAGAAATATTATAATTTGGATTTGCTTTTTTCCAGACATCGAAATTAGTGAAATCGTCATCTTTATCAATCGTATAGATTATTCCAAAAATCTCATTATTCTCTTTTTGACCGGAGAGAATATCTATAATTTGTTTTCGTTTTCCATAACATGGACAGCCTGTATTTGTGCCAGCTGTTGTTAATATTGCCATAACAGGCTGTGTACGTGCCCCCATGCCGGTTGAAAAGCAATCATATGTCGTATCATCTTTGTGTTCATGGTATTCGTCAACTAACCCACAATGGACACTTGCGCCGTCTCCAGGCTTACCGATCACGGCTTCAAAACGGGAAGCTGTGGCCATACTGTAAATATTTCCAGGATTTTTTTCAGTTCCGCCAAGTTCAATAGCAAATCTTTTCCGATATCCGCCGATTTTCTGTGTCATCAACCAGGCTGGTCGAAAAACTTCATGCGCCTGTTTTTCAGTTGTTGCACCACTATAGACCTCTGCGCCGGGTTCACCATCGGGCGCAAACATATAATTACCTATGATAGCGCCAATTGTCGATTTTGAGTTTTTTCGAGGGATTTCCCAAAAGATTTCGCGAAAACGTCTTAAATTATCAGCTTTCCGCACCCATCCAAATAAATTGACAAGGCCAAAGCATTGCCACGGCTCCAAAACAATAAGGCTACCAGCCCATTTGCCTTTGACATGCGGCATCATTTCAGCAAACTTGCAGATCGCTTCGCCTTTTAATTTGTCAAGCTTGTATGGATATTCTGGCTTTTTTGATTGCTCCAAGTTGTCGAGATATCGCTGGCAAGCCTGTTTGACGTATAAACAGGCGTTTATTTTGCCGGATGTGATATCTCTGGCATATTTATTGCACCTATTTACGTGTGGATGTTTAATCAAGAAACGTCCCTGTCAAATCACCAACATCAGCCGGTTGCAAGTCGCTCAAGCCAGCATTATTAATATCGCAAGGAAAAAGCTTTTGAAAACCTCTTTTATTATCAGCCGGTCTGTTATTTATCCCTTCATAATCCGTCTGTGTCCGCCATATTTCGTCAACTATTTCTGTCATAAAATCATACATCGCAAGATCATCTGATATTTCAAAGTTTTCAAATCTTGGATTATAATTCAGATTCATGCTGGTTCGGATTACGATATTATATTTTTCTGACTTCACTGTGATAAACTTCGCATGGCACGAGGTCACACGGATTGAATCACCACCGAAAGTATCAATCATTTCTTCACAAAATTGAGGTTTGCGACTTTTAAAAGAAAAATCAACTATGAATTTCAGGCTCTTAATTTTATTCAGGCTCAACATTCTGTGCGCTGCCTGGATATCACCGGATGCCGCCGACCATGTGCAAATCACAACATCCGCAGGCCCGACTTGATTTAAAACATGCTCTAAAATATTAATAATGCAAAATTGTCCTTTCGTAAAACCAAAGATTTCACAACCAGGATACAGATCACCGATTACTTGCGCCGCATTCTCGCCTCTGACACCGATTTGTAGTGCCCGTTTTACGCCCCGTCTTTTATGCGCTGCTGTCACGTCCTGCAATGCTTTTAGAGAGTCTTTTTGTGCCATTTTTTATTCTTTAGCCTTCAAATTAAATTCTTTAATCAACAAGCGTTCAATCAACTGTCCCTTGCTTCCAGGATGCTGCATAAGACGTTCAAGCAACCATTGTTGAATCCTTATGCCTGTCATGCGATTGCGCTTTAAGTGTGCAGGGACAGGCGGCCTGCCTGCCCCTTTGGGGTTCTTATTTTCCATTTTAACCCTTGTATAGCGCTGTCAATATATGTTCTTTCCCAGAAACTCTCATGTAAGAGCGATGCATTTCGATAATTTTAATATTTCCGGCGTTGAGAAGACTTTCAAACCTTACAGGCAAGCCATCAATATCTTGCAAATCATTATACCATACAGTTATCGTTACAATTCCTTTTTCCATCTTTTATTCTCCTATAATTTAATTAAATACTCTCACAAACTTTAATCCAATATTTCTTGCCAATTGTTGTTTCACTTTTTAACATCTCTAATACTGTTTCTCTTGCTAATCCCTCATTGATATAGCCTTTGCCTTCTGTGACCAACTCTTTTGCTCTATCATTTAAAACTTTTTTCCAATCCATCTTTTCAAGCTCCTATAGTTAAAATTAAGTTATTTTTTTATGTATATTTTAACTCCATTTTGAAAATAGAAAGCTCTTTTATTTTCTTTTTTGATTGCCTCTTCGTCTATACCCAAGATACTGGCCGCAAGATCATCTGCGCCATCAACAAAATCCATAAATTCATTATTTTCGCAAACTTCAATTCCTTCGTCTTCCATTTTCTTGATTGTTTTTTTTATTTCTTTTTTTGTGTTAGCTTTCATTTTTCAATCTCCTATAATTAAATGTTTATAAAATCTCTCACTCACTTAATTATAAGATAATACATTTTTTGATTGATGTCAAGCTTTTTATTAATAATAATGTGATTATTTTTTCTTTTTTTGTGCTCCAAAATCTGCCCACGGATCAGCTTTTTTCTTGCTTTTTTTAGCTGAAACCTTCGACCGGCTTGCGGGGGTCATGCCAAATTCAAGGAGACATTTATTCATCAATTTTAAGGCTGTGTTTGCAATACCGAGAAGAGGGTTTTGAATTATATTTCCGGATGTGGTTTTGATCAGCAAGGTTGATTCGTTCAAATCTGACTCCGCTTGTGCCCATCTGCCATAAAGTTGACAGATTGATGCAAGGCAGGCCATGTCCACTTGAGACAATAATCCTTGGTCTAAAAAGATTTTTGACATCTTATCCCATTCGACCTTACCGAGTTCATTAAGATGTTTTGGGGATTCTGGAATCTCCGAAGGATAAATCGGTTCGTTAGGATTCGCCCGATCTTTCCGAAACGTTCCCTTTACCAATTTTATTTTTGTTGGAACTACTTTTCTTGGCATGATTTTTGATTTTGACCTTTGAACTTTGAAATGACACAGCGAATAAATACC
>JAUWFS010000171.1:0-7352 GCA_030606805.1 Deltaproteobacteria bacterium
CGCAGAGATTTTTTAAGCTGGAAAGAAGTGAGGTAGAGAAAGGTTGGGGCGCAATGGCGTTTAAAAAAATAGCTTAAGGAGATATTGGCGGGCGGTTGGAAATGGACAGGGTGTCTGGAGATCTTCAGGTAAAGAATTTCATTCTGAATTGTCTTTTTTAATCATTAATTTTTTTAGCTGCCTATTAATAAACTTGATATCTAACGCATCAGGATCAAATTCTTCACCAACCCACTCAAGCATAGATTCGTGTTCTTCGTGCTTTGGGTTTTGAATAGCCTCTAAAAAATCGGAATACCCCCAAATGCCTCCACAATCTTCAGGTGGGCATGCCTTCTTGCCCTTGATTACTATTGGGGATCCGGAAAAATCTAATGGCAAAGTTTTTTCTAGAACGATCTTATGATTCCAGCTATCTCCAAAATCGTATTCGTAGGTAAAATTGTCTTTGGGATTGGAAACAAGGTCGTATAAATAAATCTTACGCTCATCAATCACATCCATCTCAAAATCCGGATCTGGAATTCCGATATAGGAGTCTCCAACTATATACTGGTGCAGATGACAATCAAACCATCCCATGGAAATCTGTAAAACGAAGTGTAGCTGATCTAATCTAATGTTATCCTTGACAATTAACCTTCTCCAAATTGGTGGCTTGCTCCCTGTCAGGGTTACTTTTATTTGATATAATAATTTTGATGCTTTTTTTCTTTTTGCCATTTTTATCTATTTTCCTATGTATTAAAGTATACTGCCAGCTAACTTTGCATCTTACTGCGGGGTTCGGCTATGATGAGCAATTTACCCGCAACTACGCACTCACAACCGGGTGTGCCAGAAAAGGCGCCTGGCGGATGAGCAAAGTCAAATGGGTACAGATTGCCTTACCTGATTTTTGCAAAAATTTTGCTTAATTCATAACCAATGCCCGATGATGCACCTGTAATCAATGCGGTTTTTCTAATAACAAACACCCCTCATTGAATGAATTTCTCAATTCAATTTGTAAAAGCGAAAAAGCTCCAAGGCCGAACAAGTAATTATACGATTGCCCGCTTAAATACGAAAAATAAAAAAGATTGACAAGAAAAAAATATTATTACTTATGTTTTTATCTAATCGCTTAACGCTAAATAAATGAAGATAGAAGATAGACGCAGACGGATAAACACAATGAGAAAGATTCCCGCCGCCCTGAATGCACAGTTCGACGGTTTGTTGGTCAAAAACAAAACACCCCAAAAATTTCATAACGTAACAATTTAGGTCTTTCAAAGAGACTTTTTTGACAGGATTAACCCTCCAGGCGGGCAGGCAAGGATAAATAAAAATATTTTTTGGATTTAAATAATAGTTCGGTACCAAGGTTTGTCATGGGTGTAATTCATGACCGTTGGTAAAATCCCCCTAACCCCCTTTAGAAAAGGGGGAATTCTTGAAAAGTCTCCCTTTAGGAAAGGGGGATTTTGCTGTGTTCGCTCAAGCAACAGTTTTGAATTACACCCGTTTGTCATCTTTGCTATTATACATTCAACACTCTTATGGCCGTTTATAAATTTGGAACGGGTTTGAAATGAAAAGCCATTTCCAGGATATGAATTTATGATATACAGAATCTGCATCAACTCTTTTTTTATAAAATCAAGTCAATCCTTGCCTGCCCGCCTGGAGGATAATTCTGTCTGAAATATTTATTATTTTTCGGGAGATGAGAGTAACTGCACCCGATAGAATAAGGCAAAATGCCCGACAAATATGGGTAGTCTATAGCGCTCAGATAAATTGATACACCCATGCTCAGATAAAGTGATACAGTTCAGTAGCTTACCTCCAAATCTTTAAATTTTCAATTTCATCCCTCTTTTTATCGCAATTTTCCTTAAAATCATCCAAATATCTCTGCAAAAAGATAAAGTACCTCCCATAAGCGGAGGTACAGATGAAAAAACTTATGCAACGGTGCAGGCACTGCGGTTGTCTTTTTGAAGTCTGCAACAAACTAAAAAAGCATGACTACTGTAATAAAAAGAAATGCCAGAGAGCCAGAAAAAGAAAATGGCAGAAACAGAAAATAGAAAATGATGAGACTTACCGGAAAGACCAGAAAGAAGCTCAGGAAATTTGGTTGAACAACAACCCGGACTATTGGAAAGACTACCGCCGTAAAAATTTAAAGTACACTGAACGTAACAGAAAAAAACAACGCAAACGAAATCAAATCCAAAGAGCAGAATCAGCAACTAAACCAATTTCAAAGCCGATTGCAAAGATGGACGCGTTAACGCATGAAAACAAAATAATATCAGGCAAATACGAGCTTGTTCCTGTCGGGCCAGATATGATTGCAAAGATGGACGCGTTAATCGTAGAAATTAATACTATTTCACAAAGTTACGCGCATTCTGGTCCGTGATTGCAAAGATGGACGTGTAGACTTTTAATAATAATGCCTGCTACAGTCAGGAGCATGAATTTACACCCATCTAAAGCAAGGGATTTAAAATGACTGAACAGGTAGAACTATCGAGTTTTGATCTGCGCTATGAATGCTGCCGTATGAGATCAAAGAATGCTGAAAAGATGCTGTTTGACTCAATTCTCACACACGGTATCCGCGATCCGTTGCAGGGTGTTGACGCAAATGATGGTATCAGAATCCTGCTTAACGGTTTTAAACGCGTAAGATGCGCAAAAAAGCTGGGTATAGGAATCGTTCCCTGGCGTTCATTTGGTAATGATGAGTCTGTAGGGATACTTGAGCTTTTAAGAATCTCCAATGCCAGAAGCCTTACCATTCTTGAACAGGCCAGACTTATTGATGAGCTTAAAACCGTACATAATATGTGTAATTCCGACATTGCTCTGCTTCTTGAGAAAAGCAGGGCATGGGTGAGTGTTAGAACGGGCATTATAAAAGAAATGAGCGCCTGTGTAACAGACAAGATTTTCAGCGGAAAGTTTCCAGCCTATTCCTATATGTACACCTTGCGGCAGTTTATACGTATAAACTCTGTAAAAAGAGAAGATGTGGATGAGTTTGTTCGTTCGGTCTCAGGGAAAAATCTGAGCATTCGTGATATTGAAACGCTTGCTCATGGCTACTTTAAGGGGTCTGATGAACTTCGCAATCAAATCAAAAACGGCAATATCTCATGGTGCCTGGAACGGTTGAAAGAATCATTCAAGGGACTGGCCGGCTGTACAGGTATAGAGCAAAAGGTGCTCAAGGATCTTGAGATAACGCAAAAATATATGCAAAGGGTTGTATACAAAAGCTGCGATAAAAAGCTGAAAACAGCCTCTTTTAAAGCTCAGGCAAATCTTCTTGCCGGAGGGATATTAAGGCAGGTCAATACTTTTGAAAAAGCGGTAAAGGGACTTTATGATAGAACCGGACAAACGCCAGACAATATATGTTCTTTATAAAGAAGGGATGGGCATAAGAGAGATATCCCGCCATATGAGAGTTAGTGTGAACAGTGTCACAACTATTGTCAGGCAAAAAGGCCTTATGCCTGACACTCCCCGCCGGGATAAAATCGAAATTGATCATGAACTTCTTGTCAGTCTTTACAAAGAATGCAGCGGCTGGGGTCAGCGGATATACGAGATACTTAACGAGGATTATGGAATCAAGATCGGATACTCAACGCTGTCAAGAATGATACGCGAGCTTGAATTAGGCAGCAGGAAAAAACAGCGGTGCGATCAGGTTCCTGATAAGCCTGGTGAAGAAATGCAGCATGACACAACCATCTATACGCTTGAAGTCGGTAAAAAGCGGAACAAGGTTGTGGCCAGCATTATATACCTTCGTTATTCAAAGATACGCTACCTGAAATTTTATCGAAGCTTCAACAGGTTCCAGATGAAGTGTTTTCTCCATGAAGCGTTGATGTTCTGGGGATACGCCGCCCCGGTCTGTATAATCGACAATACCAACCTTGCACGTCTTAGCGGAGCCGGCAGCAGAGCTGTTATTATACCCGAGATGGAACAGTTTGCTTTAAAATATGGCTTCAAGTTTGTCTGCCATGAAATAAATCATGCAAACAGGAAAGCCGGCAATGAAAGAAGTTTCTATACAACAGAGACAAATTTTATTCCAGGTCGAAAATTTGAAAGCATGGAGGACTTAAACAAACAGGGCTTTTCCTGGGCGACTGTCAGGATGCCTAACAGGCCTGTAAGCAAGACCGGGCTTATTCCTTACAAGGCATTTGAGTATGAACAGTCGTATCTTAAAAAGGTTCCTGAGTTTGTTACGCCTCCGTATCTTGTACATGACAGGGGTACCGATCAATATGGGTACGCATCATTTGACGGTAATTTTTACTGGATACCCGGCACATCAAGACACGATGTGAAAATACTGCAGTACAGCGATAGTTTAAAAATTTATCATAAAAGAAAACTGCTCGGCGAGTATGATTTGCCTTCTGACGGAGTTAAGAATACAAAAATCAGCCCAAAAGGCCAACCAAAGCCGAAGAATCAGCCGCACAATCGCAAAAAACCTACTGCCATGGAAGAAAAAAAGTTGCGGGCTATAGCGCCTGAAGTTGATACTTACCTGAATAATTTTGCACTTAAACTAAATGGCAAAAAACGTCATAGATTTATCCGCGAGTTGTATGGCCTGCATCAAAAGCTTACTCCCATCCTGTTTATTAAATCAATCAAACGGGCTTTAAAATACCGCATTGCAGATATACCAACAATTGAGCGAATCGCTGTATTGCAGATGCAAAGCGGAATTTATGATGTCCGGGCTGTAGAGATTGATATGGAATATCAAAGCAGAAAAGCCTATCTCGAAGGGCGGTTTACAGATGAGGTTGACCTGACGGTATATGACCAGCCGGAGGATGAAAATGGATGAAGAATTGATAAAAATGCTGCAATATATAAGGCTTCCAGGTCTTCTTGCGAACTGGGATCATTACCTCGCAACAGCCGGTAATGGGAATTACTCGCATGCACGTCTTTTGAAGCACATCATAAAACAAGAGTATGGCATCAGAAGAGAGAACTCTCGAAAAATGCGGATTTGCCGCGCCAAAATACCGGAAAAGTATGTAATCGAAACATTCCCGTTCAACAAACAGCCGAAACTTGCAAGGAAAAAAATACTGAACATATATGATTCTGATTATATATCAAAAAATCAGAATATCATCTGGGTAGGATCAACAGGGACTGGAAAGACGGGTCTTGCGACTTCGTTTTTAATGCAGGCAATCAATCAGGGCTGCAGAGGCCGTTTTATCTCGTTCTCTGAGCTTGTGGAAATGCTGTACAGGTCAGTTGCTGATCATACCGAAGCAAAAATGATCAAGACGTTTGCAAATTACGATTGTTTGCTGATTGATGAGCTGGGATATGTAGAAGTTGAGCCTGTTCAGGTAGGTCTGTTTTTTACTTTGATGCAGAAACGGCACAAAAAGAAAACCACATTAATCACTTCAAATCTCGGTTTTAGTCAATGGATATCTTTTTTAAAAAATGATCAGCTAACAGCAGCGCTGATTGATCGACTCACCGAAAACAGTCATGTTATCAACATGAAAAACTGTGTAAGCCTGAGACCAAAGCTTAGTCAGGCATAGACATGGCTGAATCTCATTACACCAGGCAGGAACTGTTTATCCTGCGGAATCATATACCTGTAGACAGACTGATTAAAGAACTGGGAATACCTTCCAAAATGATTGAAGGGTATTTTCGATTCTACTGCCCGGTATGTCATGAGTTCAATACCGGTGTAAATCCCAAAACAAATCTATCCAGATGTTTTGATTGCCGGAAGAATTACAACACAATTGATCTTGTAATGCTTGTCAAAGGATCTAATTTTATTCAAAGCGTAAAATTTTTACAAAGGTTCAATGATAGAAAAGAGGAATCCGTTCCTCCAAATCCCCTTCCAATTGAAAGACCCTCATCTGCCCAGCCTGTTTCTATAGGTAAAATTCTTAAAGCTATGGAAACTGCAGGAGGCTCCGTATCTAAAAGGCAAAAAGCGAATGACAGCCAACCCTTTAATCAGCTTAACGAGCGCATAATACAGCTGGAACAAAAAGTAGTATACCTGATACAAAAACTCAAAGTTATAGAACTGAACAGTTAAAAACTCCTGCAGCCAGGTTTTGCAGCGGGGTTAGCATCTGCTGGGTATAATTTAAAAATATTTTGTGGGGTATGGCCGTTGTGCCTTGTGAGTTCTTCTGTGAATGAACGTTTTAATTTATCTGAGCAAAAGTGTATCAATTTATCTGAGCGCTATAGACAAGAGCTGCCATTCGTTGATTTTCCTGTTTATTCGCAGGATGACACAACACCCGAAAGTCTTCTTATTCAATTAGATGAAGAGGATTTAACCACTTCCTCACGAAAACGAATAGCTGATATTTATGAGCAAGACAAATTACCACTTAGGATTTTACGACAAAATAGCGGGATAGACCCACGCGATCAAATTGTTTTGGCAGAATACTTAGAAACACTTTCTTTTGCAGAAGCAGAGTTATTAAATTGGAATCAATTCCCTAATTGGAAGCAATTGTCTTTTGCTTGTAAATTGATATGGGAATATTTGACAAGCGGACGCACCAGATCAGGAGTTTTTTCTGCTCCGCAGCTTGCTTTCAAAACAAATGTTTTGATGCATACTCCAGATGTTCGGTCACGGATTGAAGCAGAACTGAAACCTGGAAAATATGCGGCTAAGACTCCGGACGAGGCAGTAGAAAGAGTGTTTGAGTTTGATCGAAATTGGGCAGGTTTTCAGTTCCCTCGCTTGTTAATGGCTTTATCAAAAATTCAAGAATTTGTTTTTCAAAAGAATTATGGTATTGCTGGCGACTATAGCTTTTTTGCAAGCAAAGTAGAAACACTTAACAGAAGTTCTGTTTCTTTAGCTCTTGAAGAATACGGTTTGCCTTTGCAAATCACGGATAAAATAGGACTCATAGCAAAGCTCTCAGATGATCTTGATGAAGCCCTATCCTTGGTGAAACAATTACCCATTACTAAATTAAACTTGTCTGCTTTCGAGGAAGAGTTGTTTAAAGATGTACAGGCTCATTTATAAAATATGTAAAATTAAGGATAAAAAATATGACGTCAAACGATATAGTTCAAAAACTATGGAACTACTGTAACGTCCTGCGTGATGACGGAATGAGTTACTTGCCTGCGCACCGAGCGCAAGCAGGTGGTGACTACGTTGAGCAGTTGACATATCTGCCGTTTCTCAACGTGACAGATGAACGGATTTAAAATTTAAAAATCAAAGGTTGTCAAAAAAACATATTCTCCTGAAAGAAGTCTTTGTTCAGATAAATACC
>JAUWFS010000222.1:0-5082 GCA_030606805.1 Deltaproteobacteria bacterium
CTGACTGTACAGCCCTGGTTCTTAGCTGTTTCCTGGCATTGAAAACAATACATGCTCATCATTTATCTCCTTATTTTTTAAGTTTATATCACCATTAATTGACTAGAAAAATTATGTTAGAAAGATTGTTTCTCATAAAGAATTTTCATAATATCAATTCTATCCATTTTTTAAGACGAATCAAGTATTACCTGGAACTTAAAGCATGGAATAATTTGGTCATTGATCATTGACCAAAAATAGTCATTAACCATTGACTAAATTCATGAATTATTGTATAAATTAATATTATGTTTGATGAACTGGATATTCACAACCAATTTAAAGAATCAATAACAAGATTTAAAAAGCATGATCCTCATTTAAAAAAACTGACTTATATTCCTTTAATTTATCGTTCTTTGCTGCTGGATGAGCCGGTTTTTAATAATCCGGGGATTTATTTGATCACCGGCGGAAGACAAATAGGAAAGACAACATTCCTCAAACAATTGATATTAGATCTTCTAATAAAAAGAAAGGTGGATTCGAAAGATATTCTTTTTCTTTCAGGTGAGATTATTGACAGCCATCACATATTGAGAAGAATTATTTCCCGGTTCTGCGATGAGTCTTCTTCACATAAATATCTGTTTATAGACGAAGTAAATTATATTTCGGACTGGGATAAATCAATAAAATATCTGGTTGATTCCGGAACCTTGGACCAAATATCGGTAATTTTAACAGGTTCCGACAGTCGAATAATACGAACCGCAATGAAAAGATTCGCGGGAAGAAGAGGGAAAGCGGACAAAATTGATTTTATATTTTCTCCTTTGACCTTTAAAGATTTTGTGTGCTTAAAAAATAAAGGTTTAAAACCTCTATGTAAAAAAATTATATCAACCCCCCTTTCAGAGCAGCTGACGGAGTACAATATAAAACATAAAGAATTGACGGTTCTTTTTTATGAATATTTGCTTCATGGCGGCTATTTGCCTGCGATCAATGAATATGCAATGGAAAAAACAATTTCTAAAGCGACAATGAATACCTATATTCATTGGATAATCGGAGATATCCTAAAATATAATAAGAGTGAAAATTACCTTTTTGAAATATTTAGAGGGATCAAGGCTACCTACAATACGCCAATATCCTGGAATAACCTGAGCAGGTATCTTTCAATTGAACATCATAAAACAATATCCAACTACTGTGACATTTTGGTTTCTATCCATGTCCTTCATATTCAACAGGCAATCATTGAACATAAACTGATCGGGGCGCCTAAAAAAAATAGAAAAATATATTTTAGAGATCCTTTTATAGACCATACCATCACAAACTATTTAAACCCGGAATTTACGATCGGCCAGATCAAACATAACCTGGAAAACAATGAATTTGCCTCCCAATATGTTGAAGCTGTAACAGTTGATCATTGTAAAAGATGGGGCCCAACTTATTACATAAAGGGCAAAAAGGGTGAAGTAGATATTGTAATGGTCCGGGGAAATAAAATGTACCCCGTTGAAGTAAAATGGACTGATCGGATCCGTATTGAAAGCCTGAAACAAATACAGAATTACAAAAACGGTATCATCCTGACTCCCAAGGCCGAGATCAGGAAAATAAACAACAATATCTCTTTGCCTCTTGTCCGTTTCCTTATTCACATTAGCGCCGAACAGCTTATTATGTGAGGCCTTTTAAAGATGAGGATTAAAACCAGCAGACGGCTATGTGATTTTCAATTTGTAGAGCCCATTCAGAAAACGGGCCCTACATCTTTCTTACAAAATTTCTCTATATACTTCTCGGGATCTTTTATGAACTTATCCTTGCATCCTTCCGTACAGATTACAGTCAGAAACAGGCAAAAAAGCAATTCTTACAAAACTGCTATCATCCCTTGACTTTATATAAGATAAAAGACATGAATATAAAAAATATATAAGTAAAATCCATAAAATAAAGGAGATTTCTTCAATGAAAAAAGTTTTTAACTGGACGGTTAATGTGAGTCTTCTGTTTATTGCTGCCTCTGCACTAACATACACAATACATTATTTCATTTTCCACGACCCTCATCATATTTTTATTTACATGATCGGAGACTTTGGTTTTCTTTTCATAGATGTACTGCTGGTTGTTCTATTTGTCGAGCGTATTCTTTCCCGCAGAGATAAACAGGCTATGATGAAAAAGTTAAATATGGTTATAGGGACGTTTTTCAGCGAAGTCGGGCTGGATATACTTAAAAAATTTTCAACCTTTGTGAATAATGCTGAAAATCTTGAGAAAAAACTGAAAATCTTGCCAATATGGAGAAAAAAGGATTTTCAGAGGGCTATTGCCTCAGCTCAAGAGTTTTCTTATGAAATAAAAATTGATAAAAACAAATTATGCGATCTCCGTGATTTTCTTATCAGCAAACGCTCTTTCATGCTGAGGCTGCTGGAAAATCCCAATTTGTTAGAGCACGAACGTTTTACAGACCTGCTGTGGGCGATTTTTCATCTTACCGAAGAACTGGCCTTTAGAGAGGATAAATTAAAAGAACTTCCCCAGTCTGATTATGATCATATAGCCAAAGATATAAAGCGGGTCTATTCACAGATGACCAGTGCTTGGATTGCTTATACAATCCATCTAAAAGAAAGCTATCCATTCCTGTTTTCTCTGGCAGCGAGGATCAATCCTATGGACCCGAATGCAACTCCAATTATTTCCAGTTAATGCACCTTTTTTTCTCATCGAAGTTTTTTCCTGAAAACTTTATCATGAAGATGTTTATGGGAAAAAATTCTTTTCATTGACAAAAAGGCTATTGTAGATTAAATTAAATTATATAGTCTATTAATTTGATAGGAAGTGTATGGAAAGGTAATAATAATGCAACAAAACACTAAGCCTAAAAAGACTTTGGACTGTATAGGATTATTTTGTCCTGAGCCCTTGTTTCAAACAAGGGATAATATTGACAGTATCGAAGCAGGTGAAATACTTGAAGTACTGACAGACGACCCGGCTGCTGAAGAAGATATCAAGCGGTTTGCTAAAAGGACCGGGCATCAGATCATCAAATTTGAAAAAAAAGAAGGCTATCAAAGATTTCTCATCCAAAAAAAGGAATAGGAAATGACTGTATATCTTGATTACCAATCTTCCAAGCCGGTTGATCCCAGGGTTGTCGAGGCTATGCTTCCTTACTTTTATGAGAAATTCGGAAATCCCTCTGCATTGCATGAAATAGGCGATGAGGCAACAGAGGTTTTAGATAAATGCCGTCAGCAGATTGCAGGTTTTATAAATTCTGAAAAAGATGAAATCTTATTCACCTCAGGAGCTACAGAATCCAATAACCTTGCCCTTATCGGGTTTGCCCTGCGTAACAAAGCAAAAGGTAAACATATTATTATCTCAGAAATCGAACACATCTCTATCCATAATATAACAAAGCTCCTACAGAGGATGGAGTTTGAAGTTTCTAAAGTTCCTGTTGATCAATATGGTCGGGTGAGTCTGAAAAAGATCGCAGACCGTATAACAGATCAGACTATTTTGGTATCTGTGGGATATGCGAATAACGAGGTGGGAACAATTCAGCCAATTGCTGAAATCGGCAGATTATGCAGAGAAAAAAACATTGCTTTCCACACTGATGCTGTGGCCGCAGAAGGGCTTTTGCCGCTTGATGTCAAAAAAGATTCGATCGACCTAATGACCTTCTCCTCCAACGACATATATGGGCCTAAAGGATTAGGGGTTTTATATATAAGAAAAGGCATCAAGATAAATCCCCAGATAATCGGTGGAGGGCAGGAACGTGGCCTGCGCTCCGGGACTGAGGATATCCCTGCTATTGTAGGAATGGCAAAGGCTGCCGAGATTATTCGCCAGGAAAGGGAGGAAGAGGTCAAAAGGTTTAAGGCTTATCGGGATAAATTGATAAAGAATGTACTGGAAAAAATTCCCAGGTCTTACCTCAACGGGCACCCTGAAGAAAGGCTCCCCAATAATGCCCATTTCCGTTTTGATGGCATAGAAGGGGAATCTATACTATTATCCTTAAAGGACAAAGGGATTTCCGTTGCTACTGGATCCGCCTGTTCTTCAAAGACCTTAGAACCTTCCCACACATTAATTTCTTTAGGGCTGCTCCATGAAGAGGCACATGGTTCTTTAGAATTAACCCTTGGCAGATTTACAACTGAAAAAGATATTGATGCAGTTCTTAAAGCCTTACCCGAAGTTGTCGACCGATTGAGAAAGTTATCCCCGCTTTATTAAAAGGAGGAACGGATGAAATCAACAACATATTCAGAGAAGGTCATGGATCATTTCAGGAATCCGAGAAATGTAGGCATACTGGAAGGAAAGCATGTCGCCAAGGGGAAGGTCGGAAATCCAGTGTGCGGTGATCTGATGGAATTCACGATTAAAGTAAAGGACAACCGAATAGATGATATAAAATTTAAGACTTTCGGATGCGGCTCAGCTGTGGCTACGGCTTCTATGATCACTGAATTAGCTAAAGGAAAAACCCTCGAAGAAGCCCTGAAAATCACACGCAAGGATGTTGCCGATGAATTGGATGGATTACCTCCCATAAAAATGCATTGTTCAAATCTTGCTGCTGATGCTCTGAGGGATGCGATTAAAAATTACCAGAACAAGCAGAAATTCAAAACAGAAGCTGAAAAAGATGCCAAAGGAGACCAAAAAGTTATACTTGGAGAAAAAGAATTTTTAAACAATGGCGTCTATCATGAGGCAAAAAATCTCTCGCGCTTTAAGGAAAAAAGGACACTTGTCGTAGATAGAGGAGTGAAATCGCTAGAATTGGCTCTATCAATATCCCAACAATCCCCAAGGGTTGTCTTTTTAACTCCTTCCAAAGCCCTTTCTGCCGATGAAGAATTAAAGACAAAAATCAAGCAGTCTGACGTCAAAATTTTGTATGAATCTCGGTTATTAGAGATTATGGGTTTAAATACCGTTGAAAAAGTAAAGATTCACGATCTCAATGAGGATGATGAATATGAGTTGTTCATGGATGCCGTGGTTATTCTTTAATCAGAATCAAGCACGGCC
>JAUWFS010000076.1:0-13530 GCA_030606805.1 Deltaproteobacteria bacterium
GCGCATAAGTGAGCCTAAAGAAAAAAGAGTATTAATATCAGTTAGAAAAATTAAACGTTATGGCTTGAGTTTATCCTTTTAACAAAAATATACAAAAGTGCCTCTTTTTTCTTAATGCTCACTAATACGCTCAAACAGTCAGCCGTTTTAAATTTAATTGCCCGCCACCCCTGGTTGTTAACAAGTTACTTTTTAGTTTTTTAATTTCTGATTGTTAATAATTTATCGGACATATAAATTCATATCATGAACATTAAATCCATTCAAGACATCCTGCCGCTGGTTGAGAGACCAAGTCGTTATTTAGGCACGGAAATAAATTGTATAAAAAAAGATGAAAGCAAAGTAAAGCTCAGCATTGCTCTTGTTTTTCCGGATCTTTACGAAATAGGAACATCTCATTTAGGGCTACCCATACTTTATCATATATTAAATAGTCATGAAGAAATTGCAGCGGAAAGGGTTTTTGTTCCAGGTACGGATATGGAGGCATATCTCAGGTCGTCCAATACCCCATTAATGTCCCTGGAATCTAAAAAACCTCTTAAAGAGTTTGATATTATCGGGTTCAGCCTCCTTTATGAATTGAATTATACTAATGTTCTTAACATTCTAGACCTTGCAAAAATTCCGTTTTTTTCTTCGCAAAGAGATAGTTCACATCCTTTAATAATTGCGGGTGGTCCTTGTGCCTGTAACCCTGAGCCTGTTGCCGACTTTTTTGATGCTATTGTTATAGGAGACGGTGAAAACGTAATAATGGAAATGTCTCGTTCCTGGCTTAAATGGAAAGAGGGCTTCAATGGAGAAAAAGAAGTTCTTTATAAAATCTGGTCAGACATACAGGGTGTTTATATACCGGCTTTTTTTGAACCAAAATTTGACGGATCAGGTTTTCAGATTCTTTTGCCCAGGTTTTCGAAATACCAAAAAATTAAGAAAGCTATAGTAGATGATCTTGATAAAGCACCTTTTCCTGAAGCCCCGATCATACCCTATGGCAGGCCCATACACGATCGCCTTCGTCTTGAAGTATCCAGGGGGTGTACAAGGGGTTGTAGATTTTGTCAGGCAGGGATGATATACCGTCCAGTACGGGAAAGATCTGTGGATACAATTCTTGCTCTATCGAACAAATCAATAACAGCAACCGGTTACGAGGATATCTCTTTATTGTCATTGAGCATTGGAGATTATATATGTATAAATCCCCTGATGGAACAGCTTATGACTTTGTGCGAGCCAAGAAATATAGCTGTTTCATTTCCTTCTCTACGGGCAGGAACATTGACGCCGGAACTCATGCAACATATTAAGCGAGTCAGAAAAACAGGGTTCACCATAGCTCCCGAAGCCGGCAGCCAAAGGCTTCGCGATGTTATTAATAAGAATATTAAAAAGAAAGATATCATTGATACAGTGAAAAACGCTTATGATTTGGGCTGGCAGGTTATAAAGCTTTATTTTATGGTTGGTCTTCCAACAGAGACAAGTGAAGATCTTAAATCAATTGTGAATCTTGTAAAAGAACTTAGAAGGATTAATACCGGCAAAGGGCGGCGCAAAAATAAAATAAATGTTAGTTTTACAACCTTTATTCCAAAACCTCATACTCCCTTTCAGTGGGCACCACTGATTTCTCTGTCTGAATCAAAGGATAGGATTGGCTGGCTGCAGAACAATCTTAAAATGTCCGGTATTAATTTTAAATGGCAAAACCCGGAGGTTAGTTCGATCGAGGGTCTTTGGGCGCGCGGCGACAGACAGCTTTCACATTTACTGGTAGCTGCGCACAAGAAGGGATGCAAGTTGGATGGCTGGAGTGATTGGTTTAGATATAGCTTGTGGCAGGAGGCTGTTTGTGATGAGGGGGTGGATTTAGGTTTTTATACAGGCAGGTCAAGGAATACAGGCGAGCCGCTTCCATGGGACCACATTGATGTTGGGATTGAAAAAAAATATTTAATAGAGGAATGGGAAAAAGCAACAAGGGGCGAACTTACTCCGGACTGTCGTACGGGTAATTGTAACGCCTGCGGAGTATGCGATTTTACTGTTATAGAACCAAAAGTGTTTGAAATGCCTGCGGAGAAATCAGCATTTGATATTGGCAGTGGTTTGTTAACCTCGGATAATATCAAGCCGGTTATAAAAGGTGCGTTATTAAAAACACTCAAAGTTGCTTTTTCAAAAATAGACCAGGCAAAATATTTTGGACATCTTGAACTTGTTAATATTTTTTTGCGAGCCATAAGGCGTGCCGGGATACCAATTAAGTATTCAGAAGGATTTCATCCTAAACCAAAAATTTCTTTTGAAGATACTTTGCCTATCGGCCTGGAAAGTCTAAAAGAATATTTTTATCTCGTTGTTCCAGAGAATTTTAAACCACAGTCAATAATAGAAAGTTTAAATAAGCACCTTCCGGAAGGTCTTTCTGTTCACGACTGTCAAATTGTTTCAACCAAAAAGGTCCATAATAATGAGAAAAAATATAATTATATTGTTACAATAAAAGAAGAATTTTTTGATAATAAAGAGCTGGAAATTTTTTTACAAAGACCGGAGTTCATCGTTTCTCGTATTGACAAAAAAGGGAGGTTGAAAAAGATAGACTTAAAGTATATGGTTTTAGACATAGAGTTGCTTAAACCAGACAAATTACAGATGATACTTAGGTCAGAATCAGGTAAGACAGCAAGGCCTTTAGAGGTAATTAAGGAAATTTTCAAGCTGACCGATGAAAAAGCAAAAAAAGCAAGATTTATTAAAATATAATAAAAAATCAAATACATGCATAAAAAGCTAATCATAAATGTTGCAGAACATGAAACGCGGGTCGCTCTTCTTGAAGATGGAACAATTGTAGAACTTTTTATTGAGAGAGGAGATGATTCCAATATAGCGGGAAATATATATAAAGGGAGAGTGCAGAGAGTTTTGCCGGGTATGCAGGCAGCCTTTGTTGATATTGGTTTAAATCAGGCGGCTTTTATATATGTTGATGATGTAATTTGCAATGATTATAAAGAATTCGAACAAATTTTTATTAAAAACAGAGATCTTGACCCTGAAATTTCCGGCACAGGCACTGCAAATCATACCTCATCCCCCATAGAACGGGATAGCCGTCACATTGAGGAGCTTATTACCGAGGGCCAGGAGATTATGATTCAGGTTTCCAAGTCCGCAATTGGGACAAAGGGGCCAAGAGTAACCAATTATATTTCGCTTCCAGGCCGCTTCCTTGTTCTTATGCCGACATCTGATCATATTGGTATATCCAGGTGTATAGAAAGCGAAACCGAACGAGAACGTTTAAAAAATATAGTTCTGTCCTTAAAAAAAGAATCTTATGGCTATATTGTGAGGACGGTTAGTGAGGGCATATATGAAGAGAAGCTCGAAAAAGAAATGGGTTTTCTTGACAATTTGTGGGAAAGCATCCAGAGAAGATACAAGTCAGCACCGGCGCCTTCTCTTTTACACCAGGAGCTTACCGTTAGCCTTCGAGCGGTAAGGGATCTTTTGACCAACGAAGCAGAAAAATTAATTATTGATTCTCGTTCCGGTTTTGAATCAATTCTTTCTTTTCTCGATACATTCATGCCAAGCTTAAAGGATTCTGTTGAGCTGTACGAAGGTTCCGAGTCAATTTTTGATGCTTATAATTTAGAAGGCGACATATCACGTGTATTAAAAAGAAAAGTGTGGCTTAAATCAGGCAGCTATATTGTGATTGAACAAACGGAAGCCCTTGTATCTATAGATGTAAATACAGGTCGATATGTTGGCAAGTATAATCTTGAGGAAACAATTTTAAAGACAAATTTAGAGGCCGTTAAAGAGATAGCATATCAAATACGCCTTAGAGATATAGGCGGTATAATTATAATAGATTTTATTGATGTTGAAAAAAAATCAAACCAGGAAAAAATATTTAAAGCCCTTAAGAAGGCGCTGACAAAAGATAGAAGCAAGACTCATGTTCTTCCGATGTCGGAGATGGGTTTAATACAGATGACCCGCAAACGGACTAAACAGACGCTGACAAGGATGCTTTGCGAGCCTTGTTTTTATTGCGATGGAGAGGGTTCCCTTATATCCAGACAAACAATTTGTTATAATATTTACAGGGAGATACTCCGAGACGCGTCCAATATGGCAGGGGTTCAACTGACCATAAGGGTAAATTCCAAAATTGCTGATCTTCTTCTCGGCGATGAAAATCATATAATAACCTCCTTAGAACAAACTCTTGGCAAACGAATTGTAATATACCCTAATCCTCAGTTTCATATGGAAGAATTTGATATTTTTGAAGTTCTCAAAGAATAGCAGTAAATTTCCGGTTAATTTTGGAGCTTGACAATATAAAAACATTGTGTTCTTTTCAAAATTTTATGTATTTGAGTTGCGGCTATTAAAATCATAATTATTATTATCTTAATATGTTATTATATAATTACTTGCTATTTTTTTGGAGACCTTGGAAAATATTCATTTTATTTAAACCACTTTTAAACCTAAGTTGAGCGATTTTTTGCGAAGATATGTGTTGAGATCTTGATGCATAAGGATTTGCAAAAATCACAGGCATACCCGTGGATATGTGGAGAATTTTTGCGAAGCCTTTATGCGCAAGAGATCGGCGCAGATTGAGTAAAAAATCGCTCAATTTAGGTTAAACCAAACTATGTTTTGACCGGTTGTTGCCGACATCAGGTTGTGCCGGGCATGAAGTGATGTTTACAGAGGTCTCAAAGGATTGAATTATGAAAAGAACTTATCAGCCAAGCAGAATTAAAAGAGCCAGAACACATGGATTTTTGAAAAGAATGTCAACAAAACAGGGAAGAAGAATTATTAACAGGCGGAGAGCAAAGGGGAGAAATCGTTTAGCTGTTTAAAAAACAGTTTTTATTGCGTAGCATGGGTTTAATACTCCGTCGTTTCTGGATTCCCGCTTCTATCGCTATTTGGGCAAAAAGGGGGCGTTTTGCAAAGGTTTCAATTTGTCGATTTCGGCTACAGAGGGTAAATATTTTTTGCGCTTTTTTCCCTTTACAAAGGCAGATAGAATTTTAAAACATTCCGATTTTCTTAGAATATCAAGATGTGGAATCAAACTTCAGAACAGGTATTTTGTTGTTCTATTCACTTCGGGCAGGTTTAAGAGAACACGATTGGGTGTTACTGTATCCAAAAAGGTTGGGAACGCTGTAGAACGTAACAGGATCAAGCGTATTTTTCGTGAATGTTTTCGGTTAAACAGGCATAAGATAACTGGTTTTTGGGATATTAATATAATTGCCAGAAAAGAAGCTGCAGGACTAACTTCAGACCGGGCATTATTATTGCTTCAAAAAATTTTTGACAAAATATCAGTTGGTCATGATTAAAAGGATTTTTTTAATATTTATCAGGTTGTATCAATACACACTGTCTCCTGTTCTGGGTCCTTCTTGTCGTTTTTATCCCACCTGTTCTAATTATGCGTATGAGGCTATTTTGCGTTATGGTCCGCTTAAAGGATTAATTTTTGCCTTAAAGAGAATTATTCGATGTCATCCTTTTAACAAGGGAGGAATTGATCCTGTTCCTTAACAAGCAAACTGTCAGCCGCCATATAGACTTTCAGATAAATAATTTCACTGTGTTATCAGTCGTCGACGTATAACTAATACGCCTTCCTCCTTCTGGCCTTGTGAAATTAATTATCTGAAAGTCTATAGATAAACGCTGCTTACATTAAATGAAGACTTTTGGGTAGTCTTAGCCCCCCCAATCGGTTTTGCCTCATAAAATTATGCCCCTGTGACCGCAAAAATTTTATTCAGCCCTTTATTCTTTAAAGCTTTTGATAAATGTAGTTGTTCAATAGTTCACCGTAAACTTACAACCGTGAACCATTACGAATAGAGATGTATTTTAGACATTAACTTTTTCCTTTTCTTTTGAAAAGGATTGTAACATTTATGTAATAGGAGATGGGCATGGAACAGGCTCGAATATTTGTAGCTATAGCTCTTTCATTTGCAGTGTTTTTATTATGGGAAATTTTCTTTGTAGATAAACAAGTCGTCGAAAAGCCAAAGCAAGACTTGCAGACAGAAACTATCTCTAAAGAAGAATTATATATAAAAGAAATAAATACTGAATCCGTCGATCATACCGCATTAATTAAAGAGGATGCACTGAAGACCATTAAACCTCCACGTGTTGTCAGGGTTAATACACCTTTATATTCTGCAATTATTTCAGAAAAAGGAGCTGTATTTAAGAGCTTTGTCTTAAATAAATACAAAGAAAGCATGGAGCCTGACTCACCTTTGCTCGAAATGATACCCCCTGAGCTACATAATGGAACCATAAAAATCAGCCTGGCTGAAAACAGCGTTCCAGCACTAAATGATGCATTATTTATGACGGATATTAAAGATGACTCTATTGAGATATACGATAACTCAAGAGAATTGTCGTTTTTTTGGAAATCCTCTAATGGAATAGTAATAGAAAAGAAGTTTCTTTTTTCTCCTGAAACTTACATGGTTGGATGTAAGGTTATAATTAAAAACGGCTCAAATCAAACCATTCAGGACAACTTGATTCTATCTTTATTTAAAGTCTATTCTGAAGATGGAAGCATGTATGGCTTCGAGGGCCCAAGTGCTTTAATAAACAATGCTCTTGAGCAGGTAAAGGCAGATGATATTGAAGATAAAAATATATATAATGGTGAATTGAAATGGATAGCTGTACAAGATCGATATTTTATGTCCTGTATTATACCTGAAAGCGCTGTTACGGCGAGTATGCGTCTTTTCCTTGACAAAGACAATGTTCTGGAAAATCAGTTTGTGCAACCCGAGAGTATTATAAATCCAGGCACACAGCGCACTTTTGGGTTTCATCTGTTTATGGGGCCAAGGAGCACGAAAGTAGTGAAGGAGATTGGTTATGATCTGGATAAAGCTATAAATTTTGGTATGTTTGATTTTTTAGCTAAACCATGCCTCTGGATCATGAATTATATATACGATCATATCATTTCAAATTACGGCATAGCTATTATTGTTTTAACAATTTTTACCAAGGTTTTGCTGTGGCCTCTTGGAAATAAGAGCTATAAATCAATGAACGAAATGAAGAAAATTCAACCCCTGGTAATGGAAATAAGAGAAAAATATAAGGGTGACAAGAAAAAGATGAATGAGGCAACCATGGCGTTATATAAAACATATAAGGTAAACCCCGTGGGTGGGTGCCTTCCAATGGTTTTACAAATTCCTGTTTTCTTTGCCCTGTATCGGATGTTGTATGAAGCAATAGAGCTGAGGCACGCTCCTTTTTTTGGGTGGATTAATGACTTGTCGGCACCGGATCGCCTTTTTGACTTTGGCTTTTCTATTCCTTTTATGCAGCCGCCATATGGTATTCCTGTATTGACAATTATTATGGGGGCGACGATGTTTTTACAACAGAAAATTTCACCAGCAATGGGCGATCCTTCGCAGGCCAAAATTATGATGTTGATGCCACTTGTTTTCACTGTGATTTTTATAAATTTTTCTTCAGGGCTGGTTTTATACTGGCTTGTAAACAACGTCCTTTCTATCTCACAACAATACTATACCACAACAAAAGCTGCTTAGTTATGGAGGTAATTCATGTCGCCTCGTTTGGAATTTGAAGGCAAAGATGTTGAAAAGGCATCCCAAAAAGCTTGTGAAGAATTAAAAATCCCAAAAGAAAAACTTAAGTACGATGTTATTTCCTATGGAGCTACCGGTATTTTTGGCCTCGTTGGTATTAAGAAGGCAAAAATTCGTGTTACAGTGCCTGATTTAACACCTGAAGATAATGCCGAAGAAAAGGATCTAGAACATAATAATAAATCAAAGAAACATGTCACCGAAGTTGAACATTCAACAGAACAAGCGCACCTTGATGATAAGGCAATCTCTTCTATATCGGATGAGTCTATAAATTTGGGTAAAAATGTTCTTCAGCAAATAATTGATCTAATAACTGTTGACGCAGAAATATCGTTTGAAAAAAAATCAGACCAAATTTTATTTTATATAAAAGGCGGTAATGTGGCGATTCTCATTGGCAAGCAAGGACAGACTCTTGAGGCCATGCAATATCTCGTTGAAAAAATTGTCAACAAACACAGCGAACAGAGAATTCGTATTCAGATAGATATTGAAGGTTATTTGGAGAAAAAACAAAATAACCTGAAGAGGCTTGCCGGCAGGCTTGCCGAAAAAGCGAAACGTAGCGGGAAGCCCATTACAATAGGACAAATGAATGCTCAAGACAGAAGAATAGTTCATCTTGCTTTAAGGGATGACGGCGGCATCAGAACGCTGAGCGTGGGAGATGGTTTTTTAAAGAAATTGTTGATATTTCCCAGGAAGAAATATCATGGGAAAAGAAAAACCACGTAGTATTACGAAAAACCTAAAATTTATAATATGAACGATTCGACTATCGCCGCAGTAGCAACGCCGACAGGTGCTGGCGGCATTGGTATTATAAAAATTTCCGGTCAAAACGCTTTACCAATAGCTTCGCATATCTTTCGAAGATCACATTCTTCGATATCCAACCCGGAAGATAAGGATTCCGCCGATATTTTTTCTTTTACATCACACCACCTTTATCATGGTTATATCGTTGATCCTGAAAACAGGCGAGTTGTTGATGAAGTTCTACTTGCAGTTATGCTTGCTCCCCATTCATATACCAGAGAGGATGTTGTAGAAATCCAGGCCCATTCGGGCCCAGTTGTCCTTAGGTTTATTTTGGATTTAGTATTAAAATATGGTGCTGCAATTGCGGGTCCCGGTGAATTTACAAAAAGGGCTTATATCAATGGTCGCATAGATTTGACACAGGCAGAGGCGGTTATAGATATAATAAATGCGAGGACAAATAAATCCTTAGAAATTGCCGCCACCCTGATAAAGGGGGAGATGCAACTATGTATAGAGAGAATTAGTGATTATCTTTTTAATTTTCTTGCAGAAATAAACGCAGCCATAGATTTCCCGGAAGATGTTGAAGAAATAATTAATGTCGATAGAATAACCGATGTTATCCAAAATAATATCATCAATACGATAAAAGAACTTATCTGGCAATATGACAATGGCCATATTTTTAGGGACGGGATAAAACTGGTTATTGTTGGAAAGCCGAATGTCGGCAAATCAAGCCTTATGAATTGTTTGATAAAAAAAGAGCGCTCGATTGTTACTGCTGTGCCCGGCACGACAAGAGATTTGATTGAGGAGACCTTTAGCTTGAGCGGTATGCCCGTTATTATAGCCGATACTGCCGGGCTTCACGATACGGATGACCCTGTTGAAGTCATAGGAATGAATAAAGCTAAAGATTATATTGATTGCTCGGATCTGATTTTGTTTATCATTGATGGTGGTTCTATTTTAACTCATGATGACCATGAAATTTTCAAAATGATCAATACAAGGCATTCTATTCTTGTAATAAACAAGTCGGATCTGTTTTCAGACAGGCGTAGGGTCAATACGCCGGACAACTGGAGAAAAATACCCAGAGTAGAAATTTCAGCTCTTTATAACAGGGGGCTTGACGAGCTTAAGGATCTAATTGTAAAAATTTCGTTTAGAGAAAACAGCTTTGACCACCAGACTGCGATAATTCCAAACTTGAGACACAAGCAGATACTTGATCGATGCCTGGTCTCGCTTTATTCAGTCGTTGATGGGCTTAATTGTGGATTACCCCTTGAGCTGATTGCCATTGATGTGAAGGAAGCGGTTGATTTGCTTGGCGAAATAACGGGGGGGGCAGCTAATAAAGACGTTATAGATCAAATCTTCAACAGATTTTGTATTGGAAAATAGTGTTTCACGTGAAACAATTATGCGGCAGATATCGAACGGTTCAACAGGGGCAAAATATTTGAAAGGATATACAAGATCAGAAGTTTGAAAACTCAAATATGAGATTAACCAGAGGCAGCGGGCATTTAAATTTATAGTATAGGAATTTCCATTTTATGCCTAATGAATTCGGTACCATAGGATAGATGAGTAAAAAGTGCCTAAAGTGAGCTAAAGTGCCTAAAATGCCTAAAGTTATGGTACGCCTTCGGCGTGCTAATTGATAACCCAAAGCTACAGGAGTTTGCCCTCTCGTGTATTTATGTTTTAAGAAATATATAAAATGGCAGCATTCCTTAACTTTAGGCACTTTAATATACTTTAGCTCACTTTAGGCACTTATGTTCGCACCGAAGGTGCGCTAATTTAAAATGCCCGCCACCTCTAATTGTTAACAAGTTACTTTTGAGTTTTCAAATTTCTGAAGATATAAATCCAGTTAATCAAAACCAACCATAGGCTTTCAGACAATTTATTTCACAAGGTTAGAAGAAAAAATCTGAGTAAGTCGCGCTGATGTTTACGTTGTCTACAAAAAATCGCAACGCTAAATCAGCATTAATGCCGATTTGTAAAGGAGACAGTTATGGATATAGATTTTACGCCTTTTTTTAAACAATACGAAGAGGTTTTAGCAATGGCCGACAAGGTGTTTGAGCGTGTAAAAAGTGAGAATCCTGAATGCGTTAAATGTAAAACAAAGTGTTCGGATTGCTGTAACGCACTATTTGACCTCTATCTTATTGAGGCATTATATATAAACGATAAATTCAATAAAAAGTTTAAGGGAAGCGAAAGGGAGCGTATTATTGAGAAATCAAACATAGCAGACCGAACAATACATAGGCTTAAAAGAAAAGCATATAAAGACCTTGAGTCAGGAAAAGATGAAAATGAGCTATTGTCTAAAATGGCGGAGGAGCGTGTAAGGTGCCCTCTTCTTAATGATGATGATATGTGTGACCTTTATGAATACAGGCCAATGACTTGCAGGCTTTATGGAATACCATTATCTATAGGCGGAGTCGGCCATACCTGCGGTCTGTCGGCTTTTGCTAAGGGCCAACAGTATCCAACGGTTAAGCTGGAAAAAATACACAACAAGCTTTACGAAATATCCGTTGAATTGGTTAGAGAGATTAAATCTAAGCATATAAAACTGGCAGATGTTATAGTTCCTTTATCCATGGCTCTTCTTACTATATACGATGATGAGTATCTGGGGATTGGCGATATTAATAGAGACAACACTAAAAATGAACAGGAAGGAGATGGAAATGGCTAAAATATCGCCCGAAGAAGAAGAAAAAAGAAAAAAAGCTATCTTCGATAGCATGTCTTCACGAAATCAGAAACATATCCTGAAAAAGGGATTTGATGAATGGAATCCTTTCCAGGAACCAAAAGATCCCATAGATATCAGGAAAGATAAATCAAAAAGAACTTCTCAAATGCTGATAAGCGAGTTCTTGCAGTCGAAAGATCAGGAAACATACAGCAATGCATTTGGAAAGGGGGTTGTCGAAATTTGTTTTGGAATTATTAATGATGATGATAAATATTGGGGAATGTATGAATTTTCATGCTGGTATCGGGAACTGTTGCGAAAGGAGGGGCATAATAAATAGCCTTACACGACAACAATTTCAAGGGTTTTTGCTGAACGAGAATTTAGTAAGTTTCACACAAAAACCCTTGAAAATTTTATTGATTTAAAAATTAGCCGCAAAGTGAGAAAACATCCCCACACACTTTCCATTTGCCATCTTCCTTAATTAGATTAAATGTTTCATCAATTTTCCGGCTGGATTCCTTGGTAAAGAATGTGCGTAATGGGTGTTTTATTTCACAGGTTAATTTGATTTGCGCTTTGTTTTCATCTTTACTGATAGTATTGGTTTGAACATGATAAAGGTAGTTCTTAACAAAAAATGGCCTGAACCCTTCAGTTTTGGCTTTACTGGTAACACAATAAATATAGCTATCAACAACATTAACACCGTCAACTATCAAGCTTTCTTGACAGAGCCGATCAGCCATTGAGCTATCGAGCCCAAAATATGCCCTGGTAAATTCGGTAGCAGCCTTATTGGGCGTGTCACTGTTTTGCGCATAAACAAACATTACCTGCAGAAAGAATGCAATTACTATAATAAAAATCGTTCCTGTTATTATAGAGCCTTTGTTGCTATCAGCCATGTGTTTCTCCTCCTTTTGAACTTTGATTCACAGTATACTCTTAAAATATAGTACTATAAAACCTTTTCAATAATTAAATAAAAATTTCTACTATCATGAATTATATTAATAAACAAGTGTTTTTAACCTAAAGTGAGCGTTTCAACTTGAGCCGGAAATTAAAATATCATAAAAACAGATGCAAATTCAATGAGTTATCAAATATTCCCGTAACTTCTCAATAAGTTCGGCTAAAGATAAAAAAAAGACGAGTCTTGTATCATCAGAAATTTGAAAACTCAAATATGAGATTAACCAGAGGCAGCGAGCAATTAGGGCTCGCCTTGAATCTGCGGTAACCTCAACAATTGCGCAATTTAGGTTTAATTTTAATGATTTGACAAAGAAGTATATAGTGGTACAAAAAGTCCATGACTGATGATATCCTGAAATATTCTTCAGATAAACAGGGCATACTTACAGGAGCAAGCCTGCCCGTTGATGAAGAAACGGCGATTAAATCTTTACGCCCTGAACGTTTGGATGATTACATTGGACAGGCCGAAGTAATTGAAACTCTCAAAATCGCAATTCAAGCGGCTATGGAGCGCAATGAACCGATTGATCATGTGCTTTTTCATGGACCACCCGGCCTTGGTAAAACCACACTTGCGCATATTATTGCCAATGAGATGGGAAGTAATCTGACTGTTACATCCGGACCTGCGCTTGAAAAAGGCGGAGACTTGATAGGCATTCTAACTAATTTAGAGGATGAAAGTATCCTGTTTATAGATGAAATACATAGGATGCCAAAAGTTGTAGAGGAATTCCTTTATCCGGCCATGGAGGATTTTGCCGTTGATTTTGTTTTTGACAAAGGAATACATGCCAGAAGTCACAGATACCATCTGAAGCCGTTTGCTGTAGTCGGTGCAACCACAAGAGTGGGGCTGTTGTCAGCGCCGCTCAGGGATCGGTTCGGTATTTTCAGGAGCTTTGATTTTTATGGCTTAAGCGATCTGGTAAAAATCACCGAACGTTCTGCCGGCTTGCTTAATGTTCATATAGATAATGATGGCGCTGTAGAGCTTTCAAAGCGTTCAAGAGGAACCCCGAGAATCGTTAATCGCCTTTTAAAAAGGGTAAGAGATTATGCACAAGTCCGGTCAGATGGTAAAATTACAAAAAAAAACGTGGAGGCAGCCCTGCATTTGGAGGGGGTCGATGATAAGGGGCTTACCGATCTTGACCGTCGTTATATGAAAACAATAATTGAATTTTATAACGGAGGGCCCGTTGGAATTGAAGCAATTGCAGCGACACTTTTGGAAGAGACAGATACACTTGTGGACGTTGTTGAACCTTATCTTTTAAAAATTGGAATGATTATAAGAACTTCTTCCGGCAGAAAGGT
>JAUWFS010000172.1:0-7345 GCA_030606805.1 Deltaproteobacteria bacterium
AAAACGGTTATCATGATATAAAAAAAATTAGCGCACCTTTGTTGCGGACAATAAGTGCCTAAAGTGAGCTAAAGTATATTAAAGTGCCTAAAGTTAAGGAATTCTGCCATTTTCTACCTGCCTGCCAGACTTCGGCTCGTAGAGACTACGCCTCAGAGAGCAGGTAGGTAGAAAACTATCGAAACGTAAGATATCAATATAGGGTGAAAAAAATGAACACTGAACGTGAAAAGATCGAATTTGATGTGCTGTTTGTTGGAGGCGGCCCTGCAAACCTTGCGGGCGCAATAAGATTGATGCAGATTGCAAGGGAAAAAGATATAAATATCGAGGTAGCTCTCATTGAAAAAGGATCGGATATAGGATCAAATGTTTTGAGCGGAGCTGTTTTAAATCCCATTGCATTAAAAGAGCTTGTACCTGATTTTCTGCAAAAAGGCTGTCCAATTGAAAAAACGGTAAGGGGTGACGAATTTTACTTCCTGACCAAGAATAAATATTATCATCTACCTGTTATTCCAAGGTACATGCATAACAAAAATTTCTTTATTATCAGTTTGTCTAAATTTACAAAGTGGCTCGCCGGAATAGCCGAAGAACTTGGTGTAAACATATTCCCCGGTTTTGCCGGCAAAGAAATTCTTTATGCCTTAGATCAAAAGACAATAACAGGAGTCCGCACAGGCGATAAAGGACTTGGAAAGGACTGCACCCCTAAGGGCAATTTTGAACCAGGAATAGATTTACTGGCTAAAGTTACTGTTTTGGGAGAAGGTTCAAAAGGAAATCTTATCAGAGATATTGAGGAAAAGCTTGATATATTTTCAGGGAAGATGCCGCAGGTTTTTGAAACCGGAATCAAAGAAGTTATACAGCTTCCTGAAAAAAACTATTTTACAAACAGCAAAGGCAACGATATCCACACTTTTGGTTATCCATTAGGCCTTAATACACCTGGCGGCGGATTTATTTATGAAATGAAAGACAGTAAGATTTCGATAGGTTATCTTACCGCACTATCATATAGCAATCCTATGCTTGATCCTTACGAAGAATTCATAAAATTCAAGAAACACCCTTTTATAGCAAATATTATTAAAAACGGTAAAGTAATAGAACAAGGCGCAAGGACTGTTCCTACTGGTGGATATTTTACAATGCCGGTACTCTCTGTCGATGGTGGGGTGTTTGTCGGAAGCTGTGCTTCAATACACAACACACCTGGCCTTAAAGGAATTCATGTATCTATGAAGTCCGGCATGCTGGCGGCAGAAGCAATTATGGAAGCTATTGAAAAGAACAGCTTTACCCAGAAGACTCTCGGTCATTATTATGAATTATTTGAAAAAAGCTGGGTAAAGGAAGAAATTTTTGAAGGAAGAAATTTTTCGCAGGCTCTTTCTAAAAACGGATTGCTTAAATTTATACTTCTTGGAACCCAATATCTCACAAAAGGACGGGGTATATATGATAATATGCCTATTGAAGAAGATTGCAAAACATTAAGGATCGCGAAAAATAGTGGGCATACCGCGAAAAATTTGGACAAAAAGGTCTTTGATGGTGTTTTGTATGTAGATAAACTTACTGGTGTTTATCTTTCAAAAACAATGCACAGAGAGGATCAGCCGTGCCATATTATAGTTCATGATAAAAATTTATGTGCTAATCAATGTTTCACAGACTATCAATGCCCCTGTACTAAATTCTGCCCAGGCAATGTTTACGAAATTGAAATAGACGAAAAGACTTCTCAAAGACGACTTAAACTTAACCCAGCCAACTGCCTTCACTGCAAAACCTGCGAGATCAAAGATCCGTTCAGGAATATTACCTGGACATGCCCGGAGGGTGGCGATGGCCCAGGTTATACTATACTTTAGAGTTTGTAGGGATTGGGAATCGGGGCTAATAATATTGCCACTTGACTGTTTTGTTAAACTGGCATAATTATTATAATAAACATTGTAACCGTTCACGGTTGCCGGTTATACAGTTCACGGTTCAAAAAGACAAAAAGCAGAAGAGAATTATGGGATCGGCTGCGGAGCTGAGAACACAGATTTATATTTCACGAGAGGTTAATATATTTTCTGATTTAGATGCGAAAGAATTAATTCAAAAGTTGAAATCAAGATCCAAAATGCTTCAATCGTTGCATAGTTCATTGAAAAAACTGTGAACTGTGAACCGACAACCGTGAACGGTTACTAAACACCTATATCTTTGGAGAAATAACTATTATATGCCTTTTTCAATTGCTCTGGCCGGAAAAGGAGGCACAGGCAAAACTACAATAGCCGGCATGCTGATAAAATATTTGGTGATCAAGGGAAAAACCCCTGTACTTGCAGTAGATGCGGATTCAAATGCGAATCTAAACGAAGTACTTGGCCTTGAGGTTAAAGATACACTTGGGAATGCCCGTGAAGAAATGAAAAAAGGGAAAGTCCCCAGCGGTATGACCAAAGATGTCTTTATGTCAATGAAACTGGAACAGGCTATTGTTGAAACCAAAGGATATGATCTAATTGTTATGGGACAACCTGAAGGAGCGGGTTGTTACTGTGCCGCCAATAATCTTTTAACGGGATTTCTTGAACGGCTTACAGGCAACTATCCTTATATAGTAATGGATAATGAGGCCGGCATGGAGCATATCAGCCGTTTAACAACACAAAACGTTGATGTCCTGCTTATTGTTTCCGACACATCAAGGCGAGGACTTCAAACAGCTATTAGAATTAACCAACTTGCAAATAAATTAAATATAGGGGTTTCAAAAAGCTATCTGATTATTAATAAGGTAAAGGAGAAACCATCTGAAGTTGTATTTGATATGATTCAAAATAATGGTATTGAAATCGCTGGAACAATACCTGATGATAGTACACTTTACGAATATGACTTAAATGGAATTCCTACTATTAAAATGCCTAATGACAATAAGGCTGTTAAAGCGGCATTTGAAATATTTGATATTATTATTACCTGAATTGAGAGACAATTATGAATAAAACCGGCTTCTTATATGATGAAAGATACTTACTTCACGATACCGGCCCATACCATCCTGAGGTTCCTGCAAGGCTGGAAGCTATTTATAGCGGAATAAAAGACGCAAATCTGCTCTCCATGCTAACCTTGATCAAGGCAAGCAGTGCGGATCTTAAGTGGATAGAAACCGTGCATGAGAGAGACTATATCAATCGCTTTAAAGATGCTTGTCTTGCAGGAAAAAAGATATTCGACAGTCCGGATAATCAGATATGCCCTGAAACTTATGATACAGCCCTGCTTGCAGCGGGGGGCATTCTTGATACAATAGATCTGGTCATGAAAAACAAAATTGATAATGCCTTCTGTGCTGTAAGGCCTCCAGGGCATCATGCTGAAATTAACAAAGCTATGGGTTTCTGCTATTTCAACAATGTTGCAATTGCTGCAAGGTATCTTCAAAAAGAATGGAATATAAAAAAAGTCGGAATCGTGGATTTTGATGTCCATCATGGTAATGGGACTCAACACATTTTTGAACAAGATCCATCTGTATTTTATTATTCGATTCATCAGCACCCATCGTTTGGATACCCGGGTACCGGCCGGGAATTTGAAAAAGGATCAGGGCCCGGCTATGGATTTACATTAAACTCTCCTGTGTTGCCGGACCAGGGAGACAGCGAATACAAGAAATTTTTTGAAAGTGATCTTTTCGCTGCTTTCGAAACATTCAGGCCTGAAATTATTATTGTATCAGCGGGTTTTGATGCTCATATTGATGATGATATGTCAGATATCAAGTTGTCAACAGAAGGCTTTTCATGGATAATGGAAAAAATAGTCAAAATGGCAAGCGCTTATTCTAACGGTAGATTAATTTCTGTGCTGGAGGGAGGATATTCCCTTAAACGCCTTCCGGAGCTGGCAAAAAATCATGTTGAAATTCTATTAAATAGTGCCTGAACAAAAACTCAGAACACCTGAAATTACAGCCAGTTGGATACTATTTTTAAACCGAAGATTTTTAGCAGTTAGCTATTAGCAATTAGCCTTTAGCTAAAAGCTAACCGCTAATAGCTTTTTCACAAATAAGCTATTTGGAAGTCAAAATGTTTGGAGGATAAAATGTTTGTCAGCCAATCGATGACCAGGGAGGTCATCACAATTAACAAAGACGCTGATATTTTTGAAGCAAAAGATAAAATGACCAAATACCGCATACGCCATCTTCCTGTTGTAGGGAAGGATAATCGTATTATAGGAATTGTTTCAGATCGAGATATAAGAAGCGCTCTTCCATGCAGTTTATTAAAAGATTACGATATAGGAAAAACAAGGGAAAAACTTTTAGAGTTTAAGATAAAAGATATCATGATAATTGATCCCTTTACTGTTTCTTTGTCATATACCATTCAAGACACCCTTTTACTTATGCAGAAAACACGCGTTGGAGCATTCCCTGTTGTAGATAAACAAGGCAGAATTAAAGGCATCATCTCTACTCGTGACCTTTTACGTTCATTTATCAATGTTCTGGGTTTAGGAGAACCAGGAACCCTATTATGTATTATTGCAGAAGAAAAAATCGGTCAGTTGAAAAAAATTGTTGACGCCATAACCGAGGAAAATATTTCTTTTGGCAGTGTTCTTGTAGCGAGATACTGGGATGAAGGCAAGAGAGCTGTTTTCCCATACCTTTTAACAAAAAAGGTAAGTCACGTAAAAAGAAAACTTAAGAAAATGGGCTACACTCTCCTCGACCCGGCAGAATGGTATATCGACCAGGTATCTCAAGATAAATAAGTGCCTGAAGTTAAGGAATACTGCCATTTTTATATATTTCTTAAGGAACGTGGACGAAATAACTTCCACAAGTAGGCGCATAAATTTGGGTTATCAATTAGCACGCCGAAGGCGTACCATAACTTTAGGCATTTTAGGCACTTTTTACTCATCTATACTATCAAGTTAGCACCCTTAATGCCAAATGCCAGAGGGTAAAATGTATATTAAATGCTGGGGATCAAGAGGTTCCATTCCTGTATCAGGGAAAGATTATATTAAATACGGCGGCGATACAACCTGTCTGGAAATAAGAAGCAAAAGTAATGATATAATTATTGTTGATACCGGCACTGGAATTCGAAGGCTTGGGAACCAGTTAATAAAAGAAAGTCTATATAAATATAATATTATCTTCACACATGCCCACTGGGATCATATAATGGGTTTCCCTTTTTTTAAACCGCTTTATTCCAAACATGCTGAATTCCGAATGCACGGATGCCCATTTCACGGTATCTTTGTAAAAAATATGCTTTCAAAAATTATGGCCCCGCCTTATTTCCCGATACGGGATTCTGATTTAAGGGCAAAAATATCCTATGAAAAAACATGTCAAACAAAATTTGAAATAGGATCCGTCACAATAATACCCATCCCTCTCAGCCATCCTAACCGGGGTAGTGGATATAAATTCATTGAAGACGGGAAATCTTTTGTTTTTCTTACAGATAATGAGCTGGGTTTTATCCATCCTGGAGGTCTGGAGTATAAAGAATATCTTAAATTCTCTTATGAAGCGGATCTGCTTATTCACGATGCGGAATATACACCTAATGAATATAAAACAACTATTGAATGGGGACACTCGGCATATACCGATGCGCTGAATCTTGCTTCTGAAGCCGGAGTAAAGAAATTGGGGCTTTTTCATATTAATCAGGAAAGAACTGATAGTGAAATGGATAAAATTGTTGAAGATTGTATGAAAAGCATAGCTGAAAAAAACCATAAGTTTGAATGCCTCGCAGTAACTGGCAACATGAGTTTCGTATTATAAATTAGCGCACCTTCGGTGCGAACATAAGTGCCTAAAGTGAGCTAAAGTATATTAAAGTGCCTAAAGTTAAGGAATGCTGATAAAAACTGTTTCATTAACCCCACCCTCTTTACAAGATAATACTGCGGATGCTGAAAGGCTGATAAAGGCCCTAAAACCTTATCTTGAAACCGATGCCGTAGATATTGATCTTTATTTATTAAGGCAGCTCCCTGATCTTCTCAGAAAATGGAATTATAATATCCGCTGTATCTTTTTAAAAGACCGCACAAGATGGATTCTTACAGGTATTACCGACTCAACAGATACAGTTCCCATTGCAGGTCTGGCTGTTGACTTGGGCACCACAAAAGTTGTCCTGCGCATCATAGACCTTTCAACAGATCAAATTCTTGCCGAACATACATTTGACAACCCCCAGATAGCTGTTGGGCCTGATATATTAACCAGGATACATTACTCTGATCAGGATGAAGGGCTGAAAAATATAAACAAACTGATTATAGACGGTCTCAATCAAATGATTGAAAAATTGTGCAGCTCATGCAACATCAAACCTGATAATATATACGCTGTTTCTGTAGCAGGCAATACTGCCATGACCCATTTTTTCATGGGGCTCAATCCATATTGGATAATACGAGAACCGTATATTCCTGTCGTAAACAAGCCCGGCCTTATTAAAGCAAAAGAATTCGGCATTAATGTTAACCCTCTTGCAAGAGTTATTATATTCCCAAATGTCGGCAGCTACTTTGGAGGCGACCTGATAGCAGGTATTCTTTTCTCGGGTATTGATAAAAAAGAAGATGTATCCATTTTAGTAGATGTTGGCACAAATGCTGAAGTCTTGTTAGGCAATAAACATTGGCTTATAGCATGCGCCGGTGCGGCAGGCCCCGCCCTCGAAGGCGGTGTAACCAGGATGGGAATGCTGGCTGGTCCAGGAGTTATTGATCGGATTACAATTGACCCTGTTACTTTTAACATTAAAGCTCATACAATAGGAGATGAGCCTCCTAAGGGAATTTGCGGGTCAGGACTGATAGACCTTGCAGCCTGTCTCTTTCTTTATGGCATTATCGACATCCGCGGCAAGTTCGTGCCATCAATGTGCGGTAACAGGCTGAAAGATAAAGATGGTATGAAATATTACGTGGTAGTGCCTGCAAACAAATCCGGAACAGGGTCTGATCTTATAATCAGCCAGGCGGATCTTGACAGCCTGATAAGCTCTAAGGCCGCAATGTATACAATACTTGAAACTATTACTTCTTCGGTAGGAATGTCGCTTAAAGATCTTTCTACATTTTATGTGGCCGGCACCTTTGGTTTTTATATCAATCCCAAATCAGCGATTTCCATTGGAATGCTTCCCGACTTGCCTGTTGATACCTACAAATCATTAGGCAACAGTTCATTGGGCGGAGCAACAATGGCAATCACATCAAATGATTGCCTAAATGAAATTGATAATATCAGAGACAAAATAACCTATCTGGA
>JAUWFS010000234.1:0-4375 GCA_030606805.1 Deltaproteobacteria bacterium
TCCTTTCCGGGGGGACAGGGAAAGTACATGCTGTAAGTATTCGAATCTAATGACCAGCTTTACGTAGTAAATCTTTCTGGGTTTGTCATTGACGATGGTAATAGGGCCCTTCTTATAAAGTCCCAGCATGATCTTGGGGACGAAGGTGTGTTTCCCTCGGTTTCATTTCGTATCTCCAGTATGTACGCATGGACAAGCTCTGCAGGATCTTTTTGTCGTTGTTATAGATGGATGGTAAATTCTCGGCTCCCATGATATGAAACGGGCAGTAAAAGTAAACAACCGACTTTCCGGCCGGATGCAGTTTCTGCAAAAACGAGGAATCCGAAATGTCAACAACTCAAGACCATGGCCAGCAATTCTCGGCGAAGCCCCAGATTAGTATCAAACACGATAAAGAAGACAAAATATATGCCTGAAGTTGATAGGAAGCAAAATTTGAAGCAGCAAATGTCTTGGAATCAGATGATTGGAAGCCTGGGAAAGGTAAAAAATATTCATAAATGATGCTGAGGAAACAGTTATCCCTTAAAACCTGATGATCTTTTTTAACCAACTGAAAATGCAGTATTTAAAAAATTATGGTGGCATGGATTCAGGCATGCCTATAATTTGCTCAATCATTGATTCCCAACCTGTAAATACCATAAATCTAAAAGTGCACCGGAGCTGGTTCCAGAACTCCTTTCGAGAGCTAAAATCCGACCTGCATTTTTGATATAAAAGGTCGGTGAGTTCTAATATCTGGTGAGTAAAAAAAGGCGAGTAAATTTAACATAAAAAATATCATGGATAGATTCTTTTCACCATGACCATAGTTATGTTCAATATGATAGCCTTGGTTTTTCAGTGTGTTGAAGGTTTCGTTTTCGATTTTCCACCGAGCCCGGCCGCCTTTGACTAATGTAATGATATTATTTTCATCGATGCTGATGTCGGTCACCCAAGTGTTTTTGTAGGTAACTTTGTTATCCTTTGAGACAATTTGGTATTTAAAAAAGTTGACATGGTCGGCATCCTTTGTGCCGTTGAGCGGCACATGGTTGACCCATTGATAGAGGTGTCGGCGGCCTTTTGCATCAGATATTTCTAAACTTTTGCTGTCGCCTAACTGGGTAATTTCGTGTACCCATTCAAAAAGAACCTTATGATCTTTTGGTTTGGCGACCAGAATAAAGGACATATTAGCTTTCTTCAGTTCATCGACAAAGGGTTGCTTAGAGTAAAGACCATCACCTGTTACAATGATCTTTAACTTCGGATGGGTTTTTCTAATGTTGCCAATGAACCTTTTGCCGGCATTGATTTCACAATCCTGTTTTTCTGTTCCATCTGTATTTTGAATCGGTTCAGTGGCAAGAGGAAGGACTTGCTTGATGTCCGGATGAACGATGACTGCCTGAAGAATTTGGTGATGATAACGCACATTTCCTTTGGAGCTCTCTTTTGTCAGACAGCCTGGACAATGGATTTTATTCGAAGAAAAATATTCTGATCCATCCAGCGGCATAAGATACATACCATTGAGGAACTGATAGTTCTGAAGATGTTTGCCCCTTTGAAGCTGGCTAAGGTAGTCAGGAAAAATCTTTTCCAGGATGTCTGTAGGCAATGGGTCCAGAATGTCTCTCAATTGGCTGTCCCTTGGGATGGATTTTACATCAAACATTGTCTTAAGATTGTTCAGGTTGGTGGAATTTTGTAATTTACGCTGGAATGCAAGCAGGGATGGGTCTTGGAAGTACATCATGGCAAAAGCACTCATGAAAAAATCATGCAGGCGATGATCGACCTTACCGGTATCGCGAGTATCTTTCACTTGAAGAAATCGCTTTGATAATATTTTTCTTAGCCCGGAAAAGCCTAACTGCTTCTTGATATGCACCGAATGTGCCTCCCCATATATTGTACAGTATTCAATATATACTACAATATATGGAGATAAAAGTCTAGGTCTTTTTTATATGATATTATTTCAATAGGTTGCGGCCATTTCACCATAAATCTTAATTTGTCTTAACTTGAATACTCTTCGCGAAAAATAGTTTTGAAATTCGCAGGAACACCTTGAATACTAATGCAAACTTTTTTCACCGGAAATAGCTGGGCCATGGCGCACATCTAGTTTCTTCCGTCTGATTTTGTTTTACTTTCCTATTGAATTCGCCAGAATAAAATCACCTAATAAAAAACCCATCTTTTGCGCAAGTGACCTGTCGGCACCCCCAAAGCTCCATGCGGATGATAAGGCATTCGGTGCTCCTATCAATTCTTTTTGAGCAATTACCGTACCGTCAGCATCTATGAGTTTAACGTCTATATTCATGTTGGATCGTCCTGCAAATGCCCCTGCCCAGAAGCGAGCCGCCCCGCCGACAATCCTTAAACTCGTGACATTCACATCCACATACATAGTCGGTCCCGTATATGAGAAACCGCTATCCTGCTCTGTTTTATTATAGATACGTTTCATCTGGAGATAATTGATTGCACTCTGCCTGCATTCAATCATCTGTCCCTCAGGGGCCTTAACGCCGGGATTTGCCGTAAAGTTTCTGAAGATGACGTTTTCGTACTTGAGATTTGCCTTTATGTCTGCGATCGATACTTTCTGTACAGGCGTTCTTACGGCACATGCGGTTACAAAGAAAATACAAACTACTAATAGAATATAATCCTTTGCTGACGATCTCATATTATGTTCCCTCCTTCTCTCAAATATATAATTGTTCTAAACTTACTTTCTCTCGTTGAGGCATGAAAAAATACATCCCGTTGCTCATAGCGAAAATTTTCATAAAGGGCAAGAATTTATTTTCTATGGCAAGTGATGGATAAGAACGGGCCCATAAATAAGTAACCAAATCATGCTTAAAAGATAGTTGTTTACTTATTTATGGATGTCCCACATTCCCCGCAAAAGTAAAATCTGTGGCGGACATGGGTGGGAAATGAGAAGGCCGAATATCTCATGGGGTATCGATGAATTACTTACAATAGACAAAGCCATCCTTTCCCTTGGCACACGCCTTTTGGTCAAACGGTTCATTTCTCGCTGGGAAAAACTTTAGAACGTTCTCAAGGAATTTTTCACTAGGTTCTATTGGCTCTCCCTGTGTATAGATTCCATGTTGCCATAACACATCTCCTCTTGTTGCATCGATAAAAACGAAATAAGATTCTACCATATCACTGATATGACCATGACCATATGCTCCAAACATTCCAGCTACGACACCTAAAGCAAAGGCACCTGCTTTACGACGAGTTGAAAACTTCACTCCATATATACGGTTTAGGCAAATGGTATCCGCCTCTGTAGCTTGTTGAATAACTTCTATATCTTTCTTGGAGGGTACAAAACTATCTAATCGCTTTTCAACAAGGGCTAATTCAAGTTGTTCGTTGATATTATGCACTGCTTTGCTGAACTCCTGACTGTCTTGAAATTTTGGATATGTAAATACGGGCTTTGAGTCTTCTATCAGTTGCAACTGGCATGATTCATCTTCACCATATCTTTCTGGCATAAGCCACCATTTCTTACAGTAATAACCAATACCTACATGTTCAGCAAAGAACAATTCATAACCCTTATTAGTGAGAATTTGTTTCGTCTTCGAAATATGTTCCCTGAGAGCCTTCTTACTATCCGATACCCCCAAAACTTGTCCGCCTTTCCCCATCCTTGGCCAATTTATCTTTCCTTCAGCAAGCACTGCAATCTTTTTCACTCGATTTTCTTTAAGCATCATGTCGGATGCTCTAATCTTAACTTTGGAAGCACACCCACCAATAAAAATGAGCGTTATAATAGTAACAATGGCTATTGCGCCCTTTCTTTGCTCCTTTCTTACTTTCATTATTTTCCTCCTTCTCTTGAATTCACTATTAATCAAAACCGTAAATAACAAAGAATTTCAATTTCTACCTCCAGATCATTTTCTTGTGTCCAACCAACGAATGATCGCCCGGTATCGGGGGCCAAGGATCAGCCAAAATTAACGTCGATATCCGATGACCACCCTTTTCTTATTATTTCCAAGCTCTCGCATTTTTTGATATCTTATTTTGATAGTACCCGGAAAGATTCGGTCCGGATAGCTGTTTACGGGCGGAAAACGGAAAAACATGCAGATAGGTTCCTGGTAGTTTTTTTATTAGCCTTTAGTGTTGCGAAGCGGCATAATTTTCATAAATTACTTTAAGTATTGTTGTAGATTTAACATGTTAAATGGAAACAGGCGCCGATCCTTTTTGTCGATGATAGTTCATTGTAAATTTTCATTGCCTTCTGGTTTGGCTGCGCAATAAATCGTATACCCTTTTTAAGAAGCAATTTATCAAGTCCCGGCTCAGGCTTCATTAATCCACT
>JAUWFS010000080.1:0-13303 GCA_030606805.1 Deltaproteobacteria bacterium
AGAAGACAACCCTGATATAGATAAGCCCTCAGAAGAGCAGGTATTGCAGACCGCAGAAAACCTGATAAAAAATGCAGTAAAGCCATTGCACAGTCCGGATCTTCGAAATCTACTTATTGAGATTAAGAAAAAGAACGAGCAAACCATTGATCATGTGAGCCAGGATCAGGTTATAGAAGCAGGTTTTAGTGCAGAAGCTTTGGACAAGGCAAAAGGTATGATCGAGTCTTTTAAAAAGTTCATTGAGGAAAACAAGGATGAAATCACCGCCCTGCAGATTCTTTACTCAAGGCCGTACAAAATGCGTTTACGGTTTGAGGATATAAAGGAGCTTGCAGATGCCATTAAAAAACCGCCTCATCTTTGGACTGAGAATAATCTCTGGCTGGCCTATGCTGCTCTTGAAAAATCAAAGGTTAGTGGAGCAAGCGGACCGCATATTTTAACAGATTTGGTGTCCCTTGTTCGGTTTGCGCTGGATCAGGAAAACGAGCTTGTGCCGTTTCCGGAAAAGGTGGATGCAAATTTTAAAGCATGGCTTGCACAGCAGGGAAAAAAGTTCACAGAAGAACAGATTCGCTGGCTTGAGATGATAAAAGATCATATTGCAGGGAACCTGAGCATTGAAACAGATGATTTTGAATATGCGCCTTTTTCGCAGGAGGGTGGGATTGGGAAAGTGTATCAGTTGTTTGGTGAAGAATTAAATATTATGCTTGATGACTTAAATGAGCGACTTGTGGCATAATGAAAAAGGATATTATTGTGTCTGATATTGTATCTGTCGAAACAATTGCCGGTAAAATATATCTGATTCGTGGAACAAAAGTAATGCTGGACAGAAATCTTGCAGAACTTTACGGTGTTGAAACAAAGGCTTTAAAACAGGCTGTAAGAAGAAACATTAAACGTTTTCCGCATGACTTTATGTTTGAGCTCACAAAAGAAGAACTTAAAAATTGGAGGTCACAATTTGTGACCTCCAATAGTATTAAAATGGGTTTAAGGCATTCCCCCATGGCCTTCACTGAGCAAGGAGTTGCCATGCTTTCTTCTGTGTTGAAAAGTGACAGGGCTGTTGAAGTAAATATACAGATAATACGTGTATTTGTGAAGCTCAGGCAACTGTTTCTTGACAATGAAGAGCTCAGGAAAGAGCTCGAAGAGTTAAAACAGATTACTGATGAACGTTTTCAAATTGTTTTTGAGACGTTAGATCAATTAATAAATATTGAAAATAAGCCAAAGAAAAAAATCGGCTTTACAGCAAAAGAAAAACGCGGTTCATACTGCAAACAAAAGAAAAGCTAATTATACTATCTGTGGATATACATGCGAAAGTTATAGGCTTACAGGCGATGTGTTTACGGCATGAAGAAAAATAAAAAAAATCAATTACCATCTTATTGGACAACTTCACCTCTCCGGAAGTTGTTAATTGCTCTTGAATCTGGGAAGCGGCCGCGTGGTGGTGTGAAAAATATTAAAACAGGTGTTCCAAGTATTGGCGGTGAACATCTTAACGCGAATGGTGGATTTAAGTTCGCAAAAATAAAGTACGTACCTGAAGAATTTGCGGATAGGATGGTTCGGGGGCATATTCAAAAAAATGATATTTTAATAGTAAAAGATGGTGCTACTACAGGCAAAACATCTCTTGTAAGAGAATCATTTCCACATAAACAAACTGTGATAAATGAACATGTATTCCTTTGTCGCTGCGCTGAAGAAATAAATCCATTATATCTCTTTTATTATCTTTTTTCATCAGAAGGAAATCAGCAGATACTTAAAGATTTTAGGGGTGCCGCTCAAGGTGGAATAAGCCAAGGCTTTGCTGATATAGTGACTGTACCAATCGCTCCACAAAATGAGCAAAAGCGCATTTCTGCAGAAATCGAAAAACAATTTTCCCGCCTGGATGAAGCTGTTGACAACCTCAAGCGCGTAAAAGCCAACCTCAAGCGATGCAAAGCATCTGTCCTCAAAGCCGCTGTCGAAGGCAAGCTCACAGAAGAATGGCGAAAAGAGCACCCCGATGTTGAACCAGCCGGCAAACTTTTACAACGCATCTTAGCCGAACGCCGAAAAAAATGGGAAGAAGCAGAATTGGCCAAACTGAAAGCCAAAGGTAAAAAACCGAATGATGATAAGTGGAAGAAGAAATATAAAAAGCCTGTAAAGCCTGATATTGAAGACCTGCCGCCTTTGCAAAATAGTTGGGTATGGGTCTCCATGGACAAACTGTCGATAAAAATTACTGATGGTGAACATATTTCACCAAAAACAAAGGGTAAAGGTATGCCGTTGTTATCGGCAAAAGATGTTAGAGAAAAGGGGGTTATTTTTAATGATGCAAAGTACGTTAGTTTAAAAGATGGAGATAAATTTAGAAATAGATGTAACCCCGAAAGAAATGATATCTTAGTTGTAAGTAGGGGTGCAACCATTGGTAGAACCTGTATCGTCGATACTGATAGAAATTTTTGTTTAATGGGTAGTGTAATTTTAATCAAACTTTTTAAAAATATAAATACTGGATATATTCTTATGTCCTTGAAATCATCTCCTATTCATAAAAAAATACTTGGTATTTCTGGGGCAACAGCTCAACAAGCAATTTATATAAGAGATATTCGAAAGTTACCCATTCCTTTGCCTCCTATTAGAGAACAGCAGGCTATTTATAACGAGTGTGATGGTGCTTTGACTATTGCTAATGAGATAGATACTGTCGTTGATACAAATATTAAACGTATCGAACGCCTTCGCCAATCACTACTTAAAAAAGCATTTTCAGGCAAACTTGTTTCAGAAAACAAATCACAGGATAATTAGCCAAGCATGATTCAGGCCGATTTAACATATTCGATGAACTTCAGGTTTGGTCAAAGGAATTAGAGATATGGCAGCAAAAAAGACCGTAAAGTACAGACTGCCGATTGATAAAGGACAGGAGGGTTTATTTGCAAACAGCGGTGCAAATAAATATTAAGGCTTGTTCTTTCAACAAGTTATGATCGATTTATTTGCAAATAGTGAGAATAGAGGCTCATAGGATTATAAGTTGAATAAAAAACAGGAATATATTACGGCGGTGCAGGCTAGTATGGATAGAGATTACCAGCCTATGGAAGCTTTATTTTCAGAAATTATTGAGAAGTCGATTTTTGCTTCGGTGGAATAACAATAAGAATGGTGTGTCCGCAATTTCAGTAAGTTTATCGGCGATAGACAGAATATATTAAATTTGATACCGGAAGAATTATGAGTCCAGCAAATATTGTCCAAAAATTATGGAACTATTGTAACGTTCTGCGTGATGACGGGATGAGTTATGGAGATTATGTGGAACAGCTTACATATCTGCTGTTTCTCAAGATGGCAGATGAGAGGAATAGACCGCCATATAACCAATCAAGTCCGATCCCTCAAAAGTACAACTGGCAGAGTTTGATAAAAAAGGATGGTGACGAACTGTTTGATCATTACCGTCATATTCTGGAAAATCTGGGAAAAGGAAAAGGGCTGCTTGGACTAATTTTTAACAAATCTCAGAATAAATTTCAGGACCCTGCAAAACTGCGCCGTCTGATTGTTGATCTTATTGACAAGGAAAACTGGTCAATAATGAGTGCTGACGTCAAGGGCGATGCCTATGAAGGTCTTTTGGAAAAAAATGCTCAGGACACAAAAACAGGGGCTGGTCAGTATTTTACACCCCGTCCTTTAATACACGCCATGGTTGATGTAATGAACCCAAAACCGGGCGAAACCATTTGCGATCCTGCCTGCGGTACCGGGGGGTTTATCCTTGCTACGCATGATTATATAGTTGATCAAAACCCGAATATGACTAAAACGGAGAAGCGTGATCTTAAAGAAAAAACATTCAAAGGCTGGGAACTGGTTCAAAGTACTGCACGCCTTTGCGCTATGAACCTCATGCTTCACGGTATCGGCAGTGATTCATCTGCGCCGAATAAAAAGAGGCAGGCAGGTGGAGATCTTCCAATAATAGTGGCTGATTCTCTTGCCGCAGATCCTGGCGACCGATTCAACATGGTTCTCACCAATCCGCCATTTGGCAAAAAAAGCAGCACAACAATTGTCAACGGTAAAGGCCAAATTTCTAAGGAAAAGGATATCATTGAAAGAGAGGATTTCTGGTCCACAACCTCAAACAAGCAGCTCAATTTTGTCCAGCATGTAAAAACCCTGCTTAAACAGAACGGACGGTCAGCAATTGTTGTTCCAGATAACGTTCTTTTTGAAGGCGGAGCCGGAGAAAACATCCGCAGAAAACTCCTGCATGAATGTGAAGTTCACACACTCCTGCGTCTGCCAACCGGCCTGTTTTACGCGCAAGGCGTAAAGGCAAACGTGCTATTCTTTGACCGCAAACCAGCATCTGAAATTCCATGGACAAAAAAGCTCTGGATCTACGACTTGCGAACAAACATACACTTTACGCTCAAAACAAATCCATTAAAACGCAAAGACCTTGATGAGTTTGTAAAGTGCTATAATCCGAAAAACAGAAACAAACGCAAACCAACATGGACTGAGAAGAATTCGGATGGTCGCTGGCGTGTATTTGACTATGAAGAACTTGTAAACCGGGACAAAGCCAGCCTCGACATTTTCTGGCTAAAGGATAAAAGCCTTGAAGATTCTGAAAACCTGCCCGACCCTGGCATACTCGCCATAGAAATCGTTGAAGACCTCGAAGCCGCTTTGGAACAGTTTCGAGAGATAGCCGATGATTTAAATAATGCAAAAAATATTTAGCTGCTAAATTAAATAATTGGCCTTACTTAAATGAAAAATATAAGAGGGGGCGTAGTTGATAAGCTTGAATAAACATCAAAACCTTCTTGCCTGGCGCAAATCTAAAGGCTGTACTATTGATTGCGAAATTAATCTTGACGAACTGTTTGAAACAAAAGAAGGAAGAAAAAAGTTTGATGCAAAATGGAAAGATTTTTTAACCTCTGATCCTTTTAATAAAAAGATATACGGGAAAAAAGGCAATCTGCTTACATATAAATCCGAACAGCTTATTCCATTAAAAAAAGATAAGCGCCCTCCTCTCCTTCTGGTATTGGGGAACCCCGCAACACATTCAGTTGAGAATGGAATGTTTTTTTCATTTGAAGGCAACAAAAAGGAGCACCGTTTCTGGAAAAGCATCCTTAAACCAGCGGGTGTTCTCGATCTTCCTTTTGATTCTAATCAGGCAGTAACTAAGCTAAACAAACAGCGTAGGGAAGCATTGTTTAATCTGAAATATGATTCTCCTTTCCGCATCGGCCTTTGCGTGTTCATAACCATGCCAAGTGCGCCGCGTGGCAAGTGGGGTGGCATGGCAGGCGTTCATAAACTTCTTGGAATAAGGGCATTAAGACGTTTGGAACAGGCGGAAACTGAAAGAGTTTTTGACTGTGCAAATAAGTTTGTAACTCCTAAAGGCAAGGTTTTAATATTTCAAAAGAATGCCTGGAATGCACTGCGTTCTGATGATGATCCGTTGTATGGTATTGCTATAGCCAAAGCCGGCAAACTTAAGGGAACCCTTAAAGACAATCCAAAAATTCCAGTGTTTTGCGTTCCGCCGACACGTCTTTCTGGGCCTTGCAGTAATGTATTAAATAAATTTAATTTGAGTAACGGATAATGGATTAAATTTGAAATTTTGGGACGTGTATCGAGGTTAAAGGTTCAGGATGATACTCCAGGAAAGTATAAAACGCTTGCAAGAAACTATCCGTTATCTTTCTGTTGATATAGGCCCACGAAGTTACAATGACCACGAAAAGCTCTATCAGGTTGCAGAATATATATCCAGCCGGTTTAAAGAATATGGCTGTCATGTTAATGAGCAATCTTTTGTGTTTCGAGGAAATACTTATCGAAATATTATTGGCAGCATACCTGGATCAAACAAAGAAGAAGGGATAGTTGTACTGGGAGCTCATTACGATACAGTTGCGGGCAGTCCTGGAGCGGACGATAATGCAAGTGCAGTTGCCGGTCTTTTGGAAATCGCAAGACTTGTCTCAAAATCAAGGGTGGCCCCGGCAATTCAGTTTGTTGCTTTTGCTCTTGAGGAACCACCGGCATATAGAACGAAAAATATGGGTAGTTACCACTATGCACAAATGCTAAAGAAGAGTCGTCAAAAAATTATTGGCATGATCTGCCTTGAGATGATCGGGTATTTTGCAGATAGCCCTCGCAGCCAGGAATTTCCGCTCCCTTTCATGAAGCGAAAATTTTCAACCAAAGGTAATTTTATAGCAGCGGTTGGAAACCTCAGGTCAAGAAAATTCACGGAAATGGTCAAGAAAGGTTTCAAAGAGGGAACAGACATCCCAATTTTTTCGTATAATGCTTTACCTATAGTTATAGGAATTGACTTTTCAGACCACTGGTCATTTTATAAGTTTGGTTATCGTGCTGTAATGATAACCGATACCGCTTTTTATCGAAATCCTTACTACCACACAGCAAGTGATACGCATGACACACTTGATTATGAAAGAATGGCAAAAGTTGTACATGGAGTAAAAGCGGCTGTCGAACGACTTATTTGAGTTTACATAAGAAAAACTCAAAAATTGGCTGGATCTTTAGGAGGCAAAACAAAAAGGGCATTCCCTCATAATTTGATGGAATGCCCTTTTTTTAACTCAGAAATATTGGTCTAAACCGTGGTGACATTTGCTGCAGCGGGACCTTTTTGACCCTGCTCAATGTCAAAGGTAACTCGGTCGCCTTCTTCAAGAGACTTAAAACCACTTGCATTGATTGCTGAATGATGAACAAATACATCCGGACCATCTTCCTGCTCAATGAAGCCAAACCCTTTACCGCTATTAAACCATTTTACAATTCCATTAGCCATAATTAACACCCTCCTTTGCGGAAATTCTCATAGTTCCAGACTTCAGGTGCCACTTTGACAAATGGTACTTTTCCTTTAGAACGAAACCGGCCCACCAATTAAGAATGAGCCTTTATTGATTAAAAGTAACTATAACACCTTTTAGGCTGAAAGCAAGGTTTATTATTGATATTTTTTAAAATTGACACAGAGATTGCAAAAAAGGGGCGTTTCCGGCCGGAAACTATTTGGCTTCAGCCCAATTTTTTCCCACCGCCATATTAACCTTCAGCGGCACCTTCAGATCCCAGACACCCTCCATTATATCTTTAACAAGACTTCTGACTGTATCCAGTTCATCGGGAGGCACTTCAAAAATAATCTCATCGTGTACGGAAAGCAGCATTGCAGATTTAAGGCATCTCTCTGTAAATGCAGAGTCCACTGTTATCATGGCTATTTTTATCAGATCTGCCGCCGTTCCCTGGATAGGGGTATTTATTGCTGTCCTTTCGGCAAACTCACGCAAGTTTTTATTTGAGCTGTTAATATCCGGCAAAAGACGAATACGGCCAAGCAAAGTGCTTGTCTTATTTGAAATCCTGGCCTCTTTGATCGTCTCGTCTATAAACTGCTTTACGCCGCTGTATCTTGTAAAGTAGTTATGTATATAGGTTTTCGCCATTTTTCGGCTTATACCCAGCTCTTTGGAAAGACCGTAGGGACTCATTCCATAAATAATGCCGAAGTTTATAACCTTGGCCTGCTGCCTTAATTCGGAATTAATTAAAGATGGAAAAACCTGGAAAACCTCTGTTGCAGTCCGGGTATGTATATCTTCATCTTCTTTAAAAGCCTTGATAAGTATTTTATCATCTGAATAATGGGCAAGTATGCGGAGTTCTATCTGAGAATAATCTGCGGCAAGCAAATACCATCCTTTTCTTGGGATAAAAGCTTTTCTTATTTCTTTTCCCTCATCGGTTCGGACCGGAATATTCTGAAGATTCGGTTCAGAGCTGCTAAGACGGCCTGTAGCGGTAACTGTCTGATTGTATGAAGTGTGGATACGTCCTGTTTCCGGATTTGCAAGATCTATCAAAGCATCCGCATATGTTGACTTAAGTTTTGCAAGAGTCCGGTGCCTTAATATTAAAGCAGGAAGTTCGTGCTGCTCTGCAAGAACTGCAAGAACATCTACATCAGTTGAATAGCCTGTCTTCTTTTTTGTCTTCTTTTGCACCGGCAATTTTAGTTTTTCAAAAAGTATTTTTCCTAATTGCTGTGAAGATCTGATGTTGAATTCTTCCCCTGCGATTGAATATATACTGCTTTCAAGCTGATCAAGCTGATGTTCAAATGATTTTGAAAGAACCATCAGCTTTTCTCTATCAACATTAATTCCCGTCATTTCCATTTTCATAAGGACCGGCACAAGGGGCATTTCTACTTTTTCAAAAAGTTCTTCAAGCCCCAGGTCTTTCAGCATGGGCATAAGTACATTGTAAGCCATAAGCGTAATATCGGCATCCTCACAGGCATACGGCACAGCCTTTTCAAGGGGAACCTTTGAGAAACAGGAAGCATTTTTACCTTTACCTGCTACTTCCTCGTATAAAATCGTCTTGTGATCGAGAAAATCAAGAGCAATCTGGTCAAGATTGTGAGCGCGCTTCGAAGGGTTAATAAGGTAAGATGCCAGCATGGTATCAAATATTACTCCGGAAAGATTTATTCCATGACGTGAAAGGACAATCCAGTCATATTTTATGTTCTGGCCTATTTTTTTTAGTTTATGATTTTCAAGTACCGGCTTAAGCATCTTTAAAACTTCATCCCGCTTAAGCTGTTTTGGTGCGTTTTTATATTCATGAGTGCACGGAATGTAAAAAGCCTCATCAGCCTTTACTGAAAAAGACAAACCCACTAGCTCTGCCGCCATTGGATTTTTAGAGGTAGTTTCAGTATCAATGGCAAATAAGCCTGAAGCCTCTAAAATCGCAATAAGATCGGAAAGCTCATCAATACTCAATACTGCCTTGTATTTCTTTTTTGATAAATCCGCCCGTTTTATAACAGACTGCTGCAACTGCCTGAATTCCAGTTTTTTAAAGAGTCCGGAGAGAACGGCGTTGTCAGGAGCTTTATATTTAAAGTCTTCAGGTGTAAAGGCCAAGGATACTTTGTCATTTATTCTAACAAGTTCTCTGCTCAATAATGCCTGTTCTTTATACCGGACAAGATTTTCATGCTGCTTTTTTTTCTTTATTGTATCTACCTGCTCATATAAATGCTCCATGCTCCCGAACGTCTTTATCAATGCAAGCGAAGTCTTTGGGCCCATCCCGGGTACTCCGGGAATATTATCGGCAGAATCACCGGAAAGCCCCATAACATCAACCATCTGGCGAGGTTCAAGCCCGTATGTATCTTTAATAAAATCAATATCAATTGTTTTTTCTTTCATTGGGTCCCAGATAATAGATTTATCTGTAACAAGCTGCATGAAATCTTTATCGCCTGTAACCATAATTACAGAAAATCCCGCCTCCTCTGCCTTGCGCGCAAGAGTGCCTATGAGATCATCGGCTTCGTAGCCCGACATTTCAACAACCGGTAGGTTGAACCCTTTTGTTATATCCTTTATATATGGAATTTGAATTGATAAATCTTCCGGCATGGGAGGACGGTTGGCTTTATAGGCGTCAAACATTTCATGTCTAAAAGTAGGGCCTTTTACGTCAAAAAACATTCCTGCGTATTCTGGATTACGATCTTCTATGAGCTTTAAAAGCATTTTTGTAAAACCCAAAACAGCATTTGTGGGAAGACCTTTTGAATTGGAAAGCCCCCTGATTGCATGATAAGCACGATAAATATACGCGCTGCCGTCTATCAGGTATATTGTTTTGTCTTTATACATAAGAATTCAGGTTGCAGATTACAGGTTTTATTGGTATCTATCTTTGTAATGGTTTACGGTTTACGGTTTACGGTTCACAGTTTTATCAACCGTTAACTGCAAACGGTTGCCTGTTTTTTTGCTTAACAGAAGATTTTATCTGCTATTATCACTAATAGATTAAAACAACAAGACTGTTTAACTCATAGATGAGTAGAAAGTGCCTAAAGTGAGCTAAAGTTGTATGGTAAAAAAGTTAAAATTGGCAGCGCCAAAGGCGCATTCCTTAACTTTAGGCACTTTAATATACTTTAGCTCACTTTAGGCACTTAACGTTTGGAGAACATATATGAAAAAAGGCAAAATAATCACTGAAGACAGTGAAATAAAACATATTCTGGCAGATTCAAAAAACATAGCAGTTTTAGGTTTGAGCCCTAAACCGCAAAGAGACTCCCATATTGTTGCCAAGTATCTTAAAGAACAAGGCTATAAAATTATTCCAGTACGACCCAAGCAAAAGGAGATTCTTGGAGAAAAAGCATATTCATCAATAGAAGATATTAAGGACCCTGTAGACATTGTTAATGTATTTAGAAACTCCTCTCAGATAATGCCGCATGCACATGAAGCTATTCGAATCAAGCCAAAAGTTTTCTGGATGCAGCTTAATATAGAAAATCATGAAGCTGCAAAATTACTGACAAAAGCAGGTATAGATGTTGTAATGAACCATTGCATAAGTGTAGAACATGGCAGACTCTTCAACTAAATTGAAATACCGTGAAAGACGGCTCCGAACAAAGCCAACAAACTGCCATTGCTGCGGCAATAAAGCCCCCTTTTACTGGACATGCAGGTGCGGCTTTGCAATTTGTCAGAACTGCATGTATGAAAATGTCTGGGGAATGTCTTGCAATGGAATAACCTGGCAATGCCCTGACTGCGGAGGGCAAAACAATTTCGGGAATCAATAACGGTAACAATGGTTTACGGTTGTCAGTTCACAGTTCACAGTTTTTTCAATAAACTATGCAACGGAGGACACTGTAATTCTCCTCTACCTTCTGTTTTTTTCAACCGTGAACCGATAACTGTGAACCGTAAACCGTTACCTCAATAACTATGTTCTTTGCCGGGAAATTTGCCTGCCTGCACTTCTTCCACATATTGTTTTATCCCCTTTTTAGCTTCATCAACAATTCCGGCGTATTGCTTAACAAATTTCGGGACATGTCTTTCATTTAATCCAAGGAGATCGTGAAGAACAAGGATTTGTCCGTCACAATACGAGCCCGCACCAATCCCAATGGTCGGAATTGTCAGGGCTTTTGTTATCTTTTCAGAAATTTTAGAAGGAATTCCTTCTAAAACAACAGAAAATGCTCCCGCTGCTTCTATTTCAAGAGCATCTGACATCAGCCGTTCTTCATCACGCTGAACCTTGTAGCCTCCCATTTGATGAACAGACTGAGGGGTAAGGCCGATATGAGCCATTACTGGAATTCCTACTTCTGATATTGCTTTAATTATCTCACTGACCGCTGCGCCTCCTTCAAGTTTAATCGCTGCTGCTCCAGCTTCTTTAAGAAACCTTCCTGCATTGGCAATTGCCTGGCTCTTGCCTGGCTGGTAAGACATAAAAGGCATATCGCCCACAACCATCGCGTTCCGGACGGCTTTGGACACAATCCGGGTATGATAAACCATCTCATCCATTGTAACAGGCAGTGTGCTTGATTCTCCCTGAACCACCATCCCCAATGAATCTCCCACAAGAATAAGGTGCACTCCTGATTCATCAACCATCCTGGCAAATGGAAAATCATAGGCTGTAAGGGCAACAATTTTTTCACCCTTTTCCTTCATTCTATACAGAGTTTTGACTGTAACCTGTGATTGCATGGTATTATCCTCTTAACTTGTTATTTTTACAGAATTTTTATAAATTTAAACATATCATGTCAAGAAAAACATTAGTATTGACTTAATAAAGCATATTAAGATATAAAATAAGTTTATAAATTAGTAGCCGTTCACGGCTTGAAATTGGAAATTGGGAAGAACAATACAAAAGCATGAAGACCAAATTTCTAATTTCGACGTTCCGTGAACGCTTACCAATTATTATACCATACTCCTTTTTTCTCGTTCCCATGCTCTATCGTGGGAATGCATACCATATGGGTTCCCACACCGGAGCATGGGAACCAGGCAAACCTTGAACCTGACAACCTGAGTAGTTAATATAATGATTCAATTAATTAGAGGATTCAAAGATATTCTCCCTGGAGAAGTTGAGCTCTGGCAAAATATAGAAAAAACCACCCGCTCACTTTTTGAGGATTTTGGATTTAAGGAAATCCGACTGCCGATTCTGGAACGTACTGAGCTTTTTGCAAGGAGCATTGGAGAGGATACCGATATTGTAGAAAAAGAAATGTATACTTTCCCGGACAGAAAGGGAGACCTTATTACACTGAGGCCGGAAGCTACAGCATCTGTTGTTCGTTCATATATTCAGCATAAAATGTATGCAAAGGATCCTGTGCGGAAATTTTATAGCATCGGGCCGATGTTTCGAAGAGAAAGACCTCAGAAAGGAAGGTATAGGCAATTTTATCAGATTAATGCCGAAGTGTTTGGTATAGATTCGCCATTTATTGATGCGCAGCTTATTTTTCTGGCTGTGAAACTTTTTTCCATGCTTAAAGTAACGGACGCAAAACCCCACATAAATTCATTGGGTTGCCCGAAATGCCGTTTAAATTTTAAGGAATCTCTTTCTATTTTTCTTTCATCTGTAACAGAAAAATTGTGTCAGGATTGTCTTAGAAGAAGCAAAAAAAATCCTCTAAGGGCGCTTGACTGCAAAAACACTTCGTGCCGTGAGGCTATGGTGAATGCACCTGCTCTGATAGATTATTTATGCCCCGAATGCACTCAACACTTTGAAACAGTTAAATATGCGCTTGGAAAATTTAAAATTCCATTTGTAATCGACAAAAGACTGGTTAGGGGTCTGGACTATTATACCCGAACCACCTTTGAAATTCAGACAGGTTTATTAGGCGCCCAGAATGCTGTAGCCGGTGGCGGGCGTTATGATGGTCTGGTAAAGGCTCTGGGAGGGCCTGACCAGCCTGCAATCGGCTTTGCAATAGGCCTTGACAGGCTGGCAGAAATAACAGGACTCAGGGATAAAGACTTTACGCAAAAGCCTGATATTTTTATAGCTGCACTTGGGGAAAAAAGTAGACCTTTAGCTTTTGAATGGAGCTGCAATTTTGGTCTTGAAGGAATTCGTCCTGAAATGGATTTGAGCAATAGAAGCCTGAAAAGCCGGATGAAACGTGCAGACAGGCTTAAAGCCTCGTATGTGCTTATTATAGGAGACAATGAACTTGAAGAAGGATCAGTTATTCTCCGGAATATGACAACTAAAAAACAGATTTTAATCCCTATAGAAAGTTTAGTGGAAAAAGTTAAAGCGGAAATTAGATTATAAATAAAAA